>JBHADA010000203.1:0-8268 GCA_041854805.1 Arachnia sp.
ATCCGTCGCAGCCGGACTGCTCAACCGATCCCTCGCTCACGGTTTACTGGATTGCTGACGTGCGCACCCACTGGGCTAATGGGCCCGGTCTCAAGGACCACGGCTCTCGGCGCGGACTCGGAGATGTCAGTGCCCTCGACATGAGTGACCTTGTGCCGATCGCGATGGCCAGTGCGGTCAGAGCAGGGCGCCGGCTCCGTTGGACCGAACGGGATGTTCGAGCAATGGAGGCTGGCGTTGTACCTTCACTTGCTTGAGGGAGATTCGATGTTTTCGAGGGGGCGTGGGAGGTGACCGAGGCCCCCACTGGTACTCGGATCTTGTTCACCTGCGGCCTCGACTTCGGCATTCCCAGCATGCAGGCGATGTTGGAGCCGCTGGCGGGCAGGGTGTTGACTGAGAGCATCCATGAAGTGGCCCAGGGACTTCTTCCCGACGTCCGAGTGATTCACATGCAACCGTGACTGACATGCTTCACTAGTGACTGAGAAAGGACACTCCTTGCAGACGAGCACCTTGACCACGCCCCTTGGAGACCTCAGCGTGACGGCTTCGGGCACCGGCCCCGCCGTGGTTTTCCTCCATGGGCTGATGACTAATAGCACCGTGTGGGACGAGACGGTGACGCGGCTCAGTTCCGCGGTCCGATGCGTCCGTGTGGATCTTCCGCTGGGCGCTCACGGCACGCCCGCTCTTCCCGATGCCGATCTGTCCGTGCCGAGCATGGCACGGGCTCTGGCACCCGCACTTTCCGAGATGTTGCCCGATGGGTACTGGCTGGTGGGTAGCGACACAGGTGGAGTGATCGCTCAGCAGATGGTGTGCAACCACCCGCAGGACATACGCGCACTGCTTCTGCTTCCGTGTGATCTGTATGACAACTTTCTGCCTTTGCCGCTGCGATATCTACAACTCGCAGCGAGAGTTCCCGGTGCCATGTGGGCAGTACGGTGGGTGCTGGAAGTGCCTGCGGTGCGAAACTTGCCGATCGCTTTCGGATGGTTGACCCGACAGTCACTTACACAGGACCTTGCTCGTCAGTCGATTGATCCCCTGCGGGACCGGGGGGTACGGCGAGACCTGGCCAAGGTTCTCCGTGCTGTCGATCCGTCGATCACCCTTGCCACGGCCAAGGCACTGCCGGAGGTTGACCTCCCCATCCATTTTTTGTGGGCTACCGATGACAAGCTCTTTCCCGTCCGGCAAGCCAAGAAACTTGCCGACTCCATCGGAGAACGAGCGCGGTGGAGCGAAGTCACCGGTTCCTACTCGTTCATCCAGGTCGATCGTCCTGCCGCAGTGGTGCGTGCCGTGCAGGACCTCGTGGGGTGATTCCCATCGTGGCCGCCACCACCGTTTCCGGGGAAACTCTGTGAGGTAGGGCCCTTACCTACGCGGGGACTTTAGATGAGTGTCGTCGTGCTATAGACACCGCCACCGCCAAACTGCTAAACTTAGGCCGCCCATCAACGATGATGGCTCTTATCTTTGGAAGGAAAGATGAAGAAGATCGCGTTTACTGTGGTCTCGATTGTTGTGGTGCTGGCTCTTGGAATCGGAGCGCTCGCCCTGCTTCGTGGGGCCGGACTCGGCCCCTTTGGTGACACCTCGGAGTCGCGTAATACCCAGGTGATTCAGTCCATCACCCGGGAGCAGGAAGTGGTGCTGCTGAGCCTGGGTATCCAGGGGATCGCCGAGGAATCCGTGAGTAGCACGTTCTTGGGTATGGAGGTGCCCGGGAGCGGTCGGAGCCTTTTCCTGCAGTACACGTATTCGGCAAAACTGGGGGTTGACGGAAGTCAGGTCAAGATCAAACAGCTTGGAGAGAAAGCATACCAGATCACTGTTCCTCAGTTCAGCTTCCTGGGGCACTCGGACGTCGAGTTCAAGACGGTGGTTGAGAACAACGGGGCAATCAGTTTTACTACGCCGGAGATCGACGTGCCGAAGGTCATCACTGAGATTCTTGACGAGCCGGCCAAGGAACAGCACATTGCCGACAACTACAGCGCTCTGAAAGAGCAGTGCGCCTTGTTCTACAGCGGGATTGTCAAGGGTGTCGATCCAGAAATCGAGGTGTCCTTCGTCTTCCAGGGCGATCAGTCCTGAACTGCAACGGTTGACGACACCGACCTCGTGATTATCGCTCATCATGGTGATATGGTCGAAGCGTCGTGTCTCGGGCTCATTGTGCTTGGGCGTGGGCTGTGCCCCGCCCGCCGCCACGAGCGTAGGCGCTGAGGTTGTGGGGAGTCCGCGGCGTCTTAGAGCGCTATCGCGAGGCGCTCACCAACCTGATCTTCGCGTATGCAAACATTGCATATGCGAAGTGAAGGAGGTCTTCGATGAGACGAACTGTGAACATGGTCGCGATCCTTGCGATGCTGCTCGTCGCATGCGCGGGCGCGGCGACACCGGCGCGTGCCGACACCGAGTCCCCGAAGGTGGTGCTGGTGCTCGATGCCTCGGGGTCCATGGCCAAGCCCGACCCGTCTGGGGGATCCAAGATGGACGCGGCGAAGAAGGCACTCAACCAGGCCATCAACGCCATGCCCACCAACGTGCAGGTGGGGCTTCGGGTCTACGGCGCCGACAAGGACTCCCAAGCGGCAGGGTCCTGCCAAGACTCGCGATTGGTGCACCCAGTGAGCACGTTGGACAAACCCGGCTTGTCGGCGCAGATCGCCAAATTCAAGCCGCGCGGTGATACTCCCATCGCATACGCGATGTCCCAGGCCGCCGCGGACTTGGGCAAGGGCGGAAAGCGTCACATCATCCTCGTCTCAGACGGTGAGGAAACCTGTGCCCCGGACCCGTGCGCCACGGTGAAGCAACTCAACCGTGACGGCGTGCGCATCCAGATTGACACCGTCGGGTTTGGCGTCGGCGACAAGGCGCGCAAACAGCTCTCGTGTGTGGCGGAGGCTGGGGGCGGCACTTACTACGACGCGGCCGACGGGAAGGCGCTGATCACGAGTCTGGAGCAACTCAGCGCCCGCACGGCGCGCCCCTACACAGTCTCGGGCACGCCAGTCACTGGTGGCGATAGCCCGGTCGGCGCCCCCGAGCTGGTGGCCGGGCAATACACCGACACGTCGTCCGCTGCGGCGTCGGACAGCACCACCAAGTACTACAAGATCAAGCGCTCCATCCCCGGATCCACCATTCGGGTCAGCCGCGTCGTCCGCATGCCAGTGGCGTCGTGGGACACATCGCTCGAGAGGGGGAGCTGGCAGGAAACGCTTGAGACGCTCGATGGCCTGGACTGTGCCAGCGAGAGCGAAGGGGCGACCGATAGCGCGGAAATCGGCGTCGTCTTGACGTCGACGCTGCTCGCGTTGAGCCGCGACCCGCGGGTGGCCGAGCCCGAGAAGAAGGGATGCTTTGAGGACGAGACGCTGATCTACTCGATCAAACGCAGGGAAGGCGCCGACAAGAACGTTCCGTTTGAGCTCAGGGTGATCGAGGAGCCGCCCGTCGAGAATGCTGGCGACCTCCCCAACGGGGTCGCGGTGGATCCATGGAAACTGCCGGACGGCATTACCTCACCCGCGTCGGGCACGCCGAAGCAGGTCACTGGCGGCGCCAGCTTCAACGACGCCTTGGAGGTGGAGTCCGGCACCTACACCACCGAGGTGGTGCCGGGCGAGGTGGTGTTCTTCAAGACAAAGATTGGCTACGGCCAAAGCGGCGTCTTCGCGCTGGACGGGCTGCAGCTGAGCGACGCGGTGCGTCTGCGGCAGGACGGCAGGGGCGATATTTTGTCCAACCTGTACGCCCCAGACTTCAGCCATATGGACCTGGAGAGGCCCTCCACCTACACCACCTTTTACACCACGCAGGAAGGGGTGAACCTTTCCTCGCCGGAGATCAGCATCGTTCCAGAGGTGCGCTACCGCAACCGTTGGGATTCGGAGGCGATGCACAACAGCGACAGCCGGGGTTTCTCCATGGACGGCTATTACTACTACGCCGTCGGGCTGTCCAAGGACAAGACCCTGCTCGGTCAGCCAGCCCAGATCCAGTTCTCATTCGAGGTCAAGGGTGAGGCCTTGGACGGTCCTGCTGCCACGCCGCCAAGCGACCCGTCGGAACCGGCGTCGAAGTCCGGGAAGCCGGGCGAATCCGAGGAATCCGAACGGCCAGCGGGCCGGGCGGGTTTCGGCGGATTGCCCTCCTGGGCGCTGTATGCCGGCGGTGGCGCTCTCGCTCTCGTGGGCTTGGGCGGAGTCGCGTTCGGCCTGCGTAAACGGATGAGGTAGGACACGGCTGAGGCCCGGGTTGGCTATGGCCGGCCCGGGCCTCGTCATCGGGTGGTGTCGAATCCACGCTCCGGAGCTTGGCGGGGCAAGGCCCGAAGCGTCCGCAGGGGGACGCGGAGGAGGCCAACGCGGCCGATGCGCTAGTCCTTGCTGCAAAGGCAAGCCGACGCTGGAGCCGCACCTTGGCTCTGCTGGCTGAGTGACACGGCGAATCAGCTTCGACCTCTGTTTGCGACTCAACGACGCAGAGGTCAAAGCTGGTCCCCTTTTATACGAGGACAAGCTTCGCAGCGCGCTGGACGCTCCTTACCAAACTTGGGGCGGCGATGAGCTATACCCGACCTTGATCCATAAGGCAGCCCGGCTGCATACGACAAAGCCGAGGCGCAGGCGTTTATCGACGGTAACAAGCGCACGGCATGGCTTGTGACCATGGTCTTCCTAGAACTCAACGGGGTCGCGCTGGACGTGGATCAAGATGAGGCTGCGCATACTATCCGCGCGATCGGTACCCGTGACCCCGTCAGCGATCGCAAGCTCCTAGACTTCGACGGATTGGTCGAGTGGTTTACGCGCTGTGCTCGCAGAATCGCCAACGACTAGGCGTATGAGCCTCTCATGAGGCGTTTGACGGCCCGCGGCGATCAGGAATTCCAGAGAAGGGCGATCACCAGCAGCGCCACACCGACGGATAGGGCCAGGGCGGAGACGATCACGAGCGGCCAGCGCACCCGTCGCTTAGGGACCACCTGGGTGGGCGGGGTCGACGTCTTGGTGACGGGCAGGGTCGGATTCGTCGGCATCGGCCCTTGCGGCGGGTTAGGCCGGGGCAGATGAGGCCCGGCTGCGGGCATTCCCGTGTGCAGCGTCGGCGCCCAGGCCGCCGGATCGTGCGGGGGAGCACCTTGCGGGAGTGGGCGTTGAGCCGATGGATGCGACACGGCCGGAGGGCCAACCGGTGGCGACTGGGCGCCTGCGGGTGGGTGTCCGCCCTGTGGTGCGGGCTGGTGGGCTGGCGATGCAGAGACGGCGGGGTACGACGGCCGCGACTCGCCGGGAAGCGGCCCGAGCTGCTCCAGCACATCGACCTCGCCGATGGCGTCGTCGTTCCACGTCAGATCTGGGTGCGTGAGCTGATGCTGTGCCTCCTCCAGCGTGGGGCGGCGGCTCGGGTCGTCGTTTCGGAGGGCCGTGAGCAGCCGCCACAGGGCGGGTGGGGTGCCGGGTGGCGGATTCGGGCTCACCTCGCTGGGCTTGCGGGCGGTCAGCATGACCGCTCCCACGGTACCCACCGAGTACAGGTCGACGGCGGGAGTCACCTCGCCGAGCAGCTTTAACTCGGGCGCGAGGTAGCCGGGGGTGCCGGTGACGAGCCCCGTCTCTGTGAAACGGGGGCCGTTGAGGTCAACGGCGATACCGAAGTCCGTGACGTAGCAGTGGGGCTTGGCGGTTCCGGTGGCGTCGAACAAGATATTGGCCGGTTTGATATCGCGGTGAACCAGTTTGGCCTCATGCACGGCGGACAACCCCGAGAGAACCTGCCGCAGGACCTCCGCGGCGAACCGGGGAGGCAACGGGCCGTGGTCGCCGATGACGGTGGACAGCGACCCGCCGGTGATGAGCCGCATGGCGAACAGCACCTTGTCGTCTTCGCCGAGCCAGCCGACGGGGGCGACGACGTTGGGGTGTTGGATCCGCAATCCCTGCTCGCGCACGAACCGCAGCAGCATGTAGGCATCCGTTTGCCGCAGCACCTTGACGGCGACGACGCGTTGCTGTTTGAGGTCGCGGGCGCGCCAGACGGTGCCCATACCGCCTTGACCGATGGGGTCGATCAGCTCGTAGCGCCCGCCGAAGATCTCACCCATGGGCTGCGTTTCGTAGAAGACGGGCAAGCTCCGGGTAGGTCGTCAGGTTAGCTAGGCGCTCCAGTTCCTCTTGCGGGGCGGCGGAGCGCAATGATTTCGCTGTGGTCTGTGTAGTGGTGCTGATAGTCGGAGTGGTGTCGCGGATGGCGGCCAATCGCTCGTCAAGCTGGGGTGGGGTCATGCTTGGTGCGGCCTCGGCCAACTCCATCAACGCCTGAAGGCGGCCGAGCACCTGCGGGTTGCCGATCTTGCCGCGCTGCCCCGACAGGAGCTGGGACAGCATGGGTGCGGACAGACCTAAGATCTCGGCCAAACCGCCCTGAGTCAGGGACAGGCCAGCGCGGATCCGCCCCGCGATGTCGCTCAGGGGCTCTCCGTACAACTGACGCTGTAGCTCGCGGTTGTCTTCAGTGGCCATCGCGGTCATTCTAGCGATCAGGGGTCGGCTGGAGTCGCGGGCTCACGCTCGTTCGACGAGGCGACGGAGACGTCGGACAGCTTCTTGCAGGGCCAAGGTCTCCGTGGGCAAATCAGTTCCTGCTCGAAGCAACAGATTGACCAAGGGCCATGAACCCTGTCCTGAATGAAGTCCCGCGAACGGTTTCCGCAGACCAGCATGGGCCGACTAGCTGAGCCCATAGCGACCGCGACGAGCAAGCATCTGGCGGGTGCTCTGGGTAGTGTGAGCATGAGTTCGACGCTCGTGGGAGGCGGTATGACAGCAAACGCACCCGTGTTGAGGCTGGACGGAGTTCGATTTCGGTACCGCGGTGGCTGGCGGCTGGGGCCCATCGATGCTGAGGTCGGCTCCGGAGTGACCGCGCTTGTCGGGCCCAACGGGGCCGGGAAATCGACGCTGATCCGTATCCTGGCTGGAGCCGCGGTCCCGGCGGAAGGCTCCCTGGCCCGGGAGGGGCGGATCGTGGGCAGGGGCCGCGGCCTCGACCGGTACCGGCAGCACGTCGGATACCTTCCTCAGGAGGCCCATTGGGCACCTGGGTGGAGGGTGCGTGACTACCTCGACTACGTGGCTCAGGCCTACCGCGTGCCGCGGCGGAAGGTGGCCGAGCGACGCGACGCGGTGCTGGAAGAGACACGGGCAGCGGAGTTCGTCGACCGTCGGCTTGGATCGCTGTCTGGTGGGCAACGACAACGGGTGCATCTGGCCAGTGCCGTGGTGCATGACCCGTCGCTCGTGATCCTCGACGAGCCAACTGTCGGCCTCGATCCCGCGGAACGGGTACGCATCCGCAAGTTCATTCGCAGGGAAGGCGAACGCCGGGCAGTGGTGGTGTCGACGCATCTCATGGACGACGTGGCCATGGCGGCGCGAGACGTGTGGGTCATGAGCGACGGGACGGTGCGGTGGCGTGGCGGCGTGGATGCGTTGGCAGCCCTCGCGCCCGAAGGCACCCGGGGCGTCAGCCGCGCGGAGGCGGGCTACCTGACCATGTTCGAATCATGAGGTCGTTCGCAGGGCTGGTTTTGGCCGTGGGATGGTTCGGTGTCTGGCTTGCGTTGGTGTTGGGCCGCCCGAACTGGATTGAGTCGTCGGCTCAATCCACCCACAGCGTCTCCGCCGCCATCATCCTCCTGTGGCCGTTGGCCCTCGGTTTGGGGGCGGCGATGGCGGTGCACGCCTGGCGTGCGGGGATGGTGACGCGTATGGCCTCGTGGCCACGAGGAGCGGCGTGGCGATACGCCGTCGAGCGAATCGCGCGGGCTACCCTCATAGCCGCGGCGGGAGCGGTGGCGGCCTGGGTCACAGGGGCCATCGTGGCCCTGTGCTTCGGCTCTCCGCCTAGCCTGTCCACGGCGCCGGAGTCGGTCATCGCGATCGTGGGGGTGGCCGGCTGCCTGGCGTGGGGCTGGGTAGGTGGGTCGCTCGCCAAGTCGTATGTCGCCGCGGCGGGCCTGCCAGTGCTCGGGTACCTTGCTATCTGGTTGATTCCCGCCTACCTGCCGCTGGACCCAGTGGCGTTCACTGGGGCAACCTACCTGATCGGGACCGCGGCACACCTGAAGCCCTGGGCCGTCGTGTCCTACCTCGCGCTCCATTCGCTCAGCATCCTCGCTGCGGGGGCCGCGCTGTTCCTCGTGCTGCGCGATCCCGCAGCCGGACCCGGAATGCGGGCGGG
>JBHADA010000204.1:0-26481 GCA_041854805.1 Arachnia sp.
CGCACGAGGATGGCGGTCTTCCAGTCTCCCTCGGCCCCGAAGCCGTATCCCGCGGCCATGAGGCGTTGGACGGCTAGACCTGGGAGCTGCCTGAGGCCGCCGAGATCCTCGAAGGTGTCCGTGAAGGCTTTGGCGCCGGATGCCTCCAGGAGGCGTCGCATGGCGATCTCCTGTTTGGCGGCATAGCGCAGTGACTCGTGGCGGGCTCCCCCCACGCGCAACTCGAGCACGACGTCATAGAGTTCCTCGTAGGTGACGGCCAAGGCATCGGTCTCCTCCTCGGTGACCTCGGCCACGGCATCGACGAGGTCGTTGACCCCCCATGTATTGATGGCGACGCCCAGCCTGTGTTCGGCCTCGGTCTTGTCCCCCTCGGTCACGGCGACGCGGCGCATGTTGTCGCCGAAACGGGTGAGACTGAGGCCACGCAGTTCGTGGAACCCGGTGGCGGCACGTGCCCAAACCGCCACCTTGTGCCGGACATCGGCATGGGACGCATGGCCGACCACGACCTTACGCCGCCTACCGAGCCGACTGACGATGTAGCCGAATTCACGGTCGCCATGGGCGGCCTGATTGAGGTTCATGAAGTCCATGTCGATGCTGTCCCACGGCAAGGCCTCGTTGGCCTGCGTATGTAGATGCAGCATGGGCTTGGCTAAGGCGTCGAGCCCCAGAATCCACATCTTGGCTGGGCTGAACGTGTGCATCCAGCAGATGACGCCAACCACCGAATCATCGGAGTTTGCCTCCAGCATGGCGCGCTGGATGCCTGCCCGATCCGTGAGAACCGGCCTCCACACCACGTTGAGCGGCACCTCGTCGCTGGCGTTGAGGTCGGCCACCACCTGTTGGGACTGCCGCGCCACCTGCGCCAGCACATCGTCGCCATAGAGATCCTGAGAGCCGGTGAGGAACCAGATCGTGCGGCCGTCGAATGGTGATTGCATAGTGTCCTACTTCTGTCCATAGACGTTTTGATAGCGATCGAAGAGCGAGTCGACCAAGTGGTGCGGGATGGGCAGAGGCTCGCCGAGTTGGCGCGAGATGTGGACGGTGCGGGCCACCTCTTCGCACAGGACCGCCGCCTTGACCGCATCGCGGGCATTGTGACCGATGGTGAACGGGCCGTGGTTGCGCATGAGTACGGCACGGCTGCGAGACGCGCTCAAGGTCTCTACGATGCCTCGCCCGATTGAATCGTCGCCGATGAGGGCGAAGGGTCCCACGGGGATAGGACCGCCGAACTCGTCACCCATCATCGTCAGCACGCAGGGAATCTCCTCGCCTCGTGCCGCCCACGCGGTGGCGTATGTGGAATGCGTGTGAACCACACCACCCACATGGTCCATGTTGGCGTAGACGTAGGCGTGTGCCGCGGTGTCGCTGGAGGGCCGCAGCCGGTCAGAAGTGCCGTCGTCGATCTTGCGCCCGTCAAGGGTGCATACCACCATGGTCTCGGGCGTGAGTTCGTCGTAGGAGACGCCCGAGGGCTTGATCACGAAGAGGTCCTCCCCCACCGCGCTGGCGCAGCGAACCCGTTGCGAGACGTTGCCGGCGGTCCACACCACGAGCTGCCAGCGAGGTAGCTCCGCGTGAAGCGTGGCCACCGTAGCGCGGGTAGCGGCGACCTCGTCTTGGACCTGGGTGGGTAGCTGACTCAACCTCATCGTCATGGCTCTCCTCGCGCGGACCGCTACGACGCAGTCCTGATGTGACCGGTCACATCAGGATAGCCCACCCACTGACGCCCTCGGCACGAAGGTCGGGTTCACGATGCACGGCTCGGGTTCGTCGCCACGCATCACATCGAAGAGGAGATCAACGGCCGCCGTGCCCATCTCCGCGAACCCCTGACGCACCGTGGCGAGTGGCACGTCCAGGTATCCGCCGACCTCGATGTCGTCGTAGCCGACGATCGCGACCTCATCGGGGACACGCCGGCCAAGCTCGCGCAGCCCTTTCATGGCTCCGATCGCCACGTGGTCGTTGGCCGCGAAGATGGCGTCGATTTCTGGGTCCGCGGCCACGGCCTCTTTGACGGCTCGATAGCCGTCCCCGGGGTCCCAGCCCGCCGTCACCACGGGGCCCGCCAGGTCCGCGGCGGCCGCCGTCCATCCGTTCAGACGCTGCTTCGCCTCTAGCCAGTCCTCTGGCCCTGACAGATGAGCGATCCTCCGTCGCCCGGCTTCACGAAGTGCCTCCGTAGCCGCCCGGGCCCCCTCGGCATTGGCGCCACTGACCTGAGCCAAACCAGTCGGCACCACGCCCTCGGTGATGACGCGGGTGGGCAGCACGGCAGCGAACGCCTCCGCCACCTCGAGCACTCGCACCGACCATGCCATGATCACCACAGCGTCGACGCCCAACTGCTCCAGATGATCCCGGGCCTCACGCAGGGCCGAGTCGTCGTCCGTCACAGAGATCGCCGTGGTGGAGTAGCCGCGGCGACGCGCCCCCGCCTCGATGGCGAATGTCATCTGGCTGGGACCAAATAGCGTGGCGTGAACCCCCAACACACCGATAGTGCGTGAGTCGCTGGTGGCCAACGCCCGGGCTGCTTTGCTTGGGCGGTAGCCAAGCTCAGCGATAGCCCGTTCGATCCGCTCCCGAGTACCTGAGCGAACCCCGTTGGCGCCGTTGAGCACGCGCGAGACGGTCTGGTGTGACACCCCAGCCAGCGCGGCCACATCGCGAATGGACGGGCGAGCGGTGGCCCGGCTCATCGGTGCGCGGGCCAGTATTGCTGAGCCGTCATCCAGCTCAAGGTATCCCCTGCCACGAGTAGCCCAGTGGCGCGCGATGAAACAGAGTAGGCAAGCCCGTCAAGCGTGCGGCTGACCCCGCCGTTCTCGGTAACCATCAAGGCCCCCGCCAGGTGATCCCACGGGTGCATTCCCGTCCAGAACATGAAGTCCACATCGCCGTGCAGCACTGCGGGGTAGTCGAAGGCGCAGGAGAATTGGCTCGACACGACCGGGCTGAGCTTGCCTCCGGCGTCGTAGCCCAGCAGGTGCTGCTTCGAGGTGGCCCCCAACGGAGGCCGGTCTATCGTGTGGTGCACGATCTTCTCCCCGTTGAGACGTACGCCAGCCCCCCGTTCGGCGCAGTAACCTCGCTCGGTCTGAGGCTGCCAGATCCAGCCACGTGTGGTGATCCCTCCACGCAACTCGGCTAGCATCACCCCGTGCTGGTCGCGGCCACGCACGAAGTTACGAGTCCCGTCGATGGGATCGATGACGAAGGCGTGATCGGCATTGGGTAGGCCCTTGAGAAGACTCGGGTCCAAGAACGCGGTCTCCTCACCTACGACGAGAGCATCGGGATAGGCCCCCCGCAGAAGCCGGGTGAGGTATTGCTCCGCCTCCCGGTCAGCGACGGTGACCAAGTCACCGGGCCGCTTCTCTGCGACATCGCCATCAGCCAAGGCACGGAACCGAGGTGTGATCACCTCGGCCGCCGTCTCCCGGAGAAGTTCCAGCACGCCCACCGTATCCATGAGGGTCACCCTATCCGTCTAGTGTCGGCATGACACGCTCACGGCTCGCCAAGGTGGTCCTGAGTCACGAAGTCGATGAGACGTTCCACCTTCGTATTGAGTTGGGGTTCCAGGTCCCGGAAGCTAGTGACCCGGGCGAGGATCGCCTGCCAGCCCCGCGCGATATCGGCCTGATCGCGATGAGGCAGTCCGAGAGCGGCCAGGGTCCCTACCTTGAAGTCCACGTCTCGCGGTACGGATGGCCAGGCCTTGCGACCGATCCTTTCCGGCTTGACCGCCTGCCAGATATCGATGAACTCGTGGCCCTCTACCAGGACCGTGTCCCGGTATCCCGCTCGGTAGACCTGTTCCGCGATACGCGACTCCTTGCTTCCAGGCACGAGATGATCGACGAGTACCCCCAGGCGACGCCCCGGTTCAGGGGCAAAATCGGCGACGATGGCGGGCAAATCGTCGATACCGCCGAGAAACTCCACGACGACACCCACATGACGCAGGTCCTCGCCCCACACCTTCTCGATCAGTTCGGCGTCGTGGCGGCCTTCCACGAAGATGCGGCTAGGCAACGCCACCTTTGCCTTGCCTGGGGTGGGACTCACCCGGGAGCCTGAGGCCGTGTACTTGGGCTTGGTCGTCCCCCGCAGCGGGGGGCGAAGGGCCACCGGCTCGCCCTCGAGGAGAAACCCGGGCCCGAACGGAACGCCGCGTCGCTTGCCCTTGCGGTCCTCCAAGACGACGATGCCGTTTTCCCAGCCCACAACGGCACCGCAGAAGTCACCGAACTCGACCACCAGATCGAGTTCGGTGACCACATCGCGGGTTTGTTTGAGATGAGCCTTCTGCCACCCCGGCGCCAAGACGTCCTTCGCGTAACGATCCACGGCGCGAGGCTAGCAGTGCCACCCCAACGCTTACCGCAGTTCGAGGCGCCTGTCGTAACTGACTCCGGCGCGCCATAGGGCCACCAGGGTGACGATGGCGATGGCGATGAAAATTCCCAGCGGGATCACCGTGTTCTGCTCGGCCGCGAAGACGTCGACGAATCCCAGGTGCAGTTCCACTTCTCCGTTGGGCCAGACCAGGTGAACCGGGAGGAAGAGGCCCGCGAAGGTCACGGCCTGCAGGACCAGGTAATACCCCACCCAGACCAGGACCGGCCCGGCGACACCCAAGCGAGTGTTCCATGACTCGCTACCCACGCTGGCGGCGAAATAGTAGCCGCACACGCTGGACAGCATGGTGACCGCCACGAGGATGACGCTCACCACGAACAGCCACGCGGGCATCCTGCCCAGCATCTCGAGGGCCTGACGCAGCGAGTCGATGAGGGCGGACCACTGCATCCCTTGGGTCAGCATGAAGGCACCCATGGCCACCATGGCAAGCAGAAAGGCGAGGAGAAAGGTCAGGAACGCAACCGCCAGCCCGACTGCGGCCTTGACGGCGAACACCGTCCGTCCGCGAACGGGGTAGCTGGCGGTCAGGTAGGCCGTCGTGGTGTGGCAACTGCGGTAATACAACACTGCTAGGGCCAGATGGCTCAGGAAGCCATAGGCACATCCAACCAGTACCGCGAGAACGCAGCAGACTCCCCCGATCGTGGACGGCGCGACCAGGCTGAGGCTCGTCAGCGCCCCGACCACGATGATCGCCAGTGCAGTCAAGGTACCCATCCACCGGCCAACGCGGCGGATCTCGTCGGTCACTAGGAATCGGATCATCGGTAGACCTTTCTGAACAGTGTGTCGATGGATGTGCCGTGTTCGTCCCGCAGGTCGTCCACCTGGCCCTCGAGCAGCACCACTCCGGCGCGCATCATGACGATGCGGTCAAGAATTGGCTCAAGGTCGTGGATGAGGTGGGTAGACACGAGCACGAGAGCCTCCGGGTTGAGGTCTCTCACGATCGCCTCCAGAAGCGTGTCGCGTGCGGCGGGGTCCACTCCCGAGATGGGCTCGTCGAGGAGAAACACCCGCGCGTCCCGGGACATGACCAAGGCAATCTGCACCTTCTCCCGCATGCCCTTAGACAAGGTGTTGATCTTGCGCGCCGTATCGATCCCGAAGAATCCGAGCAGGTCTCGCGCCTTGCCCTCATTGAAGTCGGCGAAGCCGTGGCGATACAGGTCGAGGCAGCGCTCCACGCTGTCGGTCAGGTGCAGGAATTCTCGATCGGGCAGGAAGCTGACTTGAGCCTTGCTCTGTGGGCCGGGTGGGGAGCCATGGATGCGGACCCGGCCCGTGTAATCGGACAGCACGGCGGCGAGGACCTTGAGCAATGTGGTCTTACCACAGCCGTTCTCTCCGAGGAGCCCGACAATCTGCCCGCCGTCGAGGCTGAGCGAAAGGTCGTTGAGGGCGTTGATGCCTCCGTAGCTCTTGCTGAGACCGGCCACGTCGATGGCGCTCATGAGTGTTCTCCTGTCGGCCAGTGGCGCGCGAGGAGTTCGCGCGCCGAGTTGAGGGTGAGTCCGAGCCCGCGGGCTCGTTGGACGTAGGCGTCGGCGGCCTCCGCTGCCAGGCTGAGGCGGGCTTCGTCGATGACTGTCTCGTCAGAGGTCACGAACCTGCCCGCCGTCCGCTCGGCCCGCGCGAGCCCTTGACGTTCGAGTTCCGCCAACGCGCGCTGCACGGTGTTGGGATTGACTCTGAGTTCCACCGCGAGTTCACGAACCCCGGGAATCCGATCCCCGGGCGCCCAGCGGCCGGAGGCGATCCGTCCTGTGAATTCCTGAACGAGTTGCAGCCAGATCGCCCTACTCGACTCGAACTCCATGTCGCCTCCGCGCCACCTCGTACTACTGTATTAAGTGCCTAATACAGTAGTACGCACTCGCCGTGTGCGCAACCCGCGGGTTACGGTTCTCCTCGTGAGCGAAGAAGAACACGTCAAACGACACACCGCCGCCCCTCTAGCCCTCCTGGGCAACGCGATCCGTGGAGCGCTGATCGGGGTCGTCGAGACGATCCCAGGCGTCTCCGGAGGGACCGTGGCCCTCGTCGTCGGGATCTACGACGACTTGATCGCCTCGGCCCACCACGCCACTTCCGCCGTGCGCAGGCTGGTGACTGGCCCCGACCGCAAGGCCTCCTTCCAGGAGGAGTTCCGCAAGGTCCAATGGGCGCTGCTCATTCCCGTGATGGTCGGCATGGCGATTGCCGTGTTCACGGTGGCCGGACCGATGGAACACCTAGTCACCACCTATCCGGAGCAGGTCAGGGCTGCTTTCTTCGGCATGGTTCTCGCATCCGTGGCGGTCCCCCTCAAACTGGCTGGGCTCCCGCTGCGGGTCCTCGATATCTTCATCATCGTAGGTGCCGCGGTCGCCACGTTCTGCCTGTTGTCGCTGCCCTTGATGCGTCTCGAACCCACCCCATTAACCATCGTCTGCACGGCGGCACTAGCCGTTTCGGCGCTGGTGCTGCCTGGCATCTCGGGTTCGTTCCTGCTACTGACCTTCGGGCTCTACGAGTCCACCATGGGCGCGGTCAAGGATCGTGACTTCGGCTACCTTGGCCTGTTCGCGCTCGGCGCGGTCTTCGGCCTGATTTTCATCGTCAAGGCGCTGCGTTGGCTCCTGACCCATCACCACAGAGGAACGATGGTTGCCTTGGCCGGCATGATGATCGGCGCGTTGCGCAGCCTATGGCCCTGGCAGAGCCAGGAGGGCCAGCTCCTGGGGATCGGGGACAACTGGCTGATCCTGCTGGTGTTCCTCGCTCTCGGCGCCGCACTGGTCTTGACCCTGTTCGTCGTTGAAGGCATGCTCGCTAAGCCCTCAGTCCAGCAGGTCCCGGATCAGCCCGTCCGCCAAGAGACGCCCCGCAGGGCGCAGTACTAGCCGTTCGCCCTCCAACCGGATCAGCTCGGCTGGCAGGCTTGGGATGCGGCTGCGCTCGCTGGGGCTGAGCGCGCCCAGTTCGATCCCTTCGGCGAGCCGCAACTCCAAGAGGATGCGTTCCATATGGCGGGCCTCGTCGTCGAGCACTTCGCGTGCGAGGACGGGAGAGACGCCAGCGGCGAGGGCCTCGGCATAGCCGCGGGGATGCTTGCGATTCCAGAACCGGACCCCGCCGATATGTGAATGAGCACCGGGGCCGATGCCCCACCAATCGCCGCCACGCCAGTAGGCAAGGTTGTGGCGGCACCGTCCGCCGGGGCGAGCCCAGTTGCTGACCTCGTAGTTGGTGAAACCGATCCCGGAGAGGAAGGCCTCGGCCGCGAGGTATTTGTCGGCTAGGTCATCCTCACCAGGCAGGGGCACGTCGCCGCGCCGCACTTGAAGCGCCAGCCGGGTGCCCTCCTCCACGATGAGTGAATAGGCAGAGACGTGATCCACCGGGGCCTCGGCCACTGCCTCCAGGCTGGCGTGCCAGTCATCGAGCGACTCACCTGGAGTGCCGTAGATGAGGTCGAGGCTGATGTGCTCAAATCCGGCGCGGCTAGCCCACGCGGCGGCGTCGAGTCCTCGACGCGGAGTGTGTTGCCGCTCCAGTACGGCCAACACGTGCGGCACCACGGACTGCAAGCCCAAGGACAATCGGGTGAACCCGCCGCCTCGTAACCGTTCCAGATATGCGGGGGTCACGGTCTCCGGGTTCGCCTCGGTAGTGATCTCCGCATCCTCTGCCAGATCGAATCGCCGCCGGATGGCGTGAAGTAGGCCCACCAATGCGTCAGCGGTCAGCATCGTCGGCGTGCCGCCCCCGAAGAACACCGTCTCCACCCGGCGAGGTCCCACGACGTGGCGCGCCAGATCGAGTTCGGCCTTCACCGCCTCGAGATAGGTCTCGGCGCCCAGCCCGCCGAGTTGCCCCGGGGTATACGTGTTGAAGTCGCAGTAACCGCAGCGGGTACGGCAGAAAGGCACATGGACATAGACCGCCAACGACCGGCTCGCGTCGAGGGCCTCGTCGGGTAGGGATCCGTCGGTGGGAGCCGGGTCGCCATCGGGTAGTTTCGCCACCTGGCCAGCCTAATGCGGTTCGATGGCCGGACCCGGGCTCCACATGCACACCCCGGGTGGGAGAGTTACGCCATGCAGCTCACACGACGCACACTTCTGCTCGGCGGCACGGTGGCCGCCTCCGCTACCGTCGCGGCCTGCGGTTCAAACAACCCGCTGGCCTCCAACTCCCCCGGCGCCACGACGCTGACCCAGTGGTACCACGAGTACGGAGAAACGGGAGTCCAAGACGCCGTCAAACGCTACGCCGCCGACTACTCCGACGCCACCGTCGAGGTGAAATGGACCCCGGGAGACTACGGCTCGGTCCTAGCCTCCCAACTGCTCACCGACGACGTGCCCGATGTGTTCGAGGTGGAGCAGGGTGGCTCACTCGATATGATCCGCAGCGGTCAACTCGCCGACCTCACCGACCTGATCGGCGACGCGGCCAGCCAGTTCAATCCCGCGGTGATGAAGCGATTCACCTTCGACGGCAAGATCTATGGCATTCCGCAGACCATCGACATGCAGGTGCTGTACTACCGGCCCTCGGTGCTCAAGGCCGCCGGGGTCCAGCCGCCGAGCACCTTCGACGACCTGGTCAAGGCCGCTAAGGCCGTCAAGACCTCGGACATGGGCGGCTTCTTCGCTGGCAATGACTCCGGCATCGGTGTGCTGGGGACGCTGCTGATTTGGGCCTCCGGACACGACCAACTCACCCAGGACCGCACGAAATTGGCGTTCCTCACCGAGGATTTCTACACCGCACTGCGCGGATACCGCGATTTCGTGGCCTCTGGGGCCGTGCTACGGGCTGCGTCGGCCGAGTGGTACGAATCAGCGCCTTTCGCTAATGGCGAGACGGCCATGGCATGGGGCGGTCTTTGGTCGCTTACCGAGATCAAGGAGGCCTTGGGCGACGACGTCGGTGTCCTTCCCTTCCCGAAGATCGGCCCTTCGGGGCGCCTCGCCGTACCGTTCGGGGCGTTCGGGGCCTGTGTCGCCGCCAAGGGCAAGCATGTCGATGCGGCCAAGAAGTTTGTCAAATGGCTATGGATCGACCAGGAGGACAAGCAGGTCGACTTCTCCAATTCCTACGGAACGCATATCCCGGCCAAGCCGTCGCTGGTATCCAAGGCCAGCAAAGTGGCCTCCGGGCCCGGTGCGGACGCGGCCAAATTCGTCGAGGACCACGGCTTCGCCAACGACATCATGTGGTCGGGCGCGCTCGGTGACGCGTTCGGCGCCGCTGTCAGCAACGTGATTAAGAATGGTGCCGATCCCGCTTCCGAGTTCGCCCGCTTCAAGACCACCGCAGAGGCCGAACTAGCCAAGCAGCGAGGCTAGCCCGTGGCGGAATCCAGCATCGCTCCGGCCGGGGCCCGCACCCGGCCGGGATGGCGCCGCATTCGAGGCTGGCAGGGCCGGAACTTGTGGTTCGCGCTTTTCGTCGCTCCCTTCTTCCTCGGCCTGCTCGTCTTCGTCTACCTGCCCATCGTCTGGAGCGCGGTGTTGTCCCTGTTCGAGGCCCGCAACACGGCCACGCCCACCCAGTTTGTGGGGATCGACAACTACATCCGCCTCCTCCAAGATCGGCTCTTCCTGGAGTCCTTGGGTGTGTTCGCTGGATTCTCACTGGTCATCGTGCCATTGACCTATGTGTGCTCGCTTGGCTTGGCGCTGTTGCTGGACAATCTGCGCTGGGGACGCGCATTCTTCCGCTCGGTCTTCTTCATTCCCACCGCGGTCAGTTATGTCGTCGCCACCGTCGTCTGGCGCTTCGGATTCTTCAGCGGGGCCCGGTTCGGTCTGCTCAATTCGGGGCTGCGGGCCGTGGGTGCCGAAGGTGTCAACTGGCTGGGCGGTGAGAATGGCTGGTACTGGGTGGCGCTGGTCAGCGTTCGGCTCTGGCTTCAGGTGGGCTTCTACATGATCTTGTTCATTGCCGGGCTGAACCGCATCCCTCCTGAGACCTATGAGGCGGCCAGTCTCGACGGCGCGTCGGGGTGGCGAATGCTGCGCTGGATCACGCTGCCACAGCTTCGGGCGACGAGCGTGGCCGTGATCATGCTTTTATTCATCAATGCCTTCCAGGCCTTCGACGAGTTCTACAACATGCTTGGCTCGATCGGTTCCTATCCACCCTACGGGCGTCCTCCGCTGGTGCACCTCTACCTCATCGCCTTGGGCGGAGGACAGCAGGATCTTGGTGTCGGCGGCGCGGGAACCGTGATCCTGGCCTCTATCATCGTGGTCTTTGGTCTCGTTCAGAGCTGGGTCTTAAGGCGGGCCCGATGAGAACCTCCCGAGTGGTCACTGCGGCGCGCTACGGCGTGCTCGGAGCGTTGGCGCTGCTGTTCCTATTGCCCCTCTACGTCATCGTGCGCAACGCGTTTTCCACCAACGCGCTCATCACCGGGCCCCGCTGGCGTTGGCTGCCGGATCAGGTCAATCTGGTCAATCTTCGTTCGCTGCTCGAGAATGACTCCGTCGGGCTCGGCCGGGCACTGCTCAACTCGGCTGTCATGTCGGCGGCCCAAACGGTGGGAACCGTCATCGTCTCGATGCTGGCTGGCTATGCCTTGGCGCGCTACACCCATGCCGTGTCGCGCGTGTTACTGGGGGTGACGTTGTTCACGCTCATGGTTCCGGCCACTACCACGTTCGTGCCGATGTTCCTCATCACCGCCCAGCTCGGCTGGATCGATTCCTTCCGGGGGCTGGTGATCCCCGGCATGTTCTCAGCCTTCGCCACCTACCTATTCCGCCAGTTCTTCCTCGATTTCCCCGTCGAATTGGAAGACGCCGCCCTCGTGGACGGCTGCGGCCCGTGGGCTTGCTTCTGGCGGGTGGTGGTTCCCAACTCGCAGGGCATCATGGCCGCCGTGGGCACCATCGTCCTCATCGGCTCGTGGAACGCGTTCCTGTGGCCATCGCTGGTGGGACGCGAGGCCACCCGGACCGTGCAGGTGGCGCTGAGCCAGTTCATGACTAGTCAAGGGGTGCGCTACCCGGAACTGTTTATGGGATCGCTCGTGGCGATTCTGCCCATGTTATTCGTGTTCGTCTTTCTGCAACGCCATCTGGTGCAGGGTCTAACCACCTCGGGCCTCAGGTAGCGCTCAGCTCTTCTTGACCTCACTCGTGGAGAGGGCGGCGACGAAGGCTTCTTGAGGAACCTCGACGCGTCCCACCATCTTCATCCGCTTCTTGCCTTCCTTCTGCTTCTCCAAAAGCTTGCGCTTACGAGAGATGTCACCGCCGTAGCACTTGGCCAACACGTCCTTGCGGATGGCTCGGATGGTCTCACGTGCGATGACGCGCGAGCCGATGGCGGCCTGGATGGGCACCTCGAACTGCTGCCTCGGAATAAGTTCCTTGAGTTTCGAGGCCATCTGCAGGCCGTAGGAGTAGGCCTTGTCCTTGTGGACGATGGCTGAGAAGGCGTCCACGGGGTCTCCGTGCAACAAGATGTCCACTTTGACCAGGTCAGCCACCTGTTCCCCGTCGGGCTCATAGTCCAAGGAGGCGTATCCCTTGGTGCGTGACTTCAGCGCGTCGAAGAAGTCGAAGACAATCTCTGCCAGGGGCAAGGTGTAGCGGATCTCGACCCGATCCTCGCTCAGGTAGTCGAGGCCGCGCTGCACGCCGCGGCGGGTCTGGCACAGTTCCAAGATGGTGCCGATGTATTCGGCCGGGGCGAGGATGGTGCCTCGCACCACAGGCTCGTGAACTTCGGCGATCTTTCCCGCGGGGTATTCCGACGGATTGGTCACGGTATGCTCGGAGCCATCCTCCATGACCACGCGGTAGACCACGTTGGGCGCGGTGGAGATGAGATCTAGGTTGAACTCGCGCTCCAAGCGCTCCCTCACGATCTCCATGTGCAGCAGCCCTAGAAATCCAACCCTGAATCCGAAACCCAGTGCCCCGGATGTCTCCGGCTCGTAAGTGAGGGCCGCGTCGTTGAGTTGCAACTTCTCCAATGCCTCACGAAGCTCGTTGAAGTCGTCCCCATCGATCGGGTAGAGGCCGGCGTAGACCATGGGATTGGGGTGGCGATAGCCGCCCAGATCCCGCTCGGCTGGCCGAGATTCCAGGGTGACGGTGTCACCCACTCGGGACTGTCGTACGTCCTTCACTCCCGTGATGAGGTAGCCCACCTCGCCCACGCCAATGGCGTCCGCCTTGACGGGTTCGGGAGAGATCACCCCTACTTCTAACAATTCGTGCGTGGCCTTGGTCGACATCATCCGGATGCGGTCGCGGTGGCTGAGCTGCCCGTCGACGACCCGCACGTAGGTGACTACGCCACGGTAGGTGTCGTAGACGGAGTCAAAGATGAGGGCGCGGGCGGGCGCGTCAGCGTCGCCCTCGGGCGGGGGGATCTGCGAGACGACTTCGTCGAGCAGCTCGGCCACCCCGATGCCCGTCTTGCCGGAGACTTTGAGCACCTCACTGGGGTCGCAGCCGATGATGCCGGCCAGTTCCGCGGCGTATTTGTCCGGGTTGGCGCTGGGCAGGTCGATCTTGTTGAGCACCGGGATGATGGTGAGGTCGGCCTCGAGAGCGAGGTAGAGATTGGCCAGGGTCTGAGCCTCGATGCCCTGGGCCGCGTCGACGAGCAGGATCGCTCCTTCGCAGGCCTGGAGAGAGCGAGACACCTCGTAGGTGAAGTCAACGTGGCCGGGCGTGTCGATCATGTTGAGCACGAACGTCTCACCGTCGAAGGTCCACGGCATGCGCACGGCTTGGGATTTGATCGTGATGCCGCGTTCTCGTTCGATGTCCATTCGGTCGAGGTACTGAGCACGCATCTGGCGGGCGTCAACCACCTCGGTGAGCTGGAGCATTCGGTCGGCCAGCGTCGACTTGCCGTGGTCGATGTGAGCGATGATGCAGAAGTTGCGGATCGTCGCCGGATCGGTCTTACCGGGGCGGGGAGCTGGCATGGATTTCCTCGTCGCTGGATATGGGGCACGTTATCTTCTCATGAAACGCCCCTCACGCCCCAGCGCTGACGCGACGTGCCGCCTAGCCGACGATTTGGTGAGCGTGCTGCGGCCCGGTAGAGTAGCCGGTCGCGTGCTTGCACGCAGACCGAGACCGTTTACTTTCCCAGAGAAGAAGGCTGCCCAGTGGCGAACATCAAGTCGCAGAAGAAGCGCATCAAGACCAACGAGATCGCGCGTCAGCGCAACAAGGCCGTCAAGTCGGCCCTGCGCACCCATGTGCGCAACGTCCGCACCGCCGTCGCCGCTGGTGACAACGAGAAGGCCGCCGAGTTGGCCAAGGCCGCCAACCGCGCCCTCGACAAGGCCGTGAGCAAGGGCGTCATCCATAAGAACCAGGCCGCCAACCGCAAGTCGGCCATCTCTTCTGCGGTCGCCGCTCTCTGACCCTGAGACGAAGTAGCAGCGCCTTGGCCCTCGGTCGTCAAGGCGCTGTTTCGCGTCGGTGCGTCAACGACGTCTGAGGCCCAACAGCCCAAGCACTAGGCGCTCAAGGGGGAACTCAGGTTCGCTCGCCGCCCCCTTGACCTGCGCATCCGCCGTAGCGATGAGCCGAAGCCCCTCCGCGATGCCTGCGGTGGTCCAGTTCCTGGAGTTCGCGCTGACTCCTTTGAGTTTCCACGTCGGCATGCCGAGTTCTCGTGCGAGGTCCTCCCCGCGGAGTCGTCCGCGTTGCGCATCGAGATAGCGTCCCATCGAGCGAAAGGAGGCCGCGAGAGCGCTCGTCACGAGCACGGGCGCGGCTCCCGTCTGCAGCGCCCATCTGAGCCGCTCCACTGCGAGCGGTGCGTTGCCAGCCATGACCGCGTCGGCTACCGCAAACGAGGAAACCTCCGCACGACCCGCGAAATAACGTTTCACCAGAACCGGATCGATCGTCGTGCCGTCTGCGTCGGCAGCCAACTGGGAGACGGCACCCGCGAGGCTGCGAAGATCGTTGCCGACGGCGGCGACCAGCTCATCCGCCGCTCCCCCAGCTAGCTTGACCCCACACCGTCGCGCCTCGGCAGCTACGAAGTCTCCAAGGCGATATGCGGGGACGGCCTTGACCGTCTCGGTGGGGATCTTGGCCTTTTTCAACTGGTTGAGGATACCTCTACCCTTGTTGCCGCCATCGTGGACAAGTATTAGACACAGATCACCTGGTGGGTTGGCCGCCACGGTCACCAGGGCATCCACTGCCCCCGGAGGACACGCTCCGAGATCATCGATGATGGCCACCGTGTGACTCGTGAACAGGGTCGCGCCAATCACCTCCGCAAGCGGAACGCTCTCAAGACTGGCTGCGGAGACCGTCTTGACCTCAGCGTCGGGTTCCTCCGCTAAGGCCTTGTCCCTTCTTTGCTCGACGAGTCTCTGCGCAAGGAGAGACTCCGGGCCAGTGATCAGCAGGGCGGCGCCAAAAGCGGAGGGACTCACGTGGCCAAGCTTGCCAGGAAGCGCGTTCGGGCGTCAGATCGCCCGTGCCCGGCGACGGGCCGCGAGTTCATCGGTCGGATCGTCGGGCTGGACGCCAGCACGTTCTCCTGGCAGCGATGAGAGGGTTCCCTCCAACTCGCGCCACACCGAACTGACCGAGATCATGAACATGCCCTGCCCGCCCTTGGTGAGGTCGAAGAGTTCGTTAGCGGAGGTCACCTCATAGACGCTGTAACCGTCACTGACCAACGTGAGTTCCGTCAACTCTTCCACCCCCCGGGCGCGGAGATGGTCGATGGCCAGCCGGATCTGTTGCAGTGAGATACCAACCTCGAGGAAACGTTTCACCACGCGCAGGAGGAGGATGTCGCGGAATGAGTAAAGCCTTTGGGTCCCCGAGCCCCCCGCGTCGCGGATGGATGGCACGACCAAGCCAGTCCTAGCCCAGTAGTCGAGTTGGCGGTAGGTGATGCCGGCGACGCGGTGCACCAGGGGTCCGCGGAAGCCGGTGTCGCTGGGTACCGGGGCGAAGTCACCGTCGAACAGCACACCCTGTAGCGCTACTGCCTCCTGCTTCTCGATCACATTGCCTCCATTACCCAAAACGTGTCGGCGAGAAGTGCCGACCCCACGACGCTAACCGCCGTTGAGCCGAGCCGTCAACGACACGCCCTAGAGCGGTGCGATTGGTTCGGCGAATCTGCACGTTCGCTTCGGCGTGATGCGCGCATTGGTACCCACAAAGCGGCTTTGACTAGGTATTATTCGTCCGTGAAGTCGTCAGCGTGCACACTGTCGAGGAAGGCGCGAAAGGCCTCGACTTCGTCAGCCGGAGCAGGATCAACCTCAACCCCGACTTGATCCATGAGGACACGGGGGCAGGAGATCGGCCATCCCAGGCGCAAGGCCAACGCGACGCAGTCGCTCGGGCGAGCGGAGAGCCTGCTCTCCCCCATGATGAGCGTCGCCTCATAGACGCCTTCGTTCATGGCATCGATGCTCACCGCCCCGTCCCTGGAGACGAGACGCACCACATCCGTCAGCAGGTCGTGAGTGAGCGGGCGCTCGGGAGCCTCGCTTTCCAAGGCCATGGCGATGGCGGCAGCCTCCGCATGCCCGATCCAGATGGGCAGGCAGCGCGTGCCACCATCTTCTTGGAGGAGCAACACCGGTGACTCCTCCGGCGGTAGGAGGCGGATTCCCAATACCTTCAACCCGATCATGGCTCCACGGTAGTCCTCAACTGATCTGACCGTGTAGGAGCGCCGCGTGAGCCTGCATCACCACGCGATACAGATCGGCCACGACCTCCGGGGGCGGGCCGGAGCGCCGGCGGTACTGGTCCAAGGCCTGCTCGACGAGCGCAGCCTCCATGGTCGCGGCTTGTTGCACCACGCGCATCTGACGCAGGTCAATACCGTAGCTGACGAGACGTTTAGCCGATACCGCCAGCGCCACCGCCTCCCGCCCGTAGAGCTGGGAGCCGCGGCGTGGCTGGATCACCTTGAGCCGCTCTAAATGGATGAACGCCGCCTCGCCCAGACCTGACTCCTGGAGCACCTGCCGACGCGTCATGAGCCCAGGCCCTGCCGGGCGCGGTGCAGGCTTGGGGCTCGGTTGAGGCTGCGGGATCGCGTCGGGTTCCTCTGCCGTCGCCTGAGGAGGGGTCTCGCCGCGGTCGATGGCCTCGAGTTCCTCCCGAATCACCTTCAGCGGAAGGTAACGGTCGCGTTGGGCGCGCAACACGTACAACACCCGGTCGATGTCTTCTTGCGAGAACCGCCGGTACCCAGAGGGCTGTTGCCGGTCAGGCGAGATGAGCCCCTCGGTCTCCAGATAGCGCAGTTTGGATACCGATAGATCTGGGAACTCGGCGCGGATGATCTCCAGGACGCGGCCGATGGTGCGCGCCGCTGCCGGCATCAGGCCAGTCCGGGCTCACTCAGCGAGATCGTGGCGCGGTACTTACCGATCTGGATCTCGTCGCCTTCACGCAGCACCGTGCGGCCATCGAGCAGCGTCCGGTTGACGTAGGTGCCGTTGAGGCTTCCCAAGTCCTCCAGGTACAGCTTCCCCCCGCTGCGCACGAACTTGGCGTGATGCCGCGACACGGTGATGTCGTCGAGGAAGATGTCCGACTCCGGATGGCGGCCCACGTTGGTGACATCAGAGTCGATGAGGAACCGGTTGATGTCGCCTGGTCCACGATTGACGATCAGTAGCGCATTGCCGGGCGCGAGTTCCTCCCGGTGCTGCTCTCCCCACTCGACGTTGGCCCGGTCATCCGTCGCCACCGGCATCATCGTCGTGGTGTCACCCGTGAGGTCGGAGCCCAGACGCGATCCGCACACACTGCAGAACCTCGCTTCACTAGGGCTGGGCGTTCCACACTTTCTGCACTCCATGGCACTCACTTTCTGATTGCGTCGGCACCGCGCAGTTTCCCCGTGCCGAAAGTGACCAACACTGTTTCGCTAAGGAAACCTATCACCCAGTGACAAGTGCGTCAGCGAGGCGTCGCAAAGTTGTAGGGTTTTGGCTGGGCGAGGGTGTCGATACGCAGCCGTTGCACCTGCTCGATGCTGACCTGTCCCCCTACTCGTTCGCCCTCCACCTCGGAGACCAGGCCTCCGCGGAACCTGGCCCCGGCCTCCAGGGTCGCGGGATCGCCGATCGCCTCGATGCTGTAGGGCGCGTCGAGTTCCTTACCATCGACGACGATCTTGCCGTTGCGCGAGGCGAACCAGGAGTTGGCCACAAGGCGGGCCGAGTCGTTGATCTCGATCACCTCCGCGCCCGCGTCTCGGAGCTCTTCGACGGCATCGAGCATGAGTTCGGGAGTGATGTTGCCCTTGGGGTCGATCAGCTTGATCCGTACCCCTGGCCCCGCGGCGCGCGCCGTGCCGGCCAAGATCTTGGCTTGGTCGAGTCTGCGTTGGGCCTCGTCCTCGGCCGCGGCCTGCTGGTCGGCGCCGCTGCGCAAGTCGTTCCTGGCGTTTTCCAGTTCCCGCACCTCCGACTCCAGCCGTCTAGTCTCCGCGGTGACGTTGTCGAGAAGCTGCACGAGATCTGCCTGGCGCACGTTGGCGAACTCAGGCTGATTCGCCTGCGATTGGAGCGTCATGGCCACGATCAGGCCGGTCAGGAACAGAGCTAGGCCCACGACGAGTTGCCCGCGGCTGGGCCGGACGAATGCCCGCCACAGTTCCCGCGGCGCTGGCCGCTCGCGGCGTGGCTGCTCTGGCGTGTCGTCTGCCTCACCTGGCTCCTCAGCGGAGTCCGGCTCGTCTGCCGACTGCGCGGCATCGTCTGGCGAGTCGTCGTCCAAGGCTCTCGGAGGTAGCCCGACATCGACGCGGGGCAGCACGCGGGTGGGGATGTCTTCGGCGGGTGTCTCTGGTGTGTGATCAGGCATGGAGCAGAGCCCTTCGGATGGCGGCGGCATTGGTGAAGATGCGGATGCCGAGCACGACGACGACGCCGGTCGACAACTGTGACCCCACACCGATCTGGTCGCCGACGAAGACGATCAACCCCGCAATGATGACGTTCGACAGGAACGACACGAGGAACACGCGATCGGAGAAGATCCCGTCCAGATAGGCTCGAGTAGCTCCCAGGATCGCGTCGAAGGCGGCCACGATCGCGATGGGCAGGTATGGGGTCAGCACGGGGGGCAGGCTCGGCTGAAGCACGATGCCCAGCACGATGCCCGCAGCCAGTCCCAAAATGGCATACATATCTACTCCACCTCCGCGTATCTGAGGGTCATTCCGGGGTCTGCGGGCAGGGTCAGATCGCCCCGCGACGCGTTGATCGTCATGGTGAGGCCGTAGTTCTGAACGATGAACTGCCACCATGTGGCGGCTGCGGTCTCGTTGAACCTGGCCTGCAGGCTCTGCGGATCGCCTATGGCCTCCACCTTGTAGGGCGGGCTGAGTGAGACGAAATCAACTGTGATCGCCGCTCCCGCCGACCGAATCGGGGTGAGGGTGGTGAGTCGTCTCCCATTGATCGCGATCGCCTCGGCGCCAGCCTCCCGCAATCCGTTGACTAGGCGTCGTAAATCGCTATCGAGGACGAGGCTCTGTGCGCTGTTGGCATTGGGCGCGTCGGTGACCACGACGACGACGCCAGGACCCCTGACCGCGATGGCTCCCACCGACAACTCAAGCGATTGCAGTTCGGCACGCTGCCGCGGATCATCCAGGGCGGCCTCTCCCAGGTCGCGTACCTCCTGATCGAGTTCGGACACCTTGGCCGAGAGACTGGCCTGTTCCTCGCGGGCTGCGGCGATCCGTTCGAGCAAATCGTCGCGTTGCTGTTGAGCCACGCCGGCGCCTCGAGTGGTCTGCAGCACGGCAAGAGTCAGCAGGGCCATGACCAAAGTGAAGACCACACCAAGTCGCCACGTACGTCGTCCGCGGTCCGCGCTGGCACGGTCGCGATACTCGGGTTCTAGCGCCTGTTCTTGAAGGTCGGTGAGCAGGCTCATCGACGCGTCTGGGCGCCTCATCGGGCACGCTCCATGCGCACCACGTCGCGAACATAGAGCACGCCGGCAGCCCAATAGAGTACGGCGCCGCCGGCGCCCAGCGCCCAACCGATCCAGCGCGCCCAGGCCCAGCCGAGTCCGGAGGAGGCGCCCATGAGCAGCAAGGGCATCGCGATCAGCAGCATGAGTGTGGCTGCCTTTCCAACGAGATTGACGGGGAGGGCCACCATGCCATGGCGCTTCAGGACGGGCACCAGCCCCAACAGCATCAGGTCGCGGGCGAACAGGGCCACAACGAACCACAGCGGTACGGCCCCCCGCAGCAGCAGCGCGACCACTGTGGTCAAGATGTAGAGCCGGTCCGCGATGGGGTCCAGTTTCGCGCCCAACGCGGTGCGCTGCTTCAGTTTACGGGCCAGGAATCCGTCCACCCAGTCGGTGGCGCCGAAGGCTGCCAGCAGAGCGAGGGCGGCCAGATCCTGCCCCACCAGGATGAGCCAACAGAAAGCGGGGATACCGAGCAACCTGACGAACGAGAACGCATTGGGCACGGTCAGAACCTCGTCTGTATCCCATTGTTGGGCTGGCAAGGTGGCGTTCACGGACCTCAGCCTATGTCATGGCCCCGTAATGCGGCTCGATAGGCATCCTCGACGCGCGGGCCCACGTCATCCCAACTGAACGGTGCGGCTGAGCGCCAGGCCTGGACCGGATCAATGGGCCGAGCCAGCCTGTGAACAACGCCCTCGCGCAGCGCGTGAAGGTCTCCGATGGGCACCCAGGTACTGACCGACGGATCGTCAACAACGGCACGAAACGAGGCCAACCCGTAGCCGACCACGGCGCATCCGTACGCGAGTGCCTCCACGATGGTCACCCCGAACGATTCCCCGAAGGTATGGGGGGCCACGAGGATCCTGGCCCGGCCAAGCACGTCGTGTTTGCTCTCATCGCTGATGAGTCCCAGTTCTTCCACCGCCAGTTCCGTCCTGTGTCCCGGGCCAACGGCTACGAAGCGGGCGTGCGGAATCGAGCGGGCGAGCCGACCAAAATGCGCATAGCCCTTGCGCGGATCGTCGCGACGGCCGATGAAGACGACCGTCTCGTCTCTTTGTCCGGAGGGGGCTTTGGGCAACTCGATGCCGTTTGGTACGACGCGTGGCCGACGTCCCGTCGCGGCGTAGGCGGTGTCAGCCGCGGCCTGGGATACGGCGATCGCGACCCGCCGGGGCAGCCTTCGCCCGAGGGGACGAACACAGCGGGCGAGGCCTTGGGAGAAGGCTGCGTGGTGGGTCACGACGAGCGGCTGGCTGGCTCGGGCAACAGCGTGTCCGACGCCTGGGGTGAGCGGCTCGTGGACATGCGCCACGTCGGCCTTCGCTACGAGTGCGAGCGCCGCCTTGGCTTGCCCGCGTGACAAGGCCAGTTCAGCGGTCGACCCGTTGAACCGCAAAGGCGTGGCTCCGCCAAGCAGGTGGACGGGGAACGCCTCATCGACCGGTCGGGTACCGGGAGCGATGACCTGGACGTGGTGCCCACGCTGGATCAGCCAGCGAGCCAGCCCAAGCACGTGTTGCGCCACTCCTCCGGGGCTATCGAGGCAATAGGGCAAGACAAGGGCGATGTGGAGACTCATTCGAAAGGCCTGCGCAACATGAGCCAGTTCCCGGGGTCGTGAGCGATCGCCCGTGAGAATCCAGCCACGACCGCGGTCATGAGTTCGGCTGGGGTCTTCCCCTCGAGAGGGTCGGAAACCTCCATCCGCAGCCGGTCACGCTCAAAATGGCAGGTGACCACTCGCAGATCTGCTCCAGTGCGGCGGGCTAGGAGGGCCGGGCCCGCGGGAACGGGAAGTGTAAGGGACGTGCCCGGCCACGGCACACGGATCCCTCCCCCCGTGATATCGCGATCGCTGAGGAGGCAGACCATGTGGCCGTGACGCACCTCACTGGCGAGTTTGCCCAGCAGGCCAGGCTCATCGACCGGGTAGATCGTCATGCCCATGGCCTCCCGGGCGTCGCGGAAGCGTTCGAATACCCCGCCGGGAAGCCGCTCGGCCACACTAGCCACCTT
This sequence comes from Arachnia sp., assembly GCA_041854805.1. Taxonomy (GTDB): domain Bacteria; phylum Actinomycetota; class Actinomycetes; order Propionibacteriales; family Propionibacteriaceae; genus Arachnia. Next base: position 21,447 of record JBHADA010000204.1, read on the forward strand.
GATGCCAACCCGGGCACACCATGCACCGGCAAAGTCCCAGGAGCCCATGTGCGGCAGCGCAAGCACGAGACCTGGGCCGTCCAGTGAATCGCGCAGTTTGGCGAGATCGGCGTCGCGGATGTTGGCGATGCGCAGCACCTCGTCGTCGGCCCACCTGGCCAGGCTGAGGGACCACGCCAGGTTACGCAGCCACGAGTTCAGGAGGGTGACGCGCTGAAGACGAGTGGGGCGGGAGCCGGTGGACGCCTCGACGGTGTCGGCCCAGTCCGCCACGCCTGGAAAGGGCAACAACGCCAGCACTGGGGCGAGAAGCCGCGCCGCCGTATCGGCGAGGCGCCGCGGGATTCGCCCTCCGAGAGCGAACAGCGTGTCCGCGAGAAGCACTAGTGGGACCACGCCTCGGCGAGCCGCCGACGGGCGTCGTCGAGCAACTGCGGCAGGGCGCGTGAGCGCCCAACGATCGGCAAGAAATTCGCGTCCCCAAGCCATCTCGGCACGATGTGCTGATGTAGGTGCATGGCGATGCCCGCGCCCGCAACCTCGCCCTGATTCATACCCAGATTGAAGCCGTCGGGATGGGAAACCCGACGCACCACGCGCATCGCCGTCTGGGTCAACTCAGCCACCTCCCGAGTCTCATCCGCGGTGAGGTCTGGGTAGTCGGACACGTGCCGGTAGGGACACACCAGCAGGTGTCCGGGCGAATATGGGAACAGGTTCATCACGACGTAGGCATGCTCCCCTCTGGCCACGATCAGGCCCTCGTCGTCGGCGCGGCGCGGTGACGAGCAGAATGGACACTCATCCTCCCCCACCGGTTTCTTCTCCCCTGTGACGTAGGCAATGCGGTGCGGAGTCCACAGTCGTTGGAAGGCGTCAGGTACCCCCGGTAGGCCTGCTGCGTCTTCGGGCTCAGTCATTGGCGGTCGGGGAATGATTGGCGCGTGAGGAGATGAAGTCCACGATCTCCGAGATGGCTTGATCCACCGAGATGCCGTTGCGTTGCGAGCCGTCCCGGTAACGGAACGACACCGCATCGGCCTCGCGGTCCTCGCCACCGGCGATGAGCACGAAGGGCGCCTTGTCCTTGGCCGCGTTGCGAATCTTCTTGCCGAAACGGTCGTCTGAGTCGTCGAGGTCGACGCGCACTCCGGCGGCCCGCAGCCTCGCCACGATGGTGCCCAGATATTCCTCGAACTCGGCGGCGACCGGGATGGCGGTCACCTGTACGGGTGCCAGCCAGGCCGGGAAGGCCCCCGCGTAGTGTTCGATCAGCACTCCCATGAACCGTTCGATGGACCCAAACTTGGCGGAGTGAATCATGACTGGCCGTCGACGGGAGCCGTCGGAGGCGGTGTACTCGAGGCCGAAACGCTCAGGCTGGTTGAAGTCGTACTGGATGGTCGACATCTGCCAGGTGCGGCCAATGGCGTCCTTGGCCTGAATGGAGATCTTGGGCCCGTAGAAGGCGGCGCCTCCCGGGTCCGCGACGACGGGCAGGCCGGATTCGTGAGCGATCTCCTCCAGGATGGCGGTGGCTTCGGCCCACTGCTCGTCGGTGCCGATGAATTTGTCCCTCTTCTTGCCGTCCTCGTCACGAGTGGACAATTCGAGCACCACATCGGTGAGACCAAAGTCGCTCAGCAGGCTCAACACGAACCTGAGGAGGTGGCGTACCTCATCGGGGGCTTGTTCCTGGGTGCAGTAGCTGTGCGAGTCGTCCTGAGTGATGGATCGCACCCGGGTGAGGCCCTGCACGACGCCAGAAGCCTCGTCGCGGTAGACGGTGCCGAACTCGAACAGCCGCAGCGGAAGCTGACGGTATGAACGGCCACGTGAGGCGTAGATGAGGTTGTGCATGGGGCAGTTCATCGCCTTGAGACGATAGGCCTGACCGCCATCCTCCTCCAGTGGCGGGAACATCCCGTCGGCGTAGTAGGGCAAGTGCCCGGAGGTATAGAACAGGTCTTCCTTGGCGATGTGTGGGGTGCCGACGTAGTCGAACCCCTCCTCGATGTGACGCCGCCGGACGTAGTCCTCCATGGCGCGTTTGAGGATGCCCCCGCGGGGGTGGATTAGCGGCAGCCCAGAGCCGACCACTTCGTGGAAGCTAAACAGGTCCATCTCCACGCCGATCTTGCGGTGATCGCGTTTTGCCGCCTCTTCGAGACGCGTCTTGTAGGCCTGGAGCTCTTTCTTGGACGGCCATGCGGTCCCATAAACGCGTTGCAGCCCGGCGTTACGTTGATCGCCTCGCCAGTAGGCGGCCGAGGTGCGCATGAGGGCCCAGCCGTTGCCGAGATAGCCGGTGTGCGGCACGTGCGGGCCTCGACAGAGGTCCTTCCACGCGACGGAACCATCACGGCGAAGGTTGTCGTAGATGGTCAGTTCGCCCGCCCCCACTTCCACGGAGGAGCCGTCATCATCCGATGAGGAGCCCTTGTCGGAGATGAGTTCAAGCTTAAACGGCTCTCCCTCCAGCTCTGCCCGGGCCTCCTCGTCGCTCACGACGCGGCGGACGAAACGTTGCTTCTCCTTGACGATCTGGGCCATCTTCTTCTCGATGGCCTTGAGGTCCTCAGGGGTGAGGGAGTGAGTCTGGAAGTCGTAGTAGAAACCGTCCGAGATCGGCGGGCCGATGCCAAGCTTGGCCTCCGCGAACAGCGCCTGTAACGCCTGCGCGGTGACGTGTCCCGCGGAATGGCGCAAGATGCTCAGCCCCTCCGGTGAGCTGATGAGCACCGGGATCACCTCGTCGCCGTCGTGTACCTCTCGCTGCAAGTCGAGCAATTCGCCGGAAACACTCATGGCGACGACAGCGCGGTCGTCGCCAAACAGGTCGAGACCAGTCGTGGTGTCCGTCAACGCCACCTGTTCCGCTTGGCCGTTGCGGTGGATGGTGATGGCTCCACTCATGAAAGTCGTTCCTGTTCTTTCGGGTCTCGAGGCGGGATTGCCGCAATCAATTGTGCCCCTTACTCGAGCCGGTCTCCACCGAGCGACGCGCGGAGACGCGAATCGCTCCCACGGACGCGACGATGACGCATGCCATCGCGGCCCACTGCACCCAGTCGAGCCGCTCCCCCAGGACGATCCCACCGAACAGAGCAGCAGCGGCCGGCTCGAGACTCATGAGAATGCCGAAGGTGGACGCCTTGATCCGCCGCCGGGCATGCAGTTCCAAGGCGTAGGGAATCACGGTGCTAAGTAGCGCGACCGCCGCTATGACGCCCCAGACGGGCGGCTGGCTCAGCGTGTCGCCAGCGTGGATCACCCCCGGGGTGAGTAGGGCGAGAGCGCCGACGACGCTGCCGACGGTGAGCCCCGTGGTGCCGGGCCAGGCACGGGCGACAGGCCCGGCAAGGGCGATGTAACCGGCCCAGAGCGCGCCGGCGCCGAGCGCGAGGATGGCTCCAGTGAGATCCACGCCGAAGGGTCCCGCGCCCAAGAGCACGACACCGGTCGCGGCGAGCGCCACCCACACAAGATCCAGGAGACGCCGCGAGCCCACCACCGCCAAGGCCAAAGGGCCCACGAACTCCAGGGTGACGGCGACGCCGAGGGGGATGCGGGAGAAGCTGAGGTAGATCAGCAGGTTCATGCCCGACAGGCACAGCCCATAGGCGGCCACGAGCAGCCAGTCGCGCGAGGTACGGCCGCGCACGTCTGGGCGAGAAACGGCGAGCAGCATCGCCCCGGCGATGGCGGCACGTAAGAAGGCGAGGGTCGCCGGATGGGCGGCTCCGAAAATCGCCTTGGCGAAGGATGCCCCCAACTGGACGGACGCGATCGCGACGAGGACTAGGCTCACGGGGCCCAGCGTCGACTCAGATTTCTTCACACTGGCGAGGCTAACCTTGTTCCGGCCCGCGCCGGTTGCCTCTCAGCCGGTTCACTCGCCCACGTGTCCTGAAATGGGAAATGGCAAGGAGACCCATGCGATTCGTCCCCAGCGGTTCACCCGTCGCCTGGTTCGCCTCCATGTACGGAGTTGGGGACCCCGCGTTGTGGTCCTCGCTACCCAAGGCGCTCGGCATCGGAGGCGTCCGAATCACCGACATCATCGAACGCGATTGTTCGGATCTGCTCACCGACCCGGAAGGTAAGCTGGACGAGACCGATGCGAAGCTCGAAAGTTATGCGGAAGCCGGCTTGTTCGCAATCCTCGACCTGTCCTACATCCGCAACGCCCTCATTCGCGCCGGCATCAATCCGTACATCCCGGCTCCCGAGACCGACCGGTTCATCCGACGTGTCGTCACGGGCCTGGCCACCCGCCGCAACACCCGCACCGGTGTCGTCTACGGCGAGGAGCCGACCCTCGCCTACGTTGCTATCGGCGGTGAGCCAGAGGCATGGAACTGGGGCGAGGACCACCGGCGTGCCCGCGGCTTGGAAGAGCTCCTGGAGTGGTATGAACGCGTGGCCGGGTATTGGCGGCAATGCTCCGACATTCCCACATCAACCGGCGGAATCATGCACTACGGCCACCAGGGCAGCGGGCTCGATTTCGCCACGCTGGCTGCTTTGCCCTGCAACCAGGTCCCCACAGTCCATATCTATGACGATGCGGACCTCGCCGCCCTGCCCGCCGCGGTCCAACTCGCGCACGGGCTCGGTAAGCCTCTCGTCGTGGAGGAAACGGGTCTCGATCGTGGGCGTTACCGCGACGACACGTCCCGGGCCCTCGCCTACGGCGAACGGCTGGCCCGCATCCGTCATGCGGCAGTCGACGGGATCGGGCTGTGGAATCTCGGGCGCGGCGGAGGCCACGACATAGACCCATACCGGGACCTGGGCACGGTCTCGGCCGTGCGCGACGTCATGCGGGCGTCCACACGCGACAGGGGTTAGGGACACGAAACAAAACGAGCCCTGGCCGCGGGTTTCACCGCATTCAGGGCCTCGTGGATTCTGGTGGGCGATGCCAGGTTTGAACTGGCGACCTCTTCCGTGTCAAGGAAGCGCGCTACCACTGCGCCAACCGCCCGAGGTGGAGACGGGATTTGAACCCGTGTACACGGATTTGCAGTCC
>JBHADA010000205.1:0-12115 GCA_041854805.1 Arachnia sp.
ATCGACGAGGGCAAGATCACCCCGGAGCAGGCAGCCACCCATCCCCACCGGTCCCTCATCCTGAAGGTCCTCAACGGGCAAGATGGCTTCGAGCCGGACTTCGAGATCCTCGAAGCCCGCCTCGGCGACCGCATGATGTTCTGCTCCGACGGGCTCAGCGGCCTCCTCAGCCTCGAGGAGATGGGCGAGTTCCTGACGCTGCCGGACCCCGAGGAAGCGGTCAACCAGTTGGCCCTAGCCGCCAACCAGGCCGGTGGCCACGACAACATCACCATCGTCATTGGTGACGTGGTGGAAGCGGACGAGACGCTCGATCAGCGCCCCGGCGTGCTCGTCGGTTCCGCCACCGAGGTAAGCATCCCTCGTCCAGGGGCCCGAGGGGAGGACAAGGACCCGCCCTACCCCGTCCCCGAGCAGCCTCCCACGGACCTCAACGCGGATGAGGTGGCCCGCTACGCCCCCACCGAGGGCAAGCGTCGCTGGCCCGGGATCCTGGCCGCCGTCTTGGCGGTGGCGCTGGTCATCGGCGGCGGCGCCTGGGCCGTGACCGCCTTCAGCCAGAACCGTTTCTTCGTCGCCTCAGAGGAAGGCTACGTCGCGATCTACCAGGGCATTCCAGGCAGGGTCTTGGGACTGGGCATCAACGACCTAGAGGAACGCACCGATATCGCGGTGTCCAACCTGCCGAGCTTCTACCAGTCAGCCGTGGAGGCCACCATCTCCGTCGGCTCGTTGGACGGGGCCCAGGAGACGGTGCGGGCCCTGCGGGAACTCGCCGAGCATTGCGTCGCGGTGCGCAAGCAACGCCGTGAGGAGCCCGTCCTCCCGACGGCTACCCCCAGCGCATCGGGCCCCGGGCTGCCGTCCAGCCCGCCCCCCTCATCAGCGCCCGCACGGTCCTCCGCGTCGGCTCCCGCCAGCCCTTCCACGTCGACGTCGCTGCCGATTCCCACGGGAATCACCACACTGAACCCGAATCAGGATCCCGGTGAGTGCTGATGTCGGCTTCCGTCCAACCCGCCCTGTCGGATGAGGTCATCGTCTATCGCAAGCGTCGCAACGTCGAGCTTGCGCTCCTTCTGCTCGCGCAGTCGTTCGGCTTCGCGGGCTGGGTACTGACTAGCCTCAACCTCTACTCGGCCTTGCCGGAAAATCTGCCCATCGTGGCGGGCATGTGGTTCGGATTGGGGTTGGTGGCACACATCGCGGTGCGCGTCGCCCTGCCCTACGCAGACCCCATCATCCTGCCGTGCGTGTTCCTGCTCAACGGGCTCGGCCTAGCCATGATCTACCGCATCGATCAGATCCCCGAACCCATCACCAATCATTCCGGCACGCAGATGATGTGGACCGCCGTCGGGGTGGCCGCGTTCATCGGCGTGCTCTTCGCGTTGCGCGACCATCGCCGCCTCCAGCGCTACCCATACCTGCTATTCCTCACCGGCCTGCTGCTCCTGCTGCTGCCCATGACCCCCATCGGTGTACGTTCGGGCGGCGCGCGGATCTGGATTCGCGTGTTTGGATTCTCGTTCCAACCCGCGGAACTGGCCAAGATCCTGCTAGCCATCGCGTTCTCCGCCTACTTCTACGAGAAGCGCGAGGTGCTGGCCCTGGCCGGGAAACGGTTCCTCGGCATCGAGTTCCCCCGCGCCCGAGACCTGGGCCCCATCGCCATCATGTGGCTCATGTGCCTGGCGATCATGGTGTTCCAAAACGACCTGGGCACCTCGCTGCTGTTCTTCGGCCTGTTCACCGTCATGATCTATATCGCGACGGAACGGCCCGGCTGGCCGATCCTGGCAGGCCTGGGATTCATCGTCGCCGCGCTGGCCGCCAACGCGTTCACCCACCACGTGCCCCGACGCGTCAACGCCTGGCTCAACCCATTCAGTGACTACGACGCGAACCTTCAGATCATCTCGGCCCAGTTCGGCCTCTCCTGGGGCGGCCTATTCGGCCGCGGCTGGGGGCTGGGTCGCCCCGGGCTCACCCCGCTGGCTCGCTCCGACATGATCGCCGCGGCGCTGGGTGAGGAGATCGGCATCCTCGGGCTCATGGCCATCATCATCGTCTACGGCCTCCTCGTGGCCCGCGGCTTCAAGGCCGCGCTCACCTCCCCCGACGGCTTCGGCAAGCTGCTCGCGGCCGGGCTCAGTTTCACGTTCGCGTTGCAGGTCTTCGCCATCATTGGCGGCGTCACCCGCTTGCTGCCGCTGACCGGTTTGACCACGCCATTCATGACCCAAGGCGGTTCGGCCCTCATCGCGAACTGGCTCATCGTCGCGGTGCTCATGGTGATCTCCCACCGGGCCCGGATGCCGCAGGCGGCCACGGCCGCTCCCATGGAGCGAGAAGATGTGACGGCGGTGATCTCACGATGAACGGCCCCATCCGCAAGGTGACGTTGTTCGTGGCGGTGCTCATGGCGGCGCTGCTGCTCAATCTCACCTACATCTCCGCGGTGCGCACCGACGAACTCAACCAGAACCCCCGCAACCGACGCGTCCGCGACGCGGAGTTCTCCCAAAACCGGGGAGCCATCCTGGTGGGCACCACGCCCATCGCCCAGTCCGTGCCGCGCACCGGCCGGTTCCCCTACGTACGCACCTATCCCGACGGGAGCACGTGGAGTTCGGTGACGGGTTGGTACTCCTACGACTATGCCCGCTCCGGACTGGAGGCGTCGTACAACCGGCAGTTGGCGGGCACCTCCTCGGAACAGTCCGTCAACCGGATCATGGATCTCCTCGCGGGTCGCCCATCCCAGGGCGCGGACCTGACGACGACCCTCAACCCCGACGCGCAGAAGGCCGCAGTGCGGGCGTTGGGCAACCAGAAGGGCGCCGTCATGGCCATGAACTACACCACCGGGGAGATCCTGGCGCTGGTCTCCACACCCACCTATGACCCGAACCAGCTCGCCACCGTGGATCTCAAGGCCGAACGCGAGGCCTGGAACTCCCTCCTCGGCAACAAACGCGAGCCGTTGAAGAACCGCGCCACCCGCGAGGTCTACCCGCCCGGATCCACGTTCAAGCTCATCACGGCCGCCGCGGCCTTGGAGGACGGCAAGGTGCCGGACTCGGACCTCGACGCGCCCGAGTCGCTGAAACTGCCCGGGTCGAGCCGGTCGATGGGCAACTCGTCGAACTGCGGCGGAACCACCGTCTCCCTGGAGCAGGCCCTCAAGGTGTCGTGCAACACGGCGTTCGGCACGCTCGCTATGGATCTGGGCAGCGACAAGATGCGCAACCAGGCCGAGAAGTTCGGCTTCAACACCAAGCCGACCTTCGACATGGCGACCGCGACATCGCGCTACCCCACGGAGACCGACGAGGCCCAGACGGCGCTGTCGGGCATCGGACAGTTCGAGGTGGCCGCGTCGCCCATGCAGATGCTGCAGGTGGTTGGCGCCATCGCCAACGGCGGCAAGATGATGCGTCCCTACGTGGTCAGCACGGTCACCAACAACGACCTGAGCGTCCTGTCGTCCACCTCCCCGCAACAGATGGGGCAGCCCATCTCCGAGTCGACGTCGAAGCTGCTACGGCAGATGATGGTCACCGTCGTCGAGGACGGAACCGGCAGGCACGCCCAGATCGATGGGGTGGTCGTCGGCGGGAAGACGGGCACGGCCCAGTCGGCCACCGACCGGCTCCCCTACGCCTGGTTCGTCGGCTACGCCGAGGACCCGAAGGTGGCTGTCGTGGCGTTCGTCGAGGAGGCTGACGCGGAGGCTGACGACATCTCGGGAGGCCGGGTCGCCGCACCCATTTTCAAGGCTGTCGTGGAGGCGCTGAGGTGATGCATCGGCGCTTCCCGAAATCTCGCATCAGAGGCGCGGGTACTACACAATGGTCCCCGGAGACCCGAAAGGAACAGCAGCGATGACAGAGCGAGGAGCACTTCTCGGCGGCCGCTACATGCTCGACCAGATCATCGGTCGCGGCGGCATGGCCGAGGTGTGGCGGGCGCGGGACACGCGCCTGGAGCGCGACGTCGCCGTCAAGCGTCTGCGCGTCGACCTCGCCAGCGATGCCACGTTCCAGGCCCGGTTCCGTCGCGAGGCCCAGTCCGCCGCCGGCCTCAATCACCCCAACATCGTCGCCGTCTACGACACTGGCGAGGAACGCGACGCCATCTCCAACGTGTCGGTGCCTTACATCGTGATGGAGCTCGTCGAGGGCGTCACCCTGCGCGAGGTGCTGCGCGACGGCCGCAAGATTCTGCCGGAGCGAGCCCTCGAGTTCACCGCTGGCGTGCTGGATGCCCTGGCCTACTCGCACCGCGCCGGCATCATCCACCGCGATATCAAGCCCGCCAACGTCATGCTGACGCCCAACGGCACCGTCAAGGTGATGGACTTCGGCATCGCACGGGCCGTGGCCGACACATCGGCGACGATGACCCAGACCGCGGCCGTCATCGGTACCGCGCAGTATCTCTCGCCCGAGCAGGCGCGCGGCGAAAAGGTGGACAACCGTTCCGATATCTACTCCGTCGGCTGCCTGCTGTACGAGTTGCTGACGGGAGAACCGCTGTTCAAGGGCGACTCACCGGTCAGCGTCGCCTACCAGCACGTGCGCGAGGCGCCCGTCCCCCCGTCTCAACTCGACCCAGAGATCACGCCCTCCATGGATGCGGTGGTGCTCAAATCGCTGTCGAAGGACCCGCGAGACCGGTACCAGGACGCCTCCGAGTTCCGTGAGGACGTGCTGCGGGCCATGCGTGGCCAGCCGGTGCACGCGGCTGCGCCATCGGCCACGGCGGTCACCAGCGTCATCCCCAACGAGCCCATGACGACGACGGCCCGCCGCGCCGCGGGGGCCACCACGGTGGCCCAGGCATCCGATCTGCTGCCTGGCGAGAATCCCGAAGGCGCGGGCGAGGCCGAGGAGGAGCAGAAGAAGAGCCGAAAGGGCCTCATCGCGTTGCTGGTGGTGGCGGCGCTGGTGCTGATCGCCATCGGGATCGGTGTGTTCCAGATCATGAACCCCGGCACCCCCGCCCCCTCGCAGTCCCAGGTGGCGATGGTGGACGTGCCTAACGTCGTCGGGCAGAACGAGGCGGCAGCCATCTCGATGATCCAGGACGCCGGCCTCAAGGAAAAGGTCGAATACGTCACCGGCACCGAAGGCGACAAGGGCCAGGTGGTTGAGCAGGCACCCAAGAAGTCGGACGGGCAGGTCGAGGCCGGCTCCACCATCACCATCAAGGTGTCGCAGGGCCCGGAGGCCAAGGAGATTCCCTCGGGCATCGAAAACGTTCCCTACGACACAGCCAAGCAGCTCTTGGAGGCGACTGGTTTCACCAACATCGACCGGGCCTACGCCAACCCCGAGACCGAACCGATTGATGCGGTGGCCGGCAACGTCATCTCGTCGGACCCGAGCGCCGGCACGTCGGTATCGCTGGATACCAAGATCACGCTCACGGTGGCGACGGGAAAGTCGATCGTGCCGGACCTGATGAAATTGTCCGAATCCGAGGCCGTGCAGAAGGCCAAGGAAGCCGGCTTCGATAACGTCAAGGTGAAGACCAAGACCGGGGCCGCTGGCGACGTGGGCAAGGTGACCTCCCAGGACCCAGAGGCGGGTACCAAGTACGCGCGCAGCAAGACGATCACCATCACCGTGGCCACCGCGCCGAGCCCGTCGCCGGACCCCACCACCACCAGCCCATCGGTTTCGGAGTCCAGTTCCGTCAAGGTGCCGGATCTCGTGGGGAAACCCGAGGATACCGCCCGGGCCGAGGCGGAGAGCGCGGGATTCTCCTTTGAAGTGGAGGAGGTCGATGCGCCCACCGCCACCCCAGGAACGGTCGTGTCTCAGAACCCAGTGGCAAACTCGTCGGCTTCGCCAGGCTCTACCATCACGGTCCAAGTCGCCAAGGACTCGTGATGAGCCGGGTCCTCGTCATCGACAACTACGACTCCTTCGTCTACAACATTGTCTCCTACCTGGCGCAGCTCGACGCCGAGGTGGAGGTGTGGCGCAACGACGACGCCCGGTTCGACGCCGATGGCTGGTTCGAACCCTTCGACGGGGTGCTGCTGTCCCCCGGGCCTGGGACCCCGGAGGAGGCGGGGGTCTGCGTCGACGTGGTGCGCCAAGTGGCCGGGGTTCGTCCGCTGTTCGGGGTATGCCTTGGCCTGCAGGCCATGGCGGTGGCCTACGGGGGCAGCGTGGACCGCGCGCCTGAGCTGTTGCACGGCAAGACGTCTCCGGTGTTCCACGAGGGCGAGGGCGTCTTCGCAGGCCTTGCCTCACCCATCACGACCACGCGGTACCACTCGCTGGCGATCGTCCCCGCCACCCTGCCGGAGGAGTTGAAGGTGACGGCGCGCACCGAGTCGGGCGTCATCATGGCCGTGCGGCATCGTCGGCTCCCCGTGGAGGCGGTGCAGTTCCACCCCGAATCGGTGCTGACTGAGGGCGGCTACCAGATGCTGGCGAACTGGTTGGCCGAATGCGGAGACACCGACGCCCCGCGCCGCGCCGTGGGCATGTCGCCACTGGTTGACCTGCGCTAGTCAACTCGCCAGATGGTCTCGACACGTTGGCCGCTGCCGCGTCCAGCTACTAACCGGCGGGTATTTTCGGTTCAGCGGAGCTAATCCTCTTTCTCGGCATTGGTGATACCGGTCGAGCCGCTGAAAGCGGGAAGATCCAGGCGACCCACGTCTTCCACGGAATAGCCCAAGCCGTAGGCCTCGACGTACTGCTTGTAGATCGTGACGGCCTTGGAGGAGCCAAGCCCGGCGCGCAGGTCCGCCGACCCCCCGATGGCCTCGATGACGTAGGGCGGGGCGTAGGGGACGCCGTGCAACACCACGGTGTTGCCCACGCATTTGATGCCCGTGGTGGAGATGATTCGCTGTCCCTGTATCGAGATGGCCTCCGCGCCACCCGACCACAGCGCGTTGACCACGGCCTGGATGTCTTGCTGGTGCACCACGAGGGAGTCGTCGTCGACGCCGGCGGGCTTGACGTCGCCGGGGGCGTCGGAGAGGGTGACCCGCAGCCCGGGGCCGGACACTGCGGTGAGGCCCGCCTCCAGTTGCGCGCGGTCGAGCTGCTCGGAGGTGCCGGAGGCGCCGCCCACCTGGCCGGACAGTTCCTTGATGTCCTTGCCAATCCGGTCCGCCTCGCCCTTGAGTTCGCTGTTTCGCTGGCCCTGGGCCACGATGAGGCTACGGATGTCGGAGTTCCGGTCGGCGCGTAGATCCGTGCCGCGGGCGGCGATGGCGGCCACCGTCATCATGAGCCCCGCCAACACACACACCAAGACGGTGCCCACACGGCCCCTGGCGCTGCGTGAGCGTTCCTGGTTGCGCCCGATGTTGCGCCGGACTCGACGTACCCGGCGCCCCAGCCAGCTACCCACGTTCATGTACCCAGCGTAACCGCACGAGCCGAACCCGCGACATCCTCGGCACATGACAGGCGTATATGTCCAAAGTGGGCGTTCCCGCCCGGCTCAACTACTCTTGGTCGAAGCTTACGAAGGAGAGACGGTGCCCGAATCCAAGACCCGCAAGCAGGCCGACGAGAAGAAGAAGGCCAAGGCGAAGGACGAGTTGAAAGAGGCCAAGCGTGAAGCCGCACGCCTGGCTCCCCGCGGCCGCGGTTGGGTGCCCTACGTCTTCATCCCGGTGGGCCTCCTCGGCGTGCTGTGGATGGTGGTCTACAACCTGGCCGCCAACTACATCCCGTTCATGATCGCGCTGGGCGGCTGGAACGTGGTGATCGGTCTGGGGCTGATCGTGGCTAGCTTCTCCCTCATGACGCTGTGGAAGTAGGACGGTTCCAGGCCGTCATCTTCGATTTCGACGGCACGCTCGGCGATTCCATGGCGGCCATGATGCGCGCCTACCGTATTTGGGCCGACGAGTTTGGCGTGTCGATGGATGCCCTGTGCGACTTCCACGGCGTGCCCAGCCGAACCGTCTCCGAGGCGCTGTTGCCCGCCGATCTGGTGGATCGGGCCTCCGCCAGGATCGAGGAGCTGGAGGTGGCCGACGCCGAGGGAGTCGTAGCCTTACCAGGGGCATTCGAGGCGCTGGCCGCCCTCAGCGATTCCCGCCGCGCGATCGCCACGTCGTGCACGCGTCCCCTCATCAATGTGCGGCTTCCCGCCACCGGCCTGCCCATCCCGAAGGTACTGATCAGCCGTGACGACGTCGAGCGGGGCAAGCCGTCTCCCGACCCGTTCCTCGCCGCGGCTGAGGCTCTCGGAACCGACCCGACGCGGATGCTGGTATGCGAGGACGCCCCCGCCGGCGTGAAGGCCGCACGGGCCGCCGGGATGAAGGTGCTTGCGGTGCTGACCAACTACGACGCCGACGCGTTGGGGGCCGACTGGCACGTGCCAGACCTTAGCCACGTCGTCTTCGACGAGACCGCGGATGGGGTCCAGGTGGAGTTGCGCTGACGCCCTACGGGCTCAGCGGTTTTGGCCGGCTCACCCGAACTGCTGCGGCGGGGTGGGGCGGCGTAGCACCACGGCGGTGCCGTAAGCCGTCAGCTCGCTGACCGTGTCGCTGATCTTGTCACCCTCGAACCGGACGGCCAAGACGGCGTCGGCGCCGATCTCTTGGGCCTGCGCCACCATGGCGGCCAACGCCTCCTGCCGGGCGCGGGTGTTGATATAGGCCATCTCCGGATGATGGGCCATGTCACGGGGGCGGGTCGAGATGCCGATGACCACGCCGAGCACAGCCGCGACCTCTGCGCCAGGCAGGGACTCCGTGGTGGCGACGGGCAGCGCCAACCGGGCGAACTGTGGCCGGCGCGGGTCGACGTCGGGCTGCGCTTGCGGCGAGATCGGCTGGGGCTGCGGGGGCAAACTCGGCTGCGGGGGAATCGGCTGAGTCATGGCCCCAGCCTAGCCACCGAAGTCGCCATTGAGCGTGGCGACCCCGCCTGGACCATGACATTTCTCCACGGTTTCGGAGGCTATGTGTGCATATTTCGCGGATGCCCGTGGGATCGGCGCCAATGTCGCTGGCGCGGCCGCCAGGGCCGCGCGGGTAGGATGCACCGCGTGACTGATGCCGCCTTGCCCACCGACTCCGAACAGACCACCGTCCGCAAGGAGAAGCGGGCGCGCCTGCTGGGCGCCGGCGTCGAGCCGTACCCGGCCGATCTGGTCCGCAGCCACACCCTCGCCGAGGTCCGCGCGGGGTGGCCGTCGCTAGCCGCGGGCGAGGAGACCCAGGACGAGGTCAGCGTCGGCGGCCGCGTCGTGTTCATCCGCAATACCGGCAAGCTGGCGTTCGCCACGCTGCAGGACGGGTTCACGCCCGAGCACAACGGGGAGCGGCTGCAGGTGATGCTGTCGCTGGCCGAGGTGGGCGAGGAAGCCTTGGCGGCGTGGAAGTCCGACGTGGACCTGGGCGACCTGGTGTGGGTCAAGGGCCGGGTCATCTCCAGCAAGCGCGGCGAGCTGAGCGTGATGGCGTCCCAGTGGCGGATGGCGGCCAAGGCGCTGCGTCCGCTGCCGGTGCTGCACAAGGATCTGTCGGAGGAGGCACGGGTTCGGCGGCGCTACGTGGACCTGATCGTGCGCGACGACGCCAGAGAGATGGTGCGTAAGCGTTCGGCCATCACCCGGGCAGTGCGCGAGACGCTCTACGCGCAGGGCTACATGGAGGTGGAGACCCCCATCCTGCAGCTCGTGCATGGCGGCGCCGCGGCACGCCCGTTCCAGACCCACATCAACGCGTTCGACATCGACATGACGCTGCGGATCGCGTTGGAGCTGCACCTGAAGCGCACCATGGTGGGTGGCGCGGACCGGGTCTTCGAGATGGGCCGGGTGTTCCGCAACGAGGGCATCGACTCGTCGCATTCGGCGGAGTTCACCATGCTGGAGGCCTACCAGTCGTGGGGCGACCAGCGCACCATCGCCCGCCTGACCCAAGACCTCATCGTCGCGGCGGCCGACGCCGTCGGGTCTCGCCAGATCACCACCGACGCCGGGGTCATCGATCTGGACGGCGAATGGGCCTGGCTGAGTTTCTTCGACGGGTTGAGCCAGCGCCTAGGCGAGCCGATCACCGTCGACACCCCGCTGGAGCGGCTGCGGGAGCTTGCCGAGGCCAACGATGTGGAGTTCGACCCGAAGTGGAGCGCGGGCAAGCTGGCGATGGAGCTGTTCGGCGACCTGGTGGAGCCTGGCCTGCTGCAGCCGACGTTCGTCTACGACTATCCGGCGCTGGCGCAGCCGCTGGCCCGGCCGCACCGCGACGAGCCGGGCAAGGTGGAGGCGTGGGACCTGATCATCGGCGGCATGGAGCGCGGCACCGGTTTCACGGAGCTGATCGACCCGGTGGTGCAGCGCGACGTGCTGACGGCCCAGTCGCTGCTGGCCGCGGCGGGCGACCCGGAGGCGATGCAGTTGGATCACGACTTCATCGAGTCGCTGGAGTACGGCGTGACCCCGATGGGCGGCATGGGCTTGGGCATCGACCGGCTGATCATGCTCCTGACCGGGGCGGGCATCCGCGAGACCATCCTGTACCCGCTGCTGCGCCCCACCACCGGCTGAGCCTCGCTTCAACGAAACTGCCGAGCCCAGAGTCGAGCTGACCCTCCACGTCGCAGCACCTGCGTCCAGCGCGAAGCATTGCCCGCTCACGGACCCTTACTGGATAGATGTAAAGATTAAGCATGGCAGCGCGACGGGGGTGGACCAAAAAGGTCCTCTATCTGCTCGGTGGGCTTATTGCCCTCGGGCTGATTGTTGCCTCGTATTACTGGCAGGGCTTCTGGTTTTGGGGTGCTATTGGCGCGGTCACTTCGCTGGTTTTCACGCTCCTTCCGGAGCGCTGGTTAGAAGACCGAGCCCTTCGGCGTGAGCGGGAGGCCACGCGTCGCCGGGTGATTGCGGGTTTCGAGACTCTCCCGGTGGACGAGGTCTCCCTGGAGCAGGCGGGCGTCAATAGGCAGATTCCCGACGTGTCGACGGATTTGTATATCGAGCGCGACGCCACCGGCGCCGTGGCACAGCATGTGAGCGACGCCCGGAGGGTGCTGCTGGTCGGGGCACCGATGACGGGCAAAACCCGGTTGGCGCTGCACGTGATCAAGCAACGCTATCCCGGCTGGGCCCTGCTTCGTCCTTCCCGCCTAGACGGGGACAATGCGGTCGTCGCGGCCGCCCGCGACCGGGCCGACCTGAGCCGGACGGTGCTTTGGCTGGACGAGTTTCACCTGTTCGCCCACCCCGACCTGCCTAGCGCCTTGGATTGGATCCTCGCCACCTTTCCCGAGACCGTGGTGGTGGCGACGCTGCGGGCCGCCGAGCGGCGCTCGCTCCGCGAGGCTCCCGAAGGAGTGAAGAACCCGGCCGTGGCGGCGCTGGAGTGGTTCGACGGCCATGTGCTCGATGGCCTCGCCTGGTCCCCGGCTGAGCAGCAGCGGCTCCAGGCCACAGACCCAGAGGTGGCGGCTCGCGTCGCCCAGACCGGCCTGCCCCAGTTCCTGGCCGGCGGCCCGGAGCTGGATGCGAAGTGGGCCGACGCCACGCCCGACGAGCGGGCCGTGCTGCGCATGGCGATCCACTGGCGGCGCCTGGGCATGCTTCAGCACATCACGCGCGAGGTGATCGACCAGTGCGCCGCCGTCTATCTCCCGCCCCAGCACCACACGTCCTGCGATCCCCGCGTGCAGGGGGCCCTTGACGAGCTCGTGAGGCCGATCAACGAGACGGTGGCCGCCCTGCAGGACATGGGCGACGGCTACCGCGTGTCCGACCACCTGCTGGACCGCGACGACGTGGACTCCGATTTCGAACCGGCCCTCATGGACGCCGCCCTCGCAGCGGCCACCCCCGACGAGTGCTTCGACTGCGGCTATAACGCCTACTACGCCGAGAGATTGGATTGGACGCAGGCCTGGTTGACGAAGGCCGCCGACTACGACCACCCCGACGCCATGTACAACCTCGGCGTCCTCCACCACGAGCAGGGCAACACCGACAAAGCCATCCACTGGTGGACCAAGGCCGCCGACCACGACCACCCCGACGCCATGTACAACCTCGGCGTTCTCTGCTATGAGCGAGGCGAGACCAAGCAAGCCATCTGCTGGTACAAAAAAGCCAGCGACCA
>JBHADA010000206.1:0-6218 GCA_041854805.1 Arachnia sp.
CAGAACGTGGTCAGGTCAGGGCGAGTGAAGGTAGCGTCGTGCACGTCGAGGTCTTCCGGATGGGCAGTGTGAGAACTTCCATCCTCGGGAGACCTCGACTTCGATCCCGACACCGCCGCGCCGTCAGCTTCTACACCCTCATCTGCGAAGAGCCCGCAATCAGCTTGGTTGCGTAGACCAGCCTCTTCACGGAAAAGAGCCCGCTCATTGAAGAAAGGTCAGATGATGACTAGTCAAGCCCGAGTCCTGGAGCGCCGGTTCATCACTCTCGAAGGCGTACGTGAGGTCCTCTCCATCAGTGCCGCGCAGGCGTACGCCCTCGTTCGGTCGGGCGAGCTCCGCGCGATCCGAGTCGGACGGCGGGGACAGTGGCGCATCGAGAATGCTGAGCTCGAGGCGTACATCTTGCGGTCTTACCACTCGCCGCGGGCACGCGACCAGCACGCATAACTTCTATTATGCGCACTACAGTGCCGTCTAGCTCGACCTCGTTTCGCAGTGCACCGGCGATAGTGGCCGCTTGGAAGCGATCATCGCCGGTGAGACGTGAGAGCGTGGAGCGGTGCCTCTGACTGCCCCTCCCGCTGGCCAGCGTTCAGGGAACAGGCCGTCCAGGGCCGCGATCGCGGGTGATGGCTATGGCGGTAAGCACTCCGTAAGCCGATCCAGTTTCGGTCCTACGCGGACGTCTGGACCGGCGGAGCCTCCAGCCTCTCTACCTCCGCAATAACTTCAGCGACAGCCTGGTAACGCTGATCGAGGTCGTTGACGGCGCACTTATGAACGATGCGCCCCACTTCATCAGTGGCCGGCGGAAGCGATTCCCGGCCCTTAAAGATGTAGGCGAGGACGTGGCCGATCGCGTACATCTCGTTGACAACCTCGTAGTCCTTGAAGTTGCTGAGCATGGGGTCGCGAATAGTCCCCTTCATCTCTGTCTGGGTCCGCGTGAACTCGCTCGCCTTGTTCTTCACTAGACCAAAGTCCGAAAGCTTGACCAGCACCGCGCCCGATCCGAAGACTTTCAGCAGGACATTCTGCAGGCTGACGTCACGGTGCAGCAACTGCTGGTGGTGCAGGTAGTTAATGCCGTACAGGAACTGGAGCGCGATGCGTCGTCGCCCGGCGAAGGAGAGTGTGGCGTTCTTCTTCGCTATGTAGTCCCGCAAGGTGGTGTCGCAGTACTCCATGCGGTACTCATTGCGGGCGTCGTCGTAGCGGTAGACCTCCACCACATAGGGGAAGCTCAGCTTGCTTAGGATCTCGAACTCCTGCTTGAAGCGTCCAAGGTCTCGCTCGTCGAGGTCCTTCTTCGCCCGTTTGACGGCGAACTTGATGCCGTAGTCCGGGTCCACGTAGGAGTACACATGGGCATAGGACCCACTGCCCACCATTTTCAGCTCTATGGCCTCCTGATGCTTCTTCAGCTTCACACTCCGGGCGGCGTGGGTTAGCACGGGCTCGTAGGAGATGACCTCGATGAGCTCGAAGTCCTCCGGCACGGCACTGCCCCCGCTCGGAGATAGCCACGGCCGACAGCGCTCCAGGGCATCTTGGTAGGACTCGGCCAACTCGACCTCCACGCCGCCCCGCTTCAGCGTGTGAAGGTCGGCCTCAACCTCCTGAATGAGAGAGAGGAGGCCCCTGCTGTTGTCGGCCCAGTAATGGCGGGTGGTCTCGGCTCTGCCGTTGATGTCGGTGAAGTGCTCGTTCAGCCGCTTGTGGAGGACTGCGAACATGTGACCCCACTCGGGGTCGTCGTAGAGGCGATCGAAGGCTCTAGACGAGGGCACTGCCTCGTACTTCTCCCGGAGATCGGTCAGCATGAAGTCCAACGGATTAGCCATCCCGTCCTCGCCTCTCTGTCGCGGAGCATCTCGTCCGTGGCGCGGGCGCCTTCGACGTCGCTGCTCAGGCCGTAATACTCCATGATGCCCTCCCGAGTCGATGTGGGCACATGGTGACCCGTTCCGCGGTGTGCTGCGCGCCTGAATGATCGCGAGCGCCAACAACCCGGCATGCTGGCTCCGCAGGCCTCTCACTTCTCCAGTGGTAGCTCCGACTGCTTGAGGTAGCGGTACAGCGTCGAACGGCTGATGCCATGCTCACGGGCGATTTGGGCTTTGGGCGTGCCGGCGAGGACGGCGTTGCGGACGGAGGGGATCCGGTCACTCTCGAGGCTGCGGGGCCGGCCCTTGTAGGCGCCGCGCCTCTTCGCCGCGGCGATGCCCTCGGCCTGGCGCTGACGGATGAGCTCGCGCTCGAACTGCGCGAAGGCGCCCATCATGTTCAGCTGGAACGCCGCCATCGGATCCGCGTGCCCGGGCTCGAAGGTGAGCCGCTCCTTGAGGAACTCGACGCTCGCGCCCTTCCGGGGGCGCTGCTCCGTGTGCTCGGCAGGGTCACCGGTGATCTGCTGGACGATGTCGTTGAGATTGATGACCGAGCGGGCCAGGCGATCCATGGACGCGACGACGACGTGGTCGCCGCGACGGACGTGCCGGATGAGTGCCTGCAGCTGCGGCCGATCTGTCGCGCTCTTGCCGGACTGCTTCTCGGTGAAGGTCTGGTCGCACTCCCCCACCGCCTCGAGCTGCCGCGCGAGGTTCTGGCCAGCCGACGACACCCGGAGATATGCAACGCGCTGCCCCGGGGCCCGATGTGTTCCATTCATGTCTTGGACCCTAGCCGAGACATGTGCCAAAACACGGGATCGGACCTTGTGGAACAGCGGCGATGCTCCGGCGGCAGGTGTCGTATTTGGGTATACCCCAGCGCGACATCTGGCAATGGCGAGGTCCGCCCTCGACTCTTCGGGATGTGAGCTCGCGTTTCCAGTCCAAGGGGAGCCTCCATCGGGACGAACTCGGCGGAGAGGCGAGGGAGCGTCAGAGAGGCCGCTGAGTACCCGTGTCAAGCCTGGAAGAGATCAGAGCAGCCTGCTGGGCCACGCATACTGGGTGCCAGCGCCGAACATGGCGCAGCACAGGGGCGTAGGGAGCGAGACCGTGGTCGATGTGGTGTTTTGGTTACTGCTAGCCGCAGGGGCAATCTGCATTGCTGGCTCCATCGCACTGGGTTTAATGGCAACCCCCAAGGGAACACGGGGCTTGTCCCGCCTGGTCTGGGTGCGTTCCTACGAGGGCCGCTGGGCTTCATTACGTTTTGGTTTGCTGATGACCGGACTCGCCCTCGCTGTCCTATCTGGCATTGTGGAGGGATTCGGCTTCTCGCTGGGATCTTTTGCGCGCGCGATGCTGACTACCGTGCGTGACGATTTCGTCCGCGCCGATTGGTTATGGGTGATCGGTTCGGCTGTCGGCGCGCTCGTCCTTATGATCATCGTACCGGGCGACTACGACGACCCTCTCCCGAAGCGCGAACAGATGCCTCGTGCCGACGAGTCACTCCTTCATCCCGCGGAGGAGGCCCGAGATACGGGAGGGGACTCCGCCACCAGGCGCGCGCTGACCATAGTTGGAGTTCCGCTGGGTATGGCAATTTTCATGATACTCGTGATCGCGGCCGGCAAACTTGGAGTTATCTAAGTCTGCCGGCCCTGGTATCCCAACTGAGACGAGTATCCGGTGCCACAACGGACTGTTCGTCGCGCGCTGAGCGAGAGGTTCTCACCTCTAAGCATCCAAGGGGTGGCGGTGGCCAGCGGTGGCTGGAGCGGCCGACTCTTCGTGACGCCGCGAGGCACGTACCGAACTGGGACGCCCCAGCACGTCAGTTACCGGACAGTTGCTTACGGTTGCCGATAGGGTCCGAATCGGCGCTTCTGCGACACATCTGTAGCACCGGGTATACCCCAAAGCGACAGTCGTTAACGCCAGATCAGATGTCACCTTTCGTTGCGGCAGCCCCTTCCGCACCTTGATGGCAGTCGCTTGTGTCGCACTTGTGCTGCGCTCGCTCCTGAGCGGCACCATCGAGATGCGGACCGAGCTTGAAGAGGTTGTGTTATGACAATCCGCATCACGGTCGATCGCGTGCTGGTAGAGCGCGGGATGAGCGTCGGCGAGTTCGCAGACGCCATCGGTATCACGCCGGCGAACGTTGCCGTCCTCAAGAATGGCCGCGCGAAGGCTGTGCGCTTGCCGACGCTGGACGCGCCTGCCGAGTCCTCGTGTGTCAGCCGTGCGACCTACTCCACCACGAGAACCAAGAGGCCGAGCCAGCTCGGCAGATATGGTCGACGACATGACCAGCGACTTCGACGTCTCGGCTTTCGCCGTGCAATTCCAAAAGTTCCTCGACACGATGAGTGAGATCGCTGAGCGGCCGGACCGGGATGCCTTCGAGTCCGAGCTCGGCCGGCATCTGGGGGCCAGCCCTCGCTCGCTCGATCCGGTTCGCCAAGAATTCCCGCAGTGGAGGTGGGTTGACGTCGACACAGCTCTCGACTCGCTCTCCGCGACACAGGTCCTTCGCGGCGTCGTCCCTGCCGGCGACCCCGACGGGCTCTCCGAAATACTGTCGAACCAATATGGCAACTACAGCTTGGGGTCCGTCGACCGCAAGGCCCTGCCCTCTGGGCCGGGCGAGGTCAAGCACGTAGCGACCAACGCCATCCGCCTGGTGAAGATCGACGGAGAGCCCGTCATTGCTTTCGCAACCGAAGCAGACAGCCCGAATCAGGAGGGTTCCATTGCAGTTGAGGTTCTCTCTGCAGATCCGGCCGTCTCCCGTGGCGTGCTCTCGCGCATCGACGCTCACGTGCGTGAACAGTCAGCCCTCCGTCTGCAGGTGGTCAGCTTCGTCGCGAGCCACTACGGTTCGGAACACGGCGACATCAGATTCCATCCCCGCCCCCAGATCTCCCGGGGGGACGTCATCCTGCCGGAAGGAAGCCTTAAACGCATTGAAGCGTCAGTGCTCGGGGTGAGCGAGAACGCCGCGGCGCTCCGCGAAGCTGGCCAGCATCTCTCGCGAGGCATCCTGCTGTTCGGGCCTCCCGGAACTGGTAAGACCCACACCGTCCGCTATCTGCTCTCTCGCGCCGCGGACACCACAGCGATCGTGCTGAACGGCGACTCCCTAGGCCACATCAGGCAGGCCTCTGAAGCAGCTCGGGAGCTGGGTCGCGCGATCATCGTTCTCGAAGATGCCGACCTCGTCGCCTCCGACCGTGACTTCAGCGAAGGCGAACGGTCCATCCTCTTCGATGTACTGGACATCCTCGACGGCCTCGCCGAAGACGCTGACATCGCGTTCGTGCTGACGACGAACCGCGTCGGCGTGCTCGAAGAAGCGCTCGCTCTCCGGCCCGGGCGCATCGACCTCGCCGTGGAGATCCCGCTCCCCGATCTGGAACTCCGTCGCCGGCTCTTCGCCCGGTACGGGAACAGCCTCTCCTTCACCGAGCGGGGGATCGAGCAGGCAGCCGAAGCTGCCGCAGGCACCACCGGATCCTTCGCGAAAGAAGCCGTCCGTCGCGCCGTGCTGAACGCACTCGCGCTCCACGAGGACGTGGCCGATACCCATCTCATCACAGCCGTCAATGCACTCGTCTCGGAAGCCGACGAGCTCCGAGACGCCATGGCACAAGACGCGGAGGACCACGAGCTCAGCGAGGAAGACTGACATTGCGGAAAGCCCAGCGCCACCCCGCACTACCGAGCGACATGGAGAAGCGTGACGCCAGTTTCACACGCTGCACCACAAGTCCTGCAGCAGTTTGGAACGCAGCTCGTGACGCTGCGCGTGGCACCTCTCCGCGCGTCAGCCCCTTGTCGCCCTTGGCGTCCGAGCTGCTCGGGCGATCGAGAGTCCCGCCAGCGCCAGAATCGACAGCGTGCTAACAGCGTGCAGGATGATCGCCCAGGGGGCATGGTCCGCGCCGCCGACCATAAAGGTGTCGGCCAGTGTCATTCCGGCCGGGAAGGACGCTACTAAGTAGCCGGGAGAGCCCAGCGATAGCAGCCCCAGCATGATCATCAATACGGTTCCGGCGTGGAGTCGGCCGCGCACACCCAGGGCCGCCACGATCAACCCGATCACAGGCCCGATCACGAGTGCCACACTCATCAGACCCCAGCCCATTGTGTCTGCGGACTCCCTCTGCACGACGGCGGCGTGGATCTCTTGCAGGGTATATCCGGGCATCGTGGCGAGCGGGTTGAGTACCTGGATCTGGACTGCTGCGAAAACCGCATATGCCAGCACGGCTGCTGCCCCGATCGGCCCGATCAAACGGCCGGCGAGCGATGGAG
>JBHADA010000207.1:0-3464 GCA_041854805.1 Arachnia sp.
AAGCTCGCGGCCCAGTCGGGCCCTGGGATCGCCGACGACATCCAGTTCTGATCCGACGAAACCCGGCGGGATTGACGGGCGCGGAGCCTCGCATCCTGCCGGGTTTCGGGTTTCGCATCGTTGCTTAAGAGGGCCTCGACCGGCGAGCGTTTCGGTGCTCTGGCCAGGTCGAGGCCTCTTAGCGTCGTTTAGCAGGCCCGTCATGGACCCATCATGGGCCTTGGTCGCACTGGGTTGGGCCGTCGCGTCGCGAGGACCGTTAGAACCCGCCAAGCGCCGGGGCCTGTTTCCGTGGGGGCTACCAGCCATCTAGGGCGTCAATTGACACGCCAACGTCGGGCCGGGCACCCGGGCGGGCGAGTCGGGCGGGCGAGGCGCCACCGGTGCGGCAGCGGCTGGCTCTTCTCCTGCGGCGGCGGAGGACCGGATTCGGGAGGGTTTGGGGCGTATGGGGCCAGTTGTTCATGGAAGGACTTCAGGGTCCCCAGAAGGCAGCCCTCGAACACCAATTTGATGGTGGCGCGCAGGTCGGATCGTGCAATGAGCGGGGCGGAGTGGGGTTGGCGCAGCAGCGCGAGCAGTTGTGGGACCATGGCCTGCATGATGTGGCGCAGCCCGAACCAATCGACACAATCGTTGTAGAACTCGACCTCGGTGAGGACTCGGGCGGCCGAGTCGAGGGCGGTGTCCTCGTCGCCCCTTCGGCGCTCGCGCCAGGCGCGGGCCTGGTGCTGGTGCAGCGAGATCGTGCGCCCGTTGTGCGATTCGGTCACTACGCCGAGTTCCAGGAGCCGGCTCATGGCAGCCGGGTAGGGGGCGTGCTCCTCGACCCCCGGGCAAAGCCAGTCTCGGGGCACGCCCTCCTTAGCCAGCAGCGAAAGCGCGTCGAGCTGCGCGATCCCGGCCGTCTCCAGGGCTGGGGACTCCTGGGCCAAGCGTCTGGTCGCCGTCTTCAACGCGAGCCAAGAAGCCGCCTCGGCCGCGCGTTGCTCTGGCCGCTCAGAGGTGGGCGCCTTGGCTAGGGCCCGGTTCAGGGCGTCGCGATAGTGACCGTAGCCGCGTCCGCGGTGCCGGATGCTGGTGGCGGCTTGGGCGAGGGCGAGAGGAAGGTGGCCGAGGGCCTCGCAGATCAGCGCCGCACCCTTCCGGTCGGGGTTGCCCGCGACGGCGGTGAGGAAGTCCACGGCTTGTTCCGGTTCGAAGGGGCCCAGTTCGATGCGCGGTTCCCGCACGTTGGCGTGGGAGGTGGTGATGAGCACCCGCATCCCAGGCCCGCCGGGGATCAGGCCCTGAAGGTCGTCGACGGATGTGACGTCGTCGAAGACGAGGAGCCGGGGCCCGGGGCCGGCCTTGGAGAGCCAGTCGACGAGCGCCGCGGCCGCCTCATCCTGGCTGGCCTCGGGGGGAACGAACGGCTGGAAATCGTGGTTGGTCGCCGCCTCGTCCTGGCTGGCCTCGGACCCCGGTGTTGCAGATCGCCGGGCGGGAATGGACGGGTGGAACCGGGCGATGCGGGCCAGGTCGTTGACCGCGGTGACGCGGTCGGTTGCCACCACCCAGCCCACGAAGCCCCACCCGGCGTCGATGCATTCCTCGGCGAACCAGGACGCGAGCTGGGACTTGCCCACACCGGGCTTGCCCGCGATGGTGCACCTGGTCGTCCCCTGGTCCTGATTCAGGATCTCGCGCAGCCGAACCAGCTCCGGGCGAGTCATGAAGTGGGCGACCAACCTCGGACGGGCGGTCTCCACATGCCACGGAGCCGATTGCAGATCCAGCGCATCGAACAATGGGGTGAGCGTCTCTCGGTCCACCCGGGGCTCCGACATCTGGAGCGGCAGGTCTAAGAGCACCCGGAGCATGGTTTCTTGGGCGGACCTGGGGAGCTCGGCGAGCAGTTCGGGTGTGCTAGCGATGCCGCGCACAATCCGGAAGACCTCGGTCTGCAGGACCTCTAGGTACTGCCGGGCAGGTTCGCTGAATCCGTCCATCGGGCCCGCGTCGAGCGCGGACAGGGCGGGGCGGTAATCGAGCAGTGCGCGTAGCAGCGGCTCGCGCCGCGCCGCCAGCCGGTTCGTCACGAAGGCTTCGACGGCCCCGGCCTCGTCGTCGGCGCGGGCCCGGGCGGGTGCCACCGCGTCCGCCAAATCCTGGAAACCGGTGCCAAGGAACCCCGCCAGCTTTGGGCGCCCGAGCTGCTCAATGGCGCTCGACAGGTCCACCGCCGAAGCCGGAACGAACAGGTCAAACACCGCGAGCACCGCCGATGCGAGAGGGGCGAAACGCCGCACCGGTATCGTCGAGGCCATGGTGTCCACGCTAGCGCCCCCTGGGGCCGCAGGAACGAGCCGAGCCGGGCCGCCCCTGCCACCAACGTCGTGGCAGGCGTACGAGCCGTCGTCGCTCGCTACAAGCGCGTCGCCCCATCAATAGCCCGGACACCACTTCCAGAACGCCCCAAAGAACCATCCTGGCGAGCCTTGCCGGCATACTTGGACGCGAAATACTAGGAGTTGTGAGCGCCATGACACCCCCTACCCCACCCAACTTGCCGCCCAACGAGGGCGTCATGGGGCGCCTACCCTTTAGCGGCCGCTGGTTGGCCCGCAACAGCCCTGCTCGCCGGGTGCCCAGCCACGGCACCACACTGCTTGGTGTCACCTACGCCATCGATTTCATCGCGGTGGACGACCAGGGGCGGACCGCACCGACGAGGAATTGGCGTACCTATCTCGCGACCGAGCCGCCGGAGATCTTCTACGCCTACGGGCAGCCGGTTCTCTCACCCGTCGACGGCACCGTGGTCGCGCTCCACGACGGCGAGATCGACCACGAGGCCCGTCGATCCCAACTGGCCCTCCTGCCGTACATGTTGCGCCAAGGGTCACGCCTCCGCGAAGGCGTCGGTGCGATAGCAGGCAATTACATGGTTATCTCGCCGCACGGCTCCCACTACTACGTGGGTATCGTGCATCTGCAGCGAGGTTCACTGCGAGTCAAGCCTGGGGACGTCGTCCGAGCGGGCCAGCAGTTGGCCTCGTGCGGCAACACCGGCAACTCGACCCAGCCCCATATCCACATTCAAGCCATGGACAGCCTGGATCTCGAACAGGCACGTGGTGTCCCCCTGTTGTTCGACCAGTTCGAGCAATGGGAGCCGAGAGCTCGCACTTCACGAGTGATCGAGAAGAGCGTTCCGAGTGAGAACTGCATCGCTGCGCCCTGCTGACAACCGCCCAGAAAAGGGAGATCCTGTGGCCGCCAGACACCACCTCGCCTCGCCGGAGCGAGGCTCGCGATCGCCCTTCGCCACACGGCATCGCGCAACTTCGTTCCGGAGCGGACGCTGGAACCCCGCAGCCGTGTTGGGCTCCGACCTCACCGCAGCACAGCTCAAGGGAGACCGCCAACGAGTTGCTGATGCAGTTCCAGGCCGACCAGCTCGGCGTCGATGTGGCGCGCCC
>JBHADA010000208.1:0-9219 GCA_041854805.1 Arachnia sp.
ATCGCTGTGGTTCACGATCATCGAGTTCGCAGCGATGATCACAACCGTCAGGACCGCAGAAATCGCCAGGGTGAGAAGAATGGAAGCCGGTGTAAGCGCTGTGATATCGAAACTTGTTCCGCCATCGAACATCCCCCGACCGATGCCGATTTGCGTCGTCTGAGTGAGTAGAGCGTAGGGCATGATGAGCGAGGTGACTCGGAGCTTGATGAGGAGCGCCATCGTGCATGCGCCTGTCAAAACTAGACCGATCGCCACTGGCGTGGCGAAAGATCGGAAGAAGGTCGATAGAGCCGATTGAAGCGCGGCGACGGGAATTTGCGCGATGACCACGAGGAAGCTGCTCGCGAAGTAGTCTGGTGGTAGCATCCCCGGCAGTTCAAAAGTCTTACCTAAAATGATCACAGAAATCAGGAGTACGACGTGCATCGCGGCCGACAGGATGGCAATGGCCGCAACCTTTCCGGTGACAATTCGCCAAGTGGGCACCGGGCCGCTCATGAGCGCATTCCAGTTACTGTTCTTATGTTCCACACGCCAGACGAGGGAAGCGAGAATCGCGATTCCTACGGGAAGGATGGCCATGCCCCAAAAACCGATGGAACGAACCCAGAGAGTGTGCCAGCCGGCCGTGAACTCACCCTCGACGGCAACCGTACTGGCTGAACCCGCGACGACCATGATCATCGGAAGCAGAATCACGACGAGCCAGCTCAGCGAACGCTTGAGCTTGAGGAACTCAGAAATGATCGATTCCATATTCAGCTTTCCTGCCGATCAAAGAGTCCAGTGATGAGTAAGAAGAGACCGCTACCGGCGATGGCGAGGCCGACGACACTGACGTATGGCAGGTCGAAGTACTGTGGCGTCATGCCGACGAAATCGGCTTGCATCGTAAGTGAGTAGTAACCCCAGGGGAGGATATGCGCCAGCCAGCCGGGAAACAGCTCTCCAAAAACTGCGAGGAACATCCCACCCAGTCCGACGCCGACGCACACGAGCTGATTCTCCACCTTGGCGGAGAGCAAGATGTGGAAGGCGAGTATCGCGAGGTTGATGACGACCAAAGCGCCGACGTAAGCTACCCAGCGTCCGAGCGCTGGAGGTGCGGAGATTCCGATGAGTGCCCCGAATCCCATAATGGCCGCTCCCATGATTACCGTCGCACTTGCCACGAGCGTACCGAGCGAGACGAACTTCGCCTGACACATCTGTCCGGGCGTGAGCCCTGCTGTCGCGGACGAAAGCCATCCGTTTCCCGTGTGCTCGATCTCGACTTGACGACTGGCGATCACGGCTAGGAGGATAGGTGCGATCATGGAGGAACTCATCCCCACCCCCATGAACAGGATCTTCCACCCGTATCCGTCCTCATCGTCCAACCTCTCGAAAACCCCCGAGACAATTGTCTGGTACATCGACATCACAGTTACAGCAACAGTCAAGAGGACGACGAACCACCACACTCGCAACCGCCGCATCTTTGCGAATTCGTTCGCAATCGCATCCGGCCTCATAGCCCGCCTCCCTCGGTCAGCCCCATGAATACCTGCTCTAACGTCTGCTCATCGCGTCGCACCTCGTAGATGGCGATGCGCTCACCAACCAGCGCAGCGACAACTCCCGCCGTGGAACGCTCACTGAGCCCGGAGATACGCACCTCTCCTTGAACGACCCGGCTCACGGCCGTGTTCGTGAGCAACTCGTTGGCACGTCGGGGGTTATCGCATCGAATGAGCACGTCTGGAGTAGCTGCGGAGAAGAGTTCATCGCGCGTTCCTTGGAAGATCATCCGTCCTTGGCTGAGGGTCCCCAGCATGGTTGCCGTCTTGTCGATTTCACCGAGCAGGTGTGACGAGACCATTACAGACACGCCTCCGTCAGCCAGATTGCGCAGCAACTCACGCATCTCCTCAATGCCGGCTGGGTCAAGGCCGTTGGTCGGTTCGTCCAGGATCAAGAGCCTCGGTTGACGCGCGAGAGCCATAGCGATTCCTAGCCGCTGTTTCATTCCCAGCGAGTAGTTACGGACCTTCTTGTCCATCTGGCCTTGCATGCGTACGGTCGCTACCGCGTAGTCGATCTGGCGGTTGTCCAGCCCGAGGAGCCGCTGGATGATACGCATGTTCTCCCGTCCGGTGAGGTGACCGTAGCCCGGAGGGGATTCGATGAGGGAACCAATCCTCCCAAGCAATTCTCTGCGAGTCGAACGATTCATCGGTTGACCCATAATCGTGACCGAACCCGTGGACGGTTGGATCAGCGACAGCAACATCTTCATCGTCGTCGATTTTCCAGATCCATTGGGCCCCAAAAAGCCATAAACGGCCCCTTGAGGGATACGTAGATCTAACCCCTCCACGACGCTGCGCCCGCCGTATCGCTTGGACAGGTTTTCGGTGGCAACGATGAGCGACATGATCACCATCGTGCCGCAAGTTGGGACGAACGTCATCCTCCCTGCCGGTGAACTTGGGAGTCATCCTCAAGGATGACACCTGCGGCCCGCGCCTCTCACTCCAGCAGATGAGCGATACGACGACTATTCAACGTGGACGAGGCCGTTCTCGTAGGCGACGATAACCGCCTGCACCCGATCTCGAACGTTTAATTTCGTCAAAATTCGTCTGACATGCGTTTTTACGGTGTTCTCTGAGATCAGGAGCCGTTCGGCAATCTCAGTGTTGGAGAACCCGCTCGCGACCGCCCGGAGAACATCCAGTTCTCTTGCGGTAAGTTCACGGAGATGCTCGGTCAGCGCGAAATTCTGCGGGATGGGGAGGTCTGCCCTGCGGGTGAAGTGGGCGAGTAGGCGACGCGTGGTGCTGGGAGCGACAACCGCGTCCCCATCGTGGACATGTTCGATCGCGTCCACGAGAGCGCGGGTGGGGGCCTCCTTGAGAATAAAGCCGCTCGCTCCAGCTTGCAGTGCATCGTATGCATACTCATCGAGGTCGAAGGTGGTCAGTATGAGCACCCTTGGCCCATCCGCGCCGCAGATCCGTTGGGTTGCCTCTACGCCATTCATGCGGGGCATGCGAATATCCATCAGGACGACGTCCGCGGGGATGCGCTTTACGACATCGAACGCATCGAGGCCGTCGCATGCCTCACCAACGACATCGATCTGATCGTACTCGGATAGAACCATCCTTAGGCCTGCGCGTACTAGTTCCTGATCGTCAACGATGATAAGCCGAATAGTCATCGTGCTCCCTCGATTGGAATGCATGCCACAACCTGGAATCCGCCACCAACGCGCGCTCCGATGTGCACCCGCCCACCGTAAATAGCCACTCGTTCTCGCATTCCGACGAGGCCATGGCCAGAAGCCTCGTGCTCCCATTGGCCTGGCCCTTGGCCGTCATCCTCGATCCTTACTGTAACATCTGATTCTCCGACAGTGATGCCCACCGACACGGCAGAAACGCCAGGTCCACCGTGCTTGCGGGTATTGGTGAGGGCTTCTTGAATGATGCGATAAACGCATAACTCCAGCCCGCTCGAGAGCCCAGACGTCGAGCCGGTAACTTGCAGTTCGGTCGCGATCCCAGCCGCCTGTGAAGCCTCGATCAGAGAAGCGACATTGCCCAGTCCCGGTTGCGGGCTCAAGGGTTTCGCCGGGGAGGCGCGTAGCAGTGTCACCATTCGACGCAGTTCGGCCATCGCGCCACGGCCCAGTTCGCTCGACCGCTCTAAAGTCGCCACCGCCTTCTTGGGATCTCGAGGCACCTGAGCCGCAGCCCCGTCGATCATCATCACGACTGCGCTAAGGCTGTGGGAAATAACGTCATGGATTTCTCTCGCGATGTTGGCTCGTTCCTGCGCGGCGATGATGATCGCTTGCGTTTCTTTCTCGCGTTCTAATTGTAAAGCGCGTTCCTCCAGGCTGGCGATGTGCGCACGCCGTACCCGTACCGCGACGCCGATCAACCATGCCGCCAAGACTGCTTGCATTGCACTGAGCAGCGTTCCTGTCCCAACCCGATCAGAGGTGATCACGCGCATCTGCGGGATTACGCCAGTCCAGATCACACCCGCAGCTAGGATAGCCCCCAGGACGGAAGCGATAAGTGAGAATCGTGTCGCCAAGTTGTAAACCGCCGGGAGAAGCATGACATTCGCGGTCAGAGCCGTACCCCAGAAGCCCGCCTGTGCCGCGCCGCACCCACAAATGACCAAGAAGACCGTAAGCGGATACCGTTGCCGTCCGACCCAAGGAACACACATCCCCAGCGTCAGAATCACCCCCACGAGAGGCGACCATCCCAGAGACCGCGAGACTCCGACTGCTCCCGGCAGGCTGTAGGCCAGCACCACCGCAACCAGCAGCCCATCGAGCATAATGGGCACCGCACGGGACGGCTGTGCGGGCGCTACCGGACGGAACCACGAAAACTCCCGGTGTTTGCGATTCAACCGACTCACATACGCCTCTGTCTTCCCGGTATTCTCGCGCCTACCTTTTTCCGTTGACGAGGACTCTTCAAGATAGCGCTGGACGGTAATTTGAACCCCAAAGCGAGTGGCGCGACCCAAGCGGCGTCTCCTTCTTTGGGATCCGTTTCCTCAATGCACGAGGACGATCTTGCCGACGTTGTCGCCGCCAGTGAGTTGGGTGTGGGCGCGGCGCACGTCGTCGAACGGGAGGCGGGTCTCCGGGGCGAGGCGAATCCTCCCGTCGCCCAGCATGGGCCAGACCGTCTCCTCCACGAGGGAACAGATCTCGGCCTTTTGCTCGGCCGTCTTGAACCGCACCGACGTGGCGTGGATGGTGCCCTGCTTGGCTAGGAGCTGCCCCAGGTTGAGGGTTCCCTTCACGCCGCCCTGAAGGCCGATGACCACCATGCGGCCGAATCGTTTGAGTGCCGCCACGTTGAGTTCAAGGTATTTGGCTCCGATGATGTCGAGGATCACGTCTGCGCCCTTCGTGGCCTCCTTGAGTTGGGCCACCCAGTCACCGTGGTAGTCGAAGGCGTGGTCGGCGCCGTGGGCCAGGCAATGCTCCAGCTTGGCGGGCCCGCCCGCGGTGGCCACCACCGTCGCGCCTAGGGCCTTGGCGTACTGCGTGGCGAAGGTGCCGATGCCGCCGGCGCCGCCGTGGACGAGGAATGTCTCCCCAGCAGAGAGGCAGGCGAGGCGGAGGTTGGATGCTACGGTCGCGGCCACTTCCAGTACGCCCGCGGCAGAGACGAGGTCGACGCCTGGGGGAGGAGGAACAAGTTGTCCCTCGGGGGCGACGAAGAACTCGGCGTAACCGCCTCCCGAGAGGAGGGCCACGACCTCGTCGCCGGGGGCCCAGCGGGTCACGGACTCGCCCACGGCCTCGACGACGCCTGAGGCCTCCAAACCGATGATGTCCGTCACGCCGGGTGGAGGAGGATAGTGCCCCTGCCGCTGCAGGACGTCGGCCCGGTTGACGCCCGAGGCTACAGTGCGCACCAGCACCTCGCCGGGGCCGGGGGTGGGGGTGGCTGCCTCACCGATGGTGAGGACATCGACGTCGCCAGGGGACTCAACGATGACTGCTCGCATACGCCCAGCCTGCCATATTCGGCAATGGATCGTGCCGCCGCACGCCTCGGCTCATTCGCCGGTGCTATTCCACGACAGGTGACGTGTCGAGGTGAAGGTGCGGTGGGTGCCGTCGACGGGGTCTGGGAAGCTCAGCTCGTAGGCCAGCAGACGCAGGGGCGTGCTGAAGTCGTCGATGTCCACGTCGAGAATCCGCGGGTATAGGGCGTCGCCCAGGATGGGGATGCCAAGCTGGTTGAAGTGAGCCCGAATCTGGTGGGTGCGGCCGGTGAGCGGCTGTGCCTCATACATCGCCAGGTTGCCGCGGCGCGCCACTAGCCGGATCTCGGTGCGCGAGTTCGGCGGAGCCCCGGGCACGGTGGCTGCTTGTAACGTTCCGACGCGCTTGGTCAGGTGCGACTCGACGGTGAGAGGAAAACGCAGCTCGGGGTCGAACGGGGCGATGGCGCGGTAGCGTTTCACGGCCCTCCGGGACGCGAAGATCTCTTGATACGGCGCACGCCAGCGTCGCTCAGTGGTCATGAGGAGCACGCCTGCGGTGGCGCGATCCAGGCGGTGCGCGGCGCTCAATTCGGCCAAGCCGAGATGGTTCCGGGCTTTGACCACGGCGCTTTGCAGCACGTGGCGTCCGCGTGGAATGGTGGAGAGAAAATGAGGCTTGTCCAGCACCACGATGCGTTCGTCGCGGTGGAGTACCACGAGTTCGCCCGGCACCTCGGGCTCGTCGCGAAGATCGCGGTGAAACCAGACGAAGGTGTGGGGCTGGTACGGCTCCTCGCCCGACCAAGGGCGGGCCTTGGCGTCGACGAAGACGCCTCGGGCCAGCATGTCGTCCACATGGGTCTCGGGCACGGCCAGCTTGGAGACGAGAAAGGCGCGCATGGTCGGCCAGGGAAAGGGGTTGGTGGGGTCGCGATCTGGCGTGCGCACCCACGCAGCCTGCAAGCCATGCCGTGGCGGCAGGGGAGACTTCGGTGGCATGTCTCTCCTCCCAGGTCGGCGGCGAGGGTGGGATTCGAACCCACGGAGCGTTGCCACTCGGCCGCTTTCAAGGCGGCTGCACTAGTCCACTATGCGACCTCGCCAATTCCCCCATCTTAGCCCGACTGCGGGGGAACCGGCATTCCGGTAAATATCGTGCCTGGCCGGCCCAAGGGCAATTGCGGCCCTTCGCGTCGAAGTTCCTGGCGAGCGGTGCCTGGCGGGTTAGGCTGCCGCCATGCCGGCTTCTCGCTATCTCATCCGCCCCCGGCCGCCCGTGCGGGCCTTGGCGATCGCCGCCGTGGCCACCTTGGTGGGTGCCGTGGTCCTCGTGTTGTCCGTTTCGCTCGGCTGGCCCGTGATAGTGGGTGTGCTGGCCGTCCTGTTGCTACTGGGCGGAGCCGCGCTGGCCGGGGCCGCGTTGTGGGCGATGCGACGTCACGTCGTCGCCCTCACCCTCGACGAGGAGGGCTACCACGTGGCTGGCGCGGGCCAGCGGCATCAAGGGCAGTGGGCGGACGTGACTCGTGTGGCCCAGAACCAGGCGGGAGATCGGCTCGTCATCCACCAAGGTCAGGCCCGCACCCATCTCGTCTTCGCTGGGCGAGACGAGCAACTCATCGCCGACGTCGTGGAGGACATCAAGGCGCGGCTGCGGGCTGTGCATGGCTGAGGCTCCCGCCTCGACTCGCTCAGTCTCCAGTGTAGGCGCAAGCGTCCTTGACGTTCTGGGCTCCCTCCGGAGCAGCAGCGGAAGCTGATGCGCTCGGGCTCGCCGACTTCTTCTTGCTCGGCGAGGCGCTTGGGCTGGGAGATGACGACTTCTTCTTTTTGGCGGCATCCGGGTTGATGGCCTCCTCGACGGAGGCATGCATGGCCTTGAAGTTGGGCGAGGAGTAGGAATACCCGTTCTTGCCTGGGGTGAAGACGAGACGCTTCACGTCGCCGTCCTTGACGCGCATCGCGAGGTCGACGATGGCGTCGGTGGCAGACGAGGGAATATCGGTCTTGATCATGTCGGCACCCGCCGCGGCGATGCCCTCGAACCGGGTGAGCAGCGTCGGAGGGTCCGCTTGGTCGACGATGGCGTTGACCAAGCACGACTGGCGGCGCATCCTGTCGTAATCGTCCGTGGACCAGCGGCTACGCGCGTACCACAGGCCGTGGAACCCGTCGAGATGCTGATTCGGTCCCGCCTCAAGCCACTCGGAGGCGCGGCGGTTGTTGGAGTTTCCACCGATGGGAAGCCGCTCGTTGATATTGACGGTGACCCCGCCCATGGCGTCGATGAGCTTTTGCAGCCCGTCGATGTTGAGCATGAGGAAATAGTGCATCTTTAGCCCGGTGACACCTTGGACTCCTAGCTTCAGGGCCTCGGCACCGCGGTAGGTGTTTCCCTTCAGGAGCTCCGGGCGGTCCAACTCCACCTTGGGCCAGATGCTGTTGATGTACCAGTCGCCTTCGGGCGTGCCGGTGAACCCGTCCGGGTAGGCCTTCGCGAGTTCGCTGCCCTCGGGGAACGGGGTGTGCTGAAGATTGCGGGGAATCTGGATGAGGACGGTGTCGCCGGTGGCCGTGTCGATGGAGGCCACCATGATGGTGTCGGTGCGGATGCCGAACTGCTTTACCTCTTTGGTGCGACTCACGTCTCCATCGGCGCCCAGCAGCAAGATATTGAGCCGCGGCAGGTTCGCCCACGGGTTGTCGCCAGCGAGGTCTGGCCTGCCGGAGGCAACCACGTCGTCGGGCAGGATGCTGTTGAGGAGCAGGAACGCGTCGCGGGTGTAGCGAGCGGCCAGCGCGGAGGGAGCGGCGGCGGCGAAGGTGAGCGCGGTGACTGTGACCGCGCCGATGAGTCTACGGCCCACGCGCATGCCTGCCGGGCGGGTGGCGAGGTGAGTGAGGAGAATGAGGCCTACCCACACAAGGCCAAGCACGGCAAATACGGGGGTGGCTACGGTGAGTACTCGTGGGTTAGCAATGAATTTGGCCACTCCTGTGAAGTCGGTAAAGGCCCAGACGGCAAGGAACGCGACCGAGCCGACTGCCACAAGCGTGGTAACAAGTCCCAATAGTCGCAGACCGCCACGTTTGGCGCCCAGGAGCCCCAAGCCAGGAATGAGAGCGGACGCCAGCGTCAAAAGAATCGACGACGTTAGATGCCGTCGGCGACTGGGTTCCCAGTCCTCGGCGGCGTGTCCGGGAGAGTTCTCCAGCGGCTCGGCGGCGCGAGCGGCGTGGGTGGGATGAGTGGGGGCCATCCAGGGCTCCTGTTTGTTCGACCGGTCGGGGGTGGATACCCAAGGGCTCGGGTGGCTCGGTTCAGTGGCCCGAGCCGCGGAATTGGCCCCGGGGCTTGGCTGGGTTGGCTCGCTGTCTTGAGCCAGAGAGTCGGAATCCGATATGACCTCGGGGCCGGGATCGTGGTCCCGGGCCGGCGGAGTCGACCAGAGACTCGCGTTGGAGACCTGCGTACGCCTAGCCCAAGGGGTGGGTTCGGTGGCGCGGGCCGCGGCCTCGGCCCAAGGGCTCGGGCTGGTCGCCTCTGTGTCTTGTATCGGGAGGCCGGAGCCTATGTCCTGGGTGGCCTGAGGATCTGGCTCCGTGGCATGGGCCGTGTCGGCCCAGGGGGTTCGGGAGGTTGGGGCGTTGTCCCAGGGGTCTGGGTCGGTGGTGTGTGCGGTGGTTGCCCAGGATGAGTGG
>JBHADA010000209.1:0-8275 GCA_041854805.1 Arachnia sp.
GCCGCGACGCCGATGAGAAGACCTGCCGGTGCCACCATGACGAGGCAGTAGCCGGCCAGAACAACCATCCGTCCGACCCATCCGGTGACCATGCCGGCCATGATCCCAGTCGCGGCGATATAGGGCACCATCGTGGCGGCCTCGGTCAGGGCGGCCCCCAGGCCCAGCACGATGGTCGCGCCGAGTCCAACGGGTGCCGGGCGGGTCGTGGATCCTCCGAGATCGGAGGCGCGCGGCTTCCTCGGCCCGGGGGCGAGGACCCCGAACAGGGCCAGGCCGACTCCCAGGACCAGGCCCACCCAGCGGAAGGCGTCGGTGTGGGTCATCGGCAGGATGATCTCAGCGAACACGTCGATCCCTGAGAGCAGCGCCACGCCGAGCGCGAAGTACACGGCGCACACGGTCATGAAGTAGACGCTCATCGGTCCCGGGTCGACGCGGCGGCGCCGGACGACGAGTCCGAGCGGGATGACCAGCGTGCCCAGACTCGTGGAGTCCAGGAGTGCAAGGCCAGCGAGAGCGAGAAGATCTCTCACGATCGTCCTTTCGTGATCGGCTGGCACGACGGCGCTGTCGTACGATTGTATGACGACTAGTGTGGGCATCGATTCTGTCAGGAGGAACGAATGCCCGCAACCGGCTCCACCTCGACCTTTGCGAGGAACTTCTCGACCACCGGGGCCGCGATCGCGGACGCGACGATCACGGTCATCGCGCGTGACGGGTTCGACCGGGTCAGCGTGCGCACGGTCGCCGCGCAGTCCCACCTGGCGCCCGGGACGGTCCAGTACCATGCCCGCACCCGCCAGGCCCTCCTGACCAACGCCTTCATCCGCTCGGTCCAGCGACAGGACGAACGTGTCCGGACCCAGCCACGGGCTGACAGCCCGCTGGAGTCCATGCACCGGTCCCTCAGTGAACTGTTGCCTACCGCAGGTGCGCGCCGGGAGGACGCGGCGCTCTGGGTGGCCTACGGCGCGGCAGCCTCTACCCGTCCCTGGCTCGCCGAACTCTACTGGGAGGCTCTGATGCTCTTCCGCACCCGGCTCGAGGCGGCGCTCACAGTAGCGCAGGACGCCGGCCACCTGCGTCCAGGGATCTCACCGGCCTCGGGAGCGCGTCTGGTCGCCGCTCTCGTTAACGGTCTGACGATCGACCACCTCAACGCTCCCGAGGACCAGCAGCAGGTGATCGTCGAGGAGCTACGTCGCGGCCTAGAACTCATCGTCTGCTGAGCCGGCACCGCATGAACGCGCCGGCCACTCGGTCACAGGAACCCGAAACCCACCGCCGCTTCATGGCGAGGTCGTATCATAGGAACATGGCAAGGATGACACTCAAGGGCACGATGGCAACAATTGCCGTCTTCCTCACCCTGCTGATCGTTGTTGTGCTGGGAGCCAAGCCCTCGAATGACCGGATCGCGCCACTGATCCTGCTCGCCTCGGTAGTGGTCGCCGTATGCGCTCTAGGTGTCCGGCATCGGGACAAGACGGTATTTGAGCGTCAGTTGAGGTTGCAGGCAGCGGCGGACGCCGTTCGCGACGATCGCCTCATGCTCACTGAGCACCTGCACGATCTGGTCTCTCATCGACTGGCGGCCATTACCTTGCAAGCGAGTTCTTGTCTGTTGATCGACGGCTCAGACACCCGTGCGGCGTTGAAAGCGATCGAGGCCGACAGTCGAGCGGCAACCCAGGAGATGAGAACTCTCCTGACCGCCCTACGACAGTCTCATCGCGAGATGCCGAGTCCGCCTCGGTCCCTCCGCGACGTGTGTACGCAGGCACAGGCAGCTGGGCTGGAAGTCATCACGACGCAGACCACTTTCTTTCATCACCAAGAGGTTGAGAATCTCCTAGCCTCAGTCGTTCAAGAAGCTCTGGCAAATGTCGCCCGTCACGCTGGCCGAACACGGGTGCATGTACACGTGAGCCGAAAACGGGACAGCATCCACCCAATTGTAAGGAACGAGGCTCCGATGCAGAAGTGGAAAGGCTCCCCAGGATCAGGAATCGGCCTTGCCCTCTTACAAAAGCGATGCGCATCTCTTGGCGGCCGCGTGGAAGCTGGGCATAGGCCCGACGGATTCTGCGTAGACGTTCTACTGCCCGACCCTGAGGGCAACCGATGACCGCACTTATCAGAGTTCTCCTAGTCGATGATCAAATACTTTTGCGTCGTTCTCTCGCGACAATACTGAGCAGCAGCCCTGACATCGAGGTTGTTGGTGAGTGCTCAAGGGGTGAAGAGGTGGCGCCGGCAGCAAGGTCATTGAAGCCGGACGTCATACTCATGGATATCCGCATGCCCGGTGACGTGGACGGCGTCGAGGCAACCAGGCAGATATGTTCCGACCCGAACCTGAAAAACATCAGAGTATGCGTTCTCACTGTCTTTGAAGACGACGAGCACGTTCTTCGCGCCATTCAGGCAGGTGCCATCGGATATATCCTAAAGGACACCCCTCCCGACAGTGTGATAAAGGCTGTCCATGCAGTGCACGTCGGTCACACACTCCTTTCTCCGGGAGTCCTGACGTCAGTGCTTCCTCAAGTGTCGTCCGGCATCACCGTGAAGCCGTCACTGGTGGACAATCTGACAGCGCGGCAAACCGAGGTGCTCCAACTGGTCGCATCCGGGCTGTCGAACGATGAGATCGAAAAGTATCTTAGTATCTCACACTCAACAATGAAGAGTCACATGAGTGCACTCCTCAAGCACCTCGCTGCGCGCGATAGGGCACAACTTGTCGTCATCGCATATGAAAGCGGAATCGTCCGCCCCGGCCCATAACAGCCCATCGAAACAAAAGTTCCTCGAGGTCAACGTCATCCAGAACGCCAAACTATGCGGATCGCGACGTAGCGACGGGCGGCGAGAAATGCTGCCAGAGCGTTCAAGAGCGCGGCGAGAATTCTTCGCGGTCTTCGTGCGGGCGTACCGCGAGAACGGTAATAAACGAGTCCAGT
Source organism: Arachnia sp. (assembly GCA_041854805.1). Lineage (GTDB taxonomy): Bacteria > Actinomycetota > Actinomycetes > Propionibacteriales > Propionibacteriaceae > Arachnia. The sequence goes on from JBHADA010000209.1 coordinate 2,973, forward strand.
GCGCCTGGCTCTCCGACGGGCTCACCACCTACTTCAATCCAAGCATGCGCCGCGAACGGAGCCGGACGGAAGCCGGTGCACCAGTCCGGCGTAAAACCCTGCATGCGACAATCTATAAACGCCGCCACTGAACGCAACACGCATCCCATTCCCGCGCAGCGCGAACTGACGGTGCAAGCAGCCGCACGTGCCCGGTTAGCCTGATCGTAGGTCGCCGGACGACTCCGTGTCCCAAGCATCTTCAGGGTACGTTGAATGAGATTGGGCCGCATCCTTATAATTACTGACGCTAACGCGACAGCAACCCGAGACCGAAGTTGCTCGAGCACCGAGATAGCGGTACTCTGCTCCGGACCAATCGGAATACTCATTCGCCTTCCTCCACAATATGAGCATCCTTCATATACCGAATGAGGTTGTGGACGTCCTGAGCAACGCTGTCTTCGTCCATAGAAGTAGACTGGCTAAGCTCGGACACGACAACGTCGATCGGCCGGCCGGAGCGAAGAAGGCTGAGGACTCTGAGCGCCGACTTATTGAGTTGGAAGTACTTCCCTCGCCTTGGATCGAACACGATCGCACCGTCCGGCGTCTCACTTACGACGACATCGTCAACGATCTTCATGGTGACCTCCTTAAGTCAGGCACGCTGCATCAACGGAGCGCAGCCAACGCTCTGTCTCAAATGTCGACTGGAGAGAGTGCAACTCATCGGTTGTATTTACTCCCGACACTATGGCATCCCGAAGCACATTCATATCTACAACATTGAGTTCTGCAAGCAGACTCCTTGAAAAGTACCGAAGAATCTCATCTCGGTGAGCTCTGATAGCGTCAAACAGCTCTCGACTGTAGTCTCCTTTGCTCGTTCGGTTCATCATGCTGGGCGGCACGCATCCTCTTGTCGCCTCGAGAAGTACTGACTTGCGTCGCGAGTCACGAACCCGGTCAGCGCTGCTGAGCATCAACGCCGGAATAGCCACTTCCCTCTCAAGAAATGGAGATCGCCATGCCAGCTCACCTTGTCCAAACCTCTGAGTAATCTGCCTCAGCAGTTCGACTTCAAATGAAAGTGAAACCAACGCCTGATGAACTGGACGGTCTTCTGAAAGCGCCTCGACCTTCGCAAGAAAATGATCGCGAGCTAATGACCGAATCATTTCCTTAGCCGGCTCGCTAACCCATCTCGGAAATGCCAATTCGGAGCCCCAAGACAGCGTTAATGCCTGTGCGGAACCTGGCATCGTCAAGCAATCGAGAATGTCTTCGTGAAACGGAGTGGAACTGCATGCCTCTGCAAACACCCGAAAAGGTGACGTCCGGTTCATTCTCGCTGCACGCCATATTGTCGCTACGGCCCGAAACTTACGCTGCCTCAGGTGCGACCAGAGCTGCGCTGGCATCGCCGAGAACAATTCCTCTCCTCCGAAACCAGTAAGATGAACACGTATTCCGTGCGCGATGTCGCTGGCGGCAGTGTCATGCAAGTGATCGCGCCCCGCGCTCCACATGAACGGCCCTTCAATATCATTATCGACAGAAAAAGAAGGTTCCGCGAAAAAACTAGACATTGAGTCGCTTCCAGTAACAACTGCTACCGCACCAATGTCGCTCATTACCTGGGACGCCCATCGCGAGTCGTCATTACCAGGATCTGCTGGCATGACATGGTACGCGCGTATCCGAACTCCTGTTTCGTAGGCCATGTAAGCGACTGCTGTCGAATCCAAGCCACCAGAGCAGTCGACCGCAACGCACTTCTCGTGCTCACAAAGCCGTGTCATCACCCTCGGCAGTTCACCCTTCAAGATCTCAACGACCTCATGACGCTCAAGCGTTGCGCCCTCGGGGTACCAGACCCGACTGGTCGTTCTCGTCGTAGCCGTGATGTCGAGACGCTCTGCGAAAAGCATTCTCCGAACGCCACACCACAGCGATCGAGCACTGAAAGGCCACGGCACTCCGAGCGGCAGCAAGTAAAACGGCAGCTGATCGACATCCACACGTGCAGCTGAGCCGACGAGATAGCTGAGTGACGTACTGGCGATTCGACCAGCGGACGTCTCCTTCCAGAAAACAGGGATCCTGCTCAGCAACGGAAGATGGACGCACACTGCGTGCGCTGCCCTACTCGTCACAGCTATCCATTGGCCAGGAATCTCGCAGATATTTTTGCTGAAGGTTTTCCAGTCATCCGTCGAGCGAGCGAGCATCGTGACTCGCTCGCCCGCCGTCACATCACCAAGCACGACGATCTTACCGAAACCTGCTGCGATCTCAGTGAACGTCGTCGACTTTGAGTTCACGATCACGCAGGGACGTCCAGACTCGTAACAGGAAACAGTCATGAAGTCACTCGGGTAATGCGAACTCCAGTCATCGGTATCGTCTAGTACTATTACTGTGGGGAATCGCATTCTTCTCCAATCATGTGAGGGTCTGGTGGGAACGCTCATCGCAGAGCAGACGAGCGTCCCCACCAGCGCTTGTCACATGGACATGTCAGATGCAGATGGGGGCTAGCCCACAACCGAGAAAGTCACGGCAGTCTCCCCACCACAGACATCGCGTGAGATCCGAAAAGTTTCCGATCTCAACCATCTTCGGCGGCGCGTAGGACATGTTGGTTCACCTCCTTCCTCACGTTGGACGTCGGTTATCGCCAGCAAGTTCATATTAACTGCTTGTTCGTTAGGTTCTCGTCAGAGCAGGTAAACTTCTAACACGCGTCGCACACTTGCATCCTACCGATACCTGCAGCCATGATAAATACGATCCAGCACAGAAGTGGAACAACTGTCGATATCGTGAATACCGGATGAGCCGCCACAAACTGTCCTGAGCTCAGTTCCGACGGAAACCATTTTACCCAACCAGCGACAGGCATGAGCATCGGCGGAGCCACGACAAGTACGACCAACGAAATCGTCAAAGTAGGAACGATAGAACGTATCAGCAGCCCCAGATAGAATGACAGCATGGTCATTATCGTAAGATGAACACTGCTGTTCAGGACGATTGAGAGCACTTGGACACCGAGACTATCTTGAGTAAGAACTGCCGAGACTGCCATCGACACCAACGACAATGAATAGCTAGCAACTACGACGACGGCTGACTTAGTCGCCGCCAACATGCTTCGCTGGGGCAGTGCCACCAGTGAAGTCATGATCTGTCCGCCACTGTACTCGTGACTCGACGACAGCGAACCGAATACTATCAGTCCGATCGAGATATAATCAGGTACGATCCTGAGAACATCAGTACTTATGAAAAGCCCTTGGTCCCCGAACCGAGATCTGAACACCATCGAGACAACCGCTGAAAATACGATCGTCGATCCCGCGGCAATGTGCATGGCGGGAAGTGTTGCTAACTTCTTAGCCTCTGAGCATAGGACATGCATATCAGGTGTCACCACACACCCAGTTCGCAACTACAACAGACGCCGCAGCCAGGCTCCAGACGAGACATAATGAAAATGCCGGACCGGGCTCAAGAGGCTTTGAGACCGGCGACTCAGTGAGAAACATACTCATCGCCGACGAATCAGGAAGATACTTGGCCAGATCTGTGACAAGCGCCAAGAGTCTACTGAGCGAGAGAACCGTACTGTTGGCTATTAGGAGCACTAAGGGAAGGACTCCACTCTTCGTGATTGAAGTAAAGGCGCAGGAGATGAGCGCGGTCATAACCCAGTACAACATAACGCCTAGCGCTCGACGCGGGTACGCGTAGTCGATCGTAGCCGCGTAGGAACCGAGGATCGCGCGGGAAACGAGCAACGTGGTAGGTAAGGCGACACAAGCGACTACAGTCACGAACGACGTCAGCGCAAACATTTTTGCTACAACTGTCGGCAGACGTCGAGGAGTGGCCACCATTGTTGTCGATATCTGGCGCGCCCTCCCCATGTTTTGAGAGTGGCGCGAATATTCGCTAGACATGCACACAACACCCAGTACGATCACCCCGATCGAACCGTAAATTAGGTGGCCGAATCCTATGTCTGCAGGAGACGTCTGAAGCAGCCCCGTCGTGTCACCAGCGGACAGCGCTCTTTTGAATGTGCGCGCGCTCAGTGCCGCCAGCCCGACAGGAAGCGCTAGCGTGAGTATGCACGCACCCCAGGCTGACGGGAGGGTCGCGAGCTTAAGCAACTCCGCACGAAAAAGGGTCATCGTCGCCCCATCCTTCTCGTCCGCGCGAAAAAAGCCTCCTCGAGATCACCGTAGCCCTGGGTAATGCTGTCGAGAGAACCGGCGTCCGTGATACGACCCTCGGCGATGATGACAATGTAGTCGGCTATCTCGGCCAGTTCGCTCATGAGATGACTCGAAAGCAGAACGGTTCCACCCATGTCAACATGTTCTCGCAACAATTTCCTTATCCAACGAATTCCATCTGGGTCGAGACCGTTGACGGGTTCGTCCAACACAAGGTATTCTGGCTCTCCCAACAACGCTGTGGCGAGACCAAGACGCTGTCCCATTCCCAGGGAGTAAGTGTTGACCCTCCGCCGGCCCGCGTCAGTCAGCCCGACTTGTGAGAGGACCTCCTGTACCCGTCGTCGTGGAATCTTGTTGCTTGTCGCCACCCAGTTGAGATGAGCGCGGGCGGTGCGCGTTGGATGCGCACCCGGCCCGTCTAGCATTGCCCCAACCCAGTGAAGAGGTCGTCGCAACTCTCGATAGGACCTGCCTGCGATGGTGGCGCTACCCGAATTCGGCTTGTCGAGTCCTAGCAGGATTCGCAAGGTGGAGGACTTACCCGATCCGTTAGGCCCAACGAATCCTGTCACTTTTCCCGAAGGGGCCGTGAAGGAAATGTCGTGCAGCACAGTACGACGACCATGCTGCTTGACGACGCTGTCGACAACAATCATGGGATGATTGTGGCACACGGTCATCGCTCGTCATATCGGCCTGTTGGGTGAAACATGGCAGTCCATGGGCCCCTGGGCCTACGTCCGGATAACTGATCAGGTGGGTTGCCAGGTGTGGCTGGCAGTTAAGGCGGCGGCGCTGATCACCAGGTAGCATGCCCTGACCAGCAGGTCTTTCTCGACTTGCCCGCCGGGGGCTTCTTCCAGGCCCGCCCGACTGTTCTCAGGGTGTTGAGCGCCAGGCTAGCCCAGCGCCACGAGCCGGGCCTCTCGCCACTGGCCTGGTGTGGTGGTCGATCAAGACCTCGGCTGCCTCGCGTCCCACAACGGTTGGTAGCGTGTCGCCCGGTCTCGCGGGTAAGGCTGTGCGGCGGCTCCCCGGTCGGGGAGCCGCCGCACAGGCTCTGTGTGATCGAGC
>JBHADA010000210.1:0-11259 GCA_041854805.1 Arachnia sp.
CAGCCTGCCAAAGCATCATCAAGCATCGCGGTCACAGACCCTGCGTGGACACGATTATGATCGGCATACCATTGCGCAGCACGCTCAATGAGTCCTTCGTCTCCGCTGCGCAGCCAGGTAGAAGCCTCGCGTTCTTTCTTGCTGCGTTGACGGAATACTTCGGTTAGTTCAACGGCATCAGGTAGTTCTTCGGCCAGCGTCGCTAACAGACCCGAGCGGGCTTTTACCGCTGAGTACTGCTCCGGGTCGCCAACTAAGACAGTGCGAGCGCCTGCTGCTTTCACCGTACTCAGAATCTCGACGAGCTCAGGACTAGCCACCATGCCGGCTTCGTCAACAACAACGACAGTATTTCTATCCCAGCCCAACGCCCTGGCACGTTGTCCAGGCGTTGACGCATTCCCCACCCGCAATGCGCGAGCAATAGTCATCGATTCATCCGCGACAGCTTCACCAACCATGACATCAGCAGCTTTACCCGTTGGTGCAAGACCAACAACCGTTTTCCCTGCATGCTCCCATGCACCACGGGCAGCTTTAAGCGATGAGGTTTTACCAGCGCCCGCTGGAGCGACAATAACGCTGGCACGATACGGCGACTTCACGACCTGGCGCATTGCTGATGCTTGATTTTCAGACAGTGCACCAGGGACAGGTTTAATGCTTTCCGCGCTAACTCCAGCGTCAACAACATCAGTTGCCAGTCGAACTGCTTGTTCAACTTCATCGATAACTGCAGTCGTTGTAAACCTCTGTGCGCCCTCGCGTTGAGTGTTATCAACCGCTGGATCTTTATCCGGAGTCACCGATAAAGAATCACTAGATGCTAGTGCCGCATCTGTTAAAGATTCAATAGTACGCAGCATCAGGTGAGGCTCGACTGCTCCTACAGGCAGAAGTTCTGCGACTTTTTCCGCGACATCGGCACGCGTAAACGTGGAACGTTCGGCAATAACTTCAGCCAAAATGTCAGCCGAATCAGGAAGAGATTCGATGCCATAACGGTAGATCTGCGCACCATCATTACCCGGATTCTTATCCAAAGAAGCGATAAACCCGCGCACTGTTTCGCTATGCTCACGCTGCGCCCACTGCGTCTCTAATTCGTCCAAACTAACGTCTAGATCTTTTGTTTGGCGCGTAATTTTCTGCGCGATGCGTTGATAGTTACTGCGTGTTTCTAGTCCATTATTTTCTTGCCACTGGTCAATTTCTCGTGCCCGAGTAGAGAAATCTGCCAACAATTTTCGATCATCAAGGCCAGAAATTTCCGCGCAACCGTTAACAATTTCTCCCCATTCAAGGCCAAGTTTTCTGCTTAAAATCTCACGCAAGGTTGCTTGGTACACCATGCCGGCAGCACGTGCTTCGTGATAGATTCCCTTCGAATCCAGCGTGCGAATCTTGCCGTCTTGACACAGTTGTTTATTCGCCAACAACACGTGAGAATGCACATGAGGATCACCCGCACGTGATGTCCGATGCTCATATTTCACGCCAGAAATACCGCGAAGTTTTTCAATCATCAACCGCTTTTCAGATACCGTCGGGTCTTGCCGACGGGTATACCCAGCGTGCTCACTGACATAGGCCAGAGCCTCTGCCACAGCCTCCTGGTGGGCGTGATCAATGAGCGTTCGCAGCTCCGGATCATCTCCTAATCCCCATAGCAACGACACTGATTTTGGCGCGCAAAAAGTCAGATCGAAACCAGGAACACCATCTGCTCCTGGTGCCCGACCGAGCTTTGCCCCACTCGGAGCAACGGCGTTATCGAACCAATCATGAACCGTTTTACCGTCGACAGTCTCGCCGTTTTCAACGCCTAAATGCGTTGAAACAAACGTCGAATTTGTCGCATGCGCCGCCTTAATCCATACCTCGGCAGGCTTCGTTCCGTCCTCAGAATAGTAGGAATCAGGCCCCTGATTTTCCTCCACAGTGGACTGATAGTAGGCAACGGAATGCGCGTTCATTCTCGCGATAGTTAACACGCCGTTGCCCTCCTTCGTCTCGCCTTAGCACCACGCTGAGCGCAGCAAAGCACTTTAGTGCCAATGTACCAGAGAGATTTCTTCGGCAACTGACTTTTCGTCTTGGAGGGCACCAGAAAGTGTGAAAAGCGTTGGCAGGGGCGCCGCCGGGAACCGGCGGTCGGGGTCGGAGGTCTAAGAGACCGTGGCGTTGATTCTGGATACCGATGACGAGATTTTCATCGCGGCGGACGCCGCGGACATGGCGAAGCAGCTTGTCGGCCTCCTCTACGGCGGGTGAGGCACAGCAGAGCGTCGCTCCCGTGCCGAACGACGCCATCAAGATCATCTCCGGCCCCGCGAAGCTGGACGAGACGAAGGAGTGAGGACCATGTCCGACCAGAACATCAACATCAAGCTCGACCGCGGCGGCCCCGAGAACCACGCCTGGACGGTGCTGGGCACCCTGCTCGCCTGCGGCGCTGTCGGCATGGCCGCCTGGGCGATCTCCAACGCCGGAGCCCTGGACCTGGCTGCGACCGGCCTGTTTTTCTTCTTCATGCAGCTCATCTCGATGATGCTCAAGGCGGGGCTGATCGTCGTCCCGGAGAAGAACCGGAAGGACTTCGGCGAGACGCGCGGCCTGCTCAAGACCGCCTGGCGCGAGTTCCAGGAGTTCCAGGGCCGCTCGCCCATCTGGCGGATGGCGCTGCTGGCGCTCGGCTTCACCGTCGGCTACATGATCTTCCGCTGGGGACTCTCGGTGGCGCTCGGCATCTTCAGCAACGTCTGGATCGCCGGAGCCGCCTCGGCGCTCATCGCGTCCTTCATCGTCGCGCCGCAGCTGTTCACGAACCTGGTCTCGAAGATGAAGACGAAGTCGGGCCTCCAGGTGAAGACGACCACTGGTACGCCCGATGCCGAGAGGGGTGACGTCTGATGACGAAGGCGGCGATCACGACCATCGGCGCAGCACTGCTGGCCGCCGCTGCTCTCGCGCTCAGCGGGTGCAGCTACCCCGGCGACGACGAGGACCGCGCCGCGTTCCATGCCGAAGCGCAGGATCCAGTCCCCTCGGCACCGGCTACCGAGCCTACCGAGCCGGAGACCCCGGCCGAGGAGACCGGCGACGAGAGCACCGAGGAAGGCGGCCAGGGCGAGAAGTCGGGCGCAACCGCGGACCTGGGCGTCAAGGACGGGCATGTCCAGTATCTCCGCGCGATCCAGAACTTCTCGCCCGCGCTTGAGCGCTGGGTGCTCGACGAGGAGGCGGGCGAGGTCACCTACGGGATCGTCAACTGCGCCGGCCAGACGAAGTCCGAGGGCGTCGCCACCCTCGAGCGGGTCGACGGCGGCGATGGAGCAGCGTTCGAGGCGACGTGGATCGGCAAGTCGCCGTTGGAGAACGTCGCGGCGGAATCGATACGCGTCGAGATCACCGAGGACACTTTGAAGAACTTCGCGGACGTTGCGACGTCCAGGACCGACATCGAGGCGAGCAACTTCGCTTCGATGTGCGCCGAGGTCGGCGAGACAGCCGCCGACTTCGTCTTCTGAGAATGACCACAAGAACGCCCCCAGATCTACTCCGGGACCTTCTCCGCGCGAGCAGGGTCGGACGCGACTCGGGAACAATGGTGCCGTGGCAGATTTCGACCTCCTCTGCGCGGCGCTTGTCTCCGCCCCGAAGACACCATCGAAGGTCTCGTCGCGGACGTTCCGAAGCTCCGGCACGACGAAGCCTGATCGTCGTCGTCCCGAGAAGATCTAGGCTCGTCCGGCGCGAAGGGCGATGAGGGCTGCTTCTACGCGGTTGCGCGCTTCAGTCTTCCGCAGGATCGCGGAAACGTGCACCTTGACGGTGCCGGGAGCGAGGTGCAGCGCTTTCGCGATCTCAGCGTTCGTCTCTCCTTGGCTGAGCCGGATCAGGATCTCTCGCTCGCGAGCCGTGAGGCGTTCGAAGCGTTCGACGGCGCTCGCGTACTGGGTGTACGTCGTCGAGACGCCGGAGTCGAGCAGACGCCGGGCGACCGAGGGCGAGAAGAACGCTCCGCGACCGGCGACGGCGTGCACACCGGCGATCAGCTGGCGCGGATCGCCGGACTTGAGGACAAACCCGTCTGCGTCGAGCCGGATGGCCTCGGCGATGTAGTCGTCCTCCCCGAACGTGGTGACGAACAGGCAGGGGAGCGCGCTCCCGTCGGAGCGGAGCCGTTGCAGCGCGTCGAGTCCGCTCATCCCGGGCATCTGGATGTCGAAGAGGGCGACGTCGAGACGGTGCGCGTCGATCTTGCGCAGGGCCTCTGCTCCGTCGGCGGCCTGGGCTACGACCTCGATGGCGGGATCGGTGTCGAGGATCCCGACGATGCCGGTCCTCACGAGGGGGTCGTCGTCGGCGACCAGGACTCTGACCGGGGCCTCGGTCGCTGTCATCGTTGTCCTCCTGCGATGTACTCGGTGCTGGAGACCTCGTCCTGCGCGAAGCAGATCCGGTACACGTCCCCGGCAGCGTCGTCAAAGGTGTTCGCGGTCACGGCGTAGTCGTGGCAGTCGTCCGGTCGGTTCTCGCCCCGCCTGGCCGGCAGCTCGTGGCCGGGCAGGATCCGCTCGGTCTCCGCCCGCGCGTCTCCGACGCTGATGCTTGAGAAGGCCCCTGCCGACAGCAGCGCGCGGTGGTTCTGCACCACCGTCAGCGCCTCGACCGCTGCGAGCCCGACGACGACGATCGCCGCGGTCGAGGCGAGAATCAGTCGCTGGCGGAGCTTCGTTCTGCCGGTCGAGCTCTCATCGACGTCTCTCGTCGCCTCCACAGCGCGATCATCGTGCGTGCTCTGCTCCTGACGGCGAGTCGGGAGGACCGCAGAGAGGACGAACGCACTGTCCGTCTTCTCCGCGGCGAGTTCTCCGCCGTGGGCGCGGAGCTCACTTTCCAAAGTGCTCAGGCCCGTGCCCGCTGTGTGCGCGTCGGCAGGAGTCTCGCCGAGGGCGTTCTCGATCTTCAGACGCAGCTCGGCACCGACGTCGGCAGCGGTGATGTCGATCGGGGTGCCGGGAGCGTGCCTGCTTGCGTTCGTGATCGCTTCTTGTAGGACCCTCGTGACCTGCTCGCCTCCGAAGTCCTGCAGCCGCCTGGGTTCCGGCAGTCCTTGCACGGTGATGCGCGCACCGGCTGCGCGGGCCCGGGCCAGCAGTGCATCGACAGATGCTGCGCCCATTGGCAGCACGGGAGCGCCGGATCTGAGGTCGGAGACGGAGTCCCCCAGGCGTTCGACCGCGTGGGCGAGGTCGTTGCGGGCGTGTAAGAGCGAGGTGCGGGCGCTCTCGGGCAGTGCCGGGTCGATCTCGAGCCGTCCGAGATTGAGCGCGACGAGGCTTAACGAGTGGCCGAGGTCGTCGTGCAGCGACTGCGCGAGGGCGAGCCGGTCGGCGGTGGCGCGCTCCTTGAGCTCGGCCAGGCGCTGGACCTGCCGCAGCTCTCGCTCGCGGTCTGCCCTCCGCCCGAGGACGATGTACTGGCGCACGGCGAGACCGATCAGCCAGGGCACACCAGCGCGCATGAGCGCCGGGGGCAACTCCTCCGCGACGTAGAGCCAGTGCCCGTCGAGCCACGTGGCCCGGGCCATGCTCACGACGACCAGCACTGCCAGTCCTCCCAGGCCCGCGCGCGGACCCCTGGACCAGAGCCCGATTGCGATCGCGGCGATGCCGGTGAGCAGGGCCATGAAGAGGCCCGGCTCCGGCGCGGAGGCCAGCACCCCGAAACCGATCGCCGTTAGCGCGTCGACGCTCCGGCGCGCAGACGGACGATCAATTAGGGTCATGCGCTCCATTCTACCGGGGACCGTGGGCTCGCCGCCTCCCTCGATCGGGCGTGCGCAGCACCTCGCCGGTATGACCGTGGGCATAGACGAGTCGCCCCGCATGGCAGATTCTGAGGCCGAACCGCGTCTATAGCGTGGATTTCATGACTCACGAAACTTCGACGCGCACGCTTTCGACGTCGCGCAGATCCTCGTCCCGCCCCGTGCCGTGGCCCGCGCTGTTGATTGCCGTCGCAGCTCTTGCTGCCCTCGCTCTCGCGACGTATCCGGTGCGTGAGCGCCTCTTCACCGCTGTCGCCGGTCTCGCCGAGGGCTCGGCACTGGCCTCGGCGGTGGGATCCGTGGCCGAATTCGGTCTGCTTGCCCTCGTGGCGACCGCCGGCGTCCTCGCTCTCTGGTGCTGGCTGCGCGAGCGCCGGCGGTTCTGGCTCCTGGCGCTGGCTGGACTCGGCGTGATCACGGCCTACGGATTGAGCGAGGCCGTCAAGCTGCTGGTCGAGGAGCCGCGGCCCTGCAGCGTCGTCGACACTGCCACTGTGCTCAGCTGCCCCGGGAGCGGGGACTGGTCGTGGCCGTCGAATCACGCCGTCCTGGCCGCTGCCTTCGCCACCGCCTGCATCCTCGTCGTCCCCCGCCTCGCCTGGTTCGCGTTGCCTCTCGCGCTGGCGATCGCCGCCTCTCGAGTGGCCGCCGGAGTCCACTACGTCCACGACGTGCTCTCCGGTCTCGCGCTCGGTGCCCTCGTCGTCGCGGCCGTCGTCGCCGCGGCGTCGCCGGTGCTGGACCGGCGTCTGACTGGCGGACGGGACGGCCATCCGGATTCGGCCAGCCGGTCCCAGGGCGGGCGCGCATGATCGAGGTCGACCGTCTCTCGAAGCGCTACGGCCAGGTGACCGTTGTTGAAGGATTGAGCTTCACGGTCCCCGACGGATCCATCACCGGGTTCCTCGGCCCGAACGGAGCCGGCAAGTCCACGACCATGCGATGCCTCCTCGGGCTCCACAAGCCCACCACCGGAACCGTGCTCATCGACGGGCTCCCGCTGACCGCCCAGACGAGGCCGGCCGAGGTCGTCGGAGCCGTCCTCGACGCCTCCTGGTTCCACCCCGGCCGGACCGGACTGGCGCACCTGACGACCATCGCTGCTTCTGCCGGCCTACCCGACCGCCGCGCCTGGGAGGTACTCGAGGCCGTCGCGATGACCCAGGCAGCTCATCGCAGGATCGGCGGCTACTCGCTCGGGATGAAGCAGCGCCTGGGGCTCGCGGCCGCCCTGCTGGGCAGACCGCGCAACATCGTCCTCGACGAGCCGATGAATGGCCTCGACCCGCAGGGGATGGAGTGGATGCGCGCCTTCCTGCGCGATGCCGCCGCGAGCGGCCACGCCGTCCTTGTCTCCTCCCACCTGCTCGGCGAGATGGAGACCCTCGCCGACCGCCTCGTCGTCATCGACAACGGCCGCTTGCTCGGCCAGTGGGACGTCGCCGATCTTCTGCACGCGCGCAGCCGCCAAGCGCTCCTCCGCACCGACGACGACGAACGCGTCGAGCAGGCTCTGCGCGGACTGCGGGTCCCCGTGACCGCACTGCCCGAGGGACTCTGCGTGACATTCGACGAGACGGTCCCCGACGCGCTCACGCTCTCGCGGACCTGCCGAGACCTCGACGTGCTCATCACTGCCCTGACGGACAAGCCGATCCGGCTGGAAGAGGAATTCCTCCGCCTCACCGACCGATCATCCGAAGCCGAACATGGCACAGAAAGGTCCGAGCGATGACACGAGCATTGACAGCTGAGGTGCGCCGACTGCTCACCGTGCGCTCCACAGGCATCTTCGCTGCGCTGCTGATCGGCTGCTGCGTCGGCCCCATCGTCCTGATGGGCATCGTCTACGACCCGGCCTATCGAGGGCCGATCGACGCCGGTGATCTGGGCAAGTGCGTGAGCATCTTCCATGTGCTGGCCATCGTGTTCGCCGGCACACACACCGCGACCGAGATCAATGCGGGGTCGACGGCGCTGTCCTTCCTCACGCAGAAGAGTCGATGGGCCTCGTTGGCGGCACAGGCAGCGGTCCAGTGGGCGTTCCTCGCATTCGCGTACGTCGTCGGCATCGGCCTCGCACTCGTCGCGGCGAGGTTCTATCCCGACGGGCTGGCCATGTCGCCGCGGGGGTGGGCCTATCTCGCGGCCTATCTCCTCGTCGTTCTCCTGTGGGTGACGATGGCGACGGCGCTTGCCGTCCTCACGCGCTCCGTCGCGGTGTCCGTCGCCGCGCCGATCACGTGGATGCTCCTGATCGAACAGCTCGCGTCCATGGTCCCGATGCTCGAGGCGATCACGCCGTGGCTGCCGTTCAACGCCAGCCACATGCTCCTCGCCCAGGCACTTGGAGAGGCCCCTGCAGGCATGTCCGTGTGGCCTCCTGCCGTCGCGCTTCTCGTACCGGCACTCGGCCTGGCGGGCGCGGGGCTATGTGCCCATGTCCGACGGGACTCGGCGTGATGGGCAGGCCTGCGCCTCGCATCCGCCGCCCAAGACGGTTCGTCGCGTCGCAGGGCTGGGGCTGACTCACACCGCCGTTCAACAAACGGTCGTTGATGTGAACAGTGGTCCGGAGGAGCCGATCGCGAGCATTTCGCCGAGTGGGTGTTCACAAACCCGTTCAACTACATCTAGACTAGACAGAGGCAGTTGAACGGGTTAAATGACCGCGAGGAGGCTTCACGGCTCTTCTCCCGGAGTTTGCAACACCACCCTGGCGATTACCCGTTGCTGTAGGCGGGCCTGTTCCCAATCAGCCTCGGGCATCGTGAGATGCCTCGTAGCAGCGATTTCAGTTCGGTCCTCGCCCATCTCTGTCTCCTTGTGAACAGGACTTCTGACATTTTCAGCTTAGTGCACGCGAGTAGTGAACGGACAGCGTTCAATAGACGATTTCACAAGCCTGGACATCTACATCTGGCTGACTGTAAAACAATTTTGGCTAGAAATGAATAACCGTGATTCGTATCCATTTACTTGGGACATGATTGCCCAGAACTTCTCTACAAGAGATTTGGAGACTGCAGTCGCTAAAAGAAACTTCCGAAACGAAATCAAGAAAGCCGCCACGTCCGCAGCTGGATTAGTACTCGTCAACGAGTGAGCGCCCCTTGTGGGCGCTTTCTTTATGTCCTGGTCAGGCTGCGCAGATGTTCCCATACAGTATTTTTGGTTGCGCAGATGTTCCCATACAGTTGCGCAGATGTTCCCATACAAGCACAGTTATCCACAGGGTTTGAGCTGGGGGTTTATCTATTTCCCCTGGTCGCTTATAACTATAAACTGTAGAACTATATCCAGCAGGGGTAAACCAACCAGTCAACGCTAACGTCAACCAATAGATAAGATTCCATCGTGGCTCACGCCCTCACTACCGTTCGGTTGTGCTGCCGCGAAAGTCACATGCGTGACTTCCTTGCCCCCGAGAACAAGCTGGACTACTCAAGCACAACAGCCTCCAGGACTACAGAGAACCAAAGAGCCTTTAAAGACAAACCACATAAAGGAAAGCCCAGTAATTTCGTCCTTACTGTTAATGCTCACTGGAGTGGGCAAGCCCTTGTTACTTTTGTGGAAGCTCCGCAAAAATGGTTTGTAGGCCGCTTCCCCCGAACGGCCACTATGTATAGCTCAAGCCCTGCCTATCGCCCCTCAGGCAGGGCTTGAGCTATTTAGTGCTTTTCTAGTTGATTGAGAACGAATGCTTCAGCTTCTTCGGTGGCCTGTGTGGACGTTTCCAGCGCTGTAATAAGCGCACGTTGCTGTTGACCGTCGAGTCTGTCCCAGTCTTCCCGTAGAGCACTGGCAATACGGGCGATGGCCACTTCCCCACCACTGAGTGTGGCGTCGTTAGGGTCAAATACCGGCACACCAGTTTGGCGTAACAGTTCATCAATTGGGCGAGTCATGACGTTATTGTTGCACACTGCTTCGACATAATCTCCTGGCTTTCGAACAAATATCCAATAGCCAGAGGTTTAAAATAGCTCGCCTGGAAAGTGTGGTTTCCGGTCTTTATTTTCTGTTGGCCACTGCACCCCAAGAAAGGATAATTCGTCTTTAGTTAGTTGTTCGCCAGCAATGATCTGTTCTAGGAGTTCTTTCTGCTCATCTTCGAGCTGAACGAGATGAGTCAAAGTGACAAGTAGTTCATGAAACTGCCTCGACCACTGGGTTGGCCAGCTAGTGGTGATGATGTCATCGAGTGGTGAGGATTTTCTGCCTTTAGGCTTTTTACGGCGATAGCCCACCCAGGACTTAATGGTGGAGTTTCCACCTACTGTGTAGCTCCACACGGCTGGTGACACATTCGACCAAGTGCCCTTGCCTAGATGAATAGTTTGCGTCTTTTCGTCATAGGTAACATCGTCCGGCATTCCAACACCAACGGCAGTGTCATAGGTTGGCAACGGCAACGTGCTCTCAACATCAAACAAATTTTGTGCGTTATTCGGTGCGTGCCCACGGTCGCCAAAGGTGTGTAGCCAGATAATGAACTGACCAATTTCTACAGCCTTATCCCACAGCTCTACATCGACGGTAAGTGGCACGCGATTGCCGCTATAATGCAGTTCTTCATCAAATGCTTCTACATATCCAGGGTGCGCGGAAATACCTGCAATATAAGCAGTAAGTTCTTCCGCCGTGACTTCTCTACCGAAGTGCCGGGATAGTGCTTTTAGCAGCCCCGGAGCAACGTTAGGTTGACCATCAGGGTGCAACATAGGAAGCGCTCGCCCACCACGGTTATTGAAGCAGTGCATATCGGGTATCAGGCTGGAGAACATAAGCCCTGGCCCTGCCTTTGGGTAGTGAGCATGCTGTTCAATCAGAAAGATCTGCTCTGGTGAACGCGCCGCCCAAAGGCTTGGACTAGGCATATGGAGCAGGCGGCTATCGGCAATGATGTACTGGCGGTCGAATGATCTATATCCGACTTCGACGATGGCTGGTTTTTGTGGCCACTCTACAGTGGAGAATGGCTCTTTTGTTCCTTGTTCAGTTCCAAGACCAGGGAGGGGATTTTTGGTTTTTTCTAAAGTGGTGTCTCTGGTTTCTTTAAATAGTTCTCGTTTTCTCTCTAGACTTGTTTCTTGTATGAGTTCATCCCAGCGCTGCTCTAGGATGGCGCGTTCTGGTGCGTAGACCCAGGTTTTGTTTGGCTTAACCCCAGGCGCTGTCCATGGATACATATCGTTGAGCGCTGGGTAATGTCCCCATTGCTCATTAGTCTTAGGGGTAAACCCATCACCCCAGTTATCGCCAGTGTCTTGAAAGCTATGGCTCTGTTGCAAAGATTGGCGGCAGTCAGAGGTAGGCTGTCGCTCTGCGCCGATCAGGCGGCTGCTGCGAAATGGTGGTTGAGCATGCCCATGGCCTCCGTCAGCGCCGAGGGCCCAATGCCAAAAGCTCTCTCCACA
>JBHADA010000211.1:0-3421 GCA_041854805.1 Arachnia sp.
ATCTCGTCGAGGGCCTGCTCCCAGGGGATCTGGACAGGGTCCTCGGGGAACCAGACGCCCCACTGGTCGGGACAAACGCCGATGGTCAGGCGCGAGTAACGAGGGTCGGTATTGCGGCTCTTGTCGGCCATGAAGGGGTCCTTTCGCCCGCTCTTCGTTGAGTCACGTGAACTCTACGCTCAGGCATTTGTCCTGTCAATGGGCGCGTTTGTCACCTTGGGGTCACGGCGGCAGAACCTGGCTCCAGGGCGGCCTGCGGCGAGGTGGGCGTGGTGAGGGTCGCGGCTTACCGCAGCAGGTATAGCGCGGAGAGGGCGGTTAGCCCTAGCACGATGGAGTCGAACAGCCGCTGATCCAGCTTGCTGACGATCCGCCGCCCGACGAAGGCCCCCAGGATGACCAGCGGGGCGAGCGCGGCGACCACCCCGGCCAGCGGGATGCTGAGCAGGCCAAGTCCAAGCGAGAAGGGCAGCTTGGCCAGGTTGACCGCAAAGAAGAACCAGGCCTGGGTGCCGAGGAAGCGCACCACATCGAATCGGGCGGCGAGGAAATACAACGTCATGACGGGGCCGCCGGCGTTGGCGGCCATGGTGGTGAACCCGCCCAGTGTGCCGTAGGCGCCCCGGATGGCTGGGTTGCCCAACACGTGGTTGGGGCTGAGTTTGCCGGTGCGCAGGAGCAGCACCGTGATGGCGATGAGTGCCAGCAAGATCGCGCCGATGATGCGACGCATCAGCACATCGTCGGCCAGCGCTAGCAGCACGCCCCCCGCGGCAAGACCGACGACGACGGCGGGGATGAGCCTTCTGAGTGCGGCCAAGTCGACGTCGCGGCGGTAGGTCCACACTGCGATGAGGTCGCCGACGAGCAGTAGGCACAGCATCACCACGGTCGACGATCGGGCCGGCAGGACTGCAGCGAACAGCGCGACCGACAGTGTCGCGAGGCCCGGCAACGCGGTCTTGGCGAGCCCAATGAGCAGCGCCGCCACGACGAGCACCACCCAGGCGGACCAGGCGAGGTCGATCATGGGGGCAGCCTACGCCCGAAGCAGCCAGCGCAGAGGCTTGGGCTGGCGGCGGCCCAAGTGGCAGGCGCAGCGCCCCATCGCGCCAAGCGCATTGAACGCCCTCTTCTGAACGATCTTCGTTGTGTGATCCTGTTTGGGCGCTAGAGTGTGGTCATGATCCTCCTGAGCTTCGGCGCCCAGAATCACAAGTCTCTGCGGGATGAGGTCGTCCTCGACTTCGTCAAGCCCAGCCTGAAGACGCTTCGTCCCCGCGTGGGCGAGAGCTGGGCACATCACACTTACCCGGCGATTGGCATCTTCGGGGCGAACGCGTCTGGCAAGTCCACCGTGCTCGACGCCCTGCAGTACCTGTTGGCTGCCCTGCGCGATTCGGCTTCGGAGTGGCTGGCGTGGGACCACATGCCCCGAGCGCCGTTTCGGCTCGACGAGACACATCGCACGCTGCCCAGCCGGTATGTCATCGAGTTCGTACTTGGGGGCGAGCGCTACGAGTACGGCTTCGAGGTTGACGACGAGGGCGTGGCGCGGGAGTGGCTCCATGACGTGCCCGGCGCGCGCCGCCGGACCCTGTTCTCACGTGAGCGCGACCGGGTGGTGCTGTCGCGCGCGGTGCGTCAGGTGGGCCCCCTGGCTCCTCGGGAGCTTCTGCTGAGCCGCGCGCTGCGGCTGGATCACCCCACGCTTGCGCCGGTGGGGCGAGGTCTGCTGGGTGGGATCGACATGGCCCCTCTGAGCTCGGCTCATCGGCAGTACCGGATTCAGAGCATCGTAGAGTCTCTCTTTGAAGGGACCTCGACGCCTGAGAGCATCGAAACGATCCTGCAGATCGCCGACGTCGGAATCGAGGCCATCGGCCTGCGCGAGGACCAGATGCCTCCAGACCAGGTCGAGCTGCTTCGTAAGCTACGCGAACTGTTCGAGGGCGAGGCTGGCGTGGACGCGAACTCGGGGGCACTGTCGCCTGAGAAGTCGGACGCCATCATCCGAAGCCTGGAGTTTCATCACGCTGGAGCCCGAGGCGAGTCCTTTACCCTGCGGGACGAGAGCGACGGCACGCTTGCTTGGCTGGCTTTAGCGGTGGGAGCTCTGGGGAGGCTGCGCCACGGCGGCCTGTTCGTTGTCGACGAAATCGACGCGAGCCTGCATCCCCATTTGGTGGATGCCCTGATCGGCCTCTTCACGGCGGATTCGATCAACCGAAGGGGCGCCCAGATCCTGTTCACCAGCCACGACGTGACGTTGCTGTCTCCGCAGGCCTCCACGCAATTTGCGCCCGGGCAGGTCTGGTTCACGGAGAAGGAGCGAGACGGCGCCACGCAACTCTACTCGCACGATGACTTCCCCCGGCACCGTGACGCAAACGTCGCGAAGCGCTACCTCGAAGGCAGGTATGGTGCCGTCCCAACGCTGGCCCCTAGCCTGGTGCGCAGGCTGCTGGATCGCGAAGGCGCCCCTGCATGAACCGTCGTCGACGCCCCAATCGTCCAGAGCGGCAACGCGGACTCATCGTGACTGAAGGCGTGCGAACGGAGCCGATGTATCTCGACCAGCTCAAGCAGACGTTCCCCAGAAGCGCTCCTTCCTTCAAGCATATTGGCGAGGGGTGCGACCCGCTGAGAGTGGTCACGCGTTCGGGCGTGTCGTCGAGGCAGTGGGCGATCTTGGTGAATAGACCGCACAGTAGTGACCAGTGGTCACTTTTGGGGTCCGGCGAGACGGCGGTGAGTGGTGGGCGGTGGGCGTGGCCTCGGCGGGGAGCATGGCGCCGTCGTGTCGAGGGCGGTGTCGTCGGGCGTCAGGAACGCAGCAAGAGCCGGACCGCAGCCAGGGCCAGGGCAGGCTTCAGTGGTCCTGTGCGGCGTAGATCCGGATCGAGATCAGCAGCGAGGCCGCGTACGCCAGGAGGGCTGCCGCGATCATCATCCAGGGCGCGACGTCGGCCGCGGCCTCGATGACCGGGGGTGCGAGGTCCGGGGCAAGCCCGATCAGTCCCCGGACCCCAAACAGCGCACCTAACAAGATGCCGACGAAGACCAGCATCCCGACCTGCGTGCCGAAACGCAGCGCAAGCGGGAGCAGCACCGCCAGCGCGAACACGACCCCCGCGAGGAGGAGACCGGTCAGGCTAGGCAGCGAGCCGTCGATCGGCTGGCCGCGCAGGCGGGCGATCAAGACAGACAGGCCCGTACCGATAACGGTGAAAACGACGATCAGTGCCAGCGCGGTCAGGTAATGCGAGATCATCACGGTGGCGCGTCGCAGGGGCAGGGTGTCGTAGGCGAGGTCGGCGCCGAACTGGAACGACACAATGGCCAGCATCATCGGTATGGCCGCGAGCATGGGCAGCGCCTCTGCCGGGGTGCCCACCCAGGCGATGAAGAGCCACACCAC
>JBHADA010000212.1:0-8346 GCA_041854805.1 Arachnia sp.
CCCATGACCACGAGCACTGTGCCGCGGTTGACGTTGCTGAAGGCGTATCCGCCGTCGTTGGGGAACTGGGCCACCTCAATGCTGTCGCCCTGCGTCAGCCCGGCCTCGACAACGGGGCCGGTGATCTCGATGGTCACCTCGGTGCCCTTGTTTTCACCGTTGGTGATCGTCGCGTCGACCATCGTGCATTTGAGCTGACTGGGGTCGACGTCGGGGCAGTCGCTGAACCCGGTGATCTTCGCGTCGGCGTAGGTGACGCCTTCCACCTGGCCCGGCAGTTTGATGACCTCGGAGACCTCGGACGAGGTCGGCCAATGCCAGATCACGCCCAAGAGGGCGAGAATGCCGAGCGCGGCCAGGAAGCCGACGAGTGAATTACGGGCGAGCTGCCCGATCTCGACGTGCGGCGGCGGCCCGCCGTGCGAATGCCCATGTCCCATGGGCCAAACCTAACGGACAGCCGACGTGCGACGCACGGACCGGCGCGACTGGACAGGTACTCTCAAGCTCATGGACGGCATATCCATCTGCTATCGGCATCCGCAACAGGCCACTCGCATCGCCTGCCAACGCTGCGAGCGTCCCATCTGCACCGAGTGCATGACCCCGGGCGCGGTGGGATTCCAATGCCCCGAATGCGTCTCGCGCGGGCGCCGGGAGACGAGACAGGGGCGGTTGCCATACGGCGGCACCCCCGTGCGCGACCCGCGGGCAACGTCCATCGCCCTCATTGCCATCAACGTGCTCGTGTGGCTGGCCGTGGCGCTGACCGGGCGGCAGGCATCGTCCGTGTTCGACGCCCTCGCGCTGCTGCCCGAGGGGATGTGCCGCTACGGCGCGGAGCACTTCCTCCCGGGGGTTGGACAGGATGCGTGCGTCGGGATGGGAACCCATTGGGCCCCCGGGGTCGCGACGGGCGCCCCGTGGCAGGTGCTGACGTCGGGGTTCACGCATGAGGGAATCATGCATCTGGGCTTCAACATGTTTGTGGTCTGGATGCTGGGGCCCCAACTGGAACAGATCTTGGGACGCGTCCGGTTCTTGGCCGTGTATCTCGTCTCGCTGTTGGGCGGTTCGGCGGCTGTCATGGTCTTGTCGAACCCCACCTCGCAGACCATTGGCGCGTCGGGCGCCATTTACGGGCTGCTCGGCGCGGTGCTGCTGCTGGCGTTGCGGCACCAGGGAGACGTGAAACAGATCCTGCTTTGGCTGGGCCTCAACGTGGCCATGACGTTCGTGGTGCCCGGCATCTCCTGGCAGGGGCATTTTGGTGGCTTGGCCGCCGGTTTGGCCGTGACCGCGGCGTTGGTGTTCGCCCCCAAGCAGGCCCGGGCGCGCTGGCAGTGGTTGGCCGTGGCCGTCGTCGTCGCGGCACTGGTGGCCGTCATCGCTTGGCGTGCGATGCAACTGGCCTAACGATTCACTAACGTCCCAAGGGTGCTAGAAGAGGCCGTCTGGGGGCACCGGCGGCGGCGCGTGAGTGGGGTCCACGTCGTTGAACAGCTTGCTCACCGAGCGGCCGTGGTGGATCCGGTCGATGGCCTCGGCGAATAGTGACGCCACGCTGAGAGTTTGGAGCTTCGGGAACGGGCATCTCGGCGACGGGACGGTGTTGGTGGAGACCACCTCGACGATCCGGTTGACGGCCATGAGCTTCTCCACCGCCTTGCCCGCGAACAGGCCGTGGGTGCAGGCCACGGACACGCTCTCGCAGCCGAAGTCGCCGAGGCGGTCCACGATCTCGACGATAGAACCGCCGGTGGCGATCTCGTCGTCGAGCACGATGGCGCGCTTGCCGGTGACGTCGCCGACGATGGAGTCGATGACCACCTTGTCGTCGGCCATGCGCTGTTTGGAGCCGGCGGCGACGGGCAGGTTGAGTAGGCGCGACAGGAGCGTGGCCTGCTTGGCGTTGCCAAGGTCTGGGGAGACGACGACGCAGTCGGTGAGGTCGCGTTCGCGGTAGTGGTCGGCGATGACCCCGAGCGCGGTGAGATGGTCGACCGGCACGGAGAAGAACCCGTGCACCTGCGGGGCGTGGAGGTTCATGGTGAGGACGCGGTCGACGCCGGCGGTGACAAGCAGGTCCGCCACTAGGCGCCCGCCGATGGAGATGCGGGAGGCGTCCTTCTTGTCGGAGCGGGCGTAGGCGTAGTGCGGGATGACGGCGGTGATCTGCGCTGCGGAGGCTCCGCGGGCCGCGTTGATCATGAGCAGGAGTTCCATGAGGTGGTCCTGCGTGGGCGGCATGAGCGGCTGCACGATATAGACGTCGCGCTGGCGACAGTTGGCCAGCAACTGCGCCTGGAGGCAGTCGTTGCTGAACCGCGAGATCTTCGCCGGCGACCGGGGGATGCCCAGGTAGTTGCAGATCTCGTCGGCGAGTGCGGGATGTGCGGAACCAGCGAAGACGACGACGCCCTTGACCACGATTGACCCTTCCCCGAAGCTGTGCCCAGCCTAGCGGCTCGATCAGGCAGGCGCTCACATCACCTGCCCACGTGCCTGGACTTCGTGCCGTTAGGGCTTACCGGATCTCCCAGTCGGCGACCCTGCCGGAAACTGTCCTGAATAAAGGATGTGGCGGAGGCGGAGATGCGCCGTCTGGAAGGCGGGGTAGCCACTCCGGGGATCTCGTGAGGACCTTCGCGCGCAGGTGCGCGAGCTCATAGTTCAACTGGCCCTCGGACACAGTGAGCGGATCGACGTCCTGGGCCACCCGCTGGATGCGCGACGCGTCAAACCGGTAGCCACGGGCGGTTGCCTCGGCGTGTAAGCCGAACAGGAAGGCGCCGATTGCGTCGAGCGGCGCGGGGTGTTCCTGGAAGCGTCTCAACTGCGGGTGGCGGGTGTATCCGCGCGTGCCCCCGGCCAGCACCTTCTGGGCCAGCAAGGCCTCACGCCAGCCGGCCACCAGCGCGGCGCGGTCCAGGATTGATGGGGCCAGGCTCCACAGACGCATGTGCACATCTTTACTGAACCGAAAATGCCCGCTAGCCGAGCCACTGGGTCCCGGAGGGCGAGCCCCGTGACTCGACCGGCGGAATCCTCGGCCGCAATGTGGGTCTGTAGGATCGCTTGGATGACAGGCATCGGACATCCAGGTGGACACCCCGGGGGGCACCCGCACGAGGCGCGCAAGGGCGTGGTCCGCACCCTGCACCATGACGCGGGCGAACGCCCCCATGTGCTGGTGTGGGAGGTGACTCGCGCGTGCCAGCTCGCCTGCAAGCATTGCCGCGCCGACGCGTTCACCAAGGCCGACCCGCGCCAGCTCACCACAGCCGAGGGCAAGGCACTGCTCGACGATTTTGCCGCCTACGGCACGCCAAAACCCATCGTCATCCTCTCCGGCGGCGACGCGTTCGAGCGTCCAGACCTGGAGGAGTTGATCGCCTACGGCACCTCGATCGGTCTGCCCATCGCGCTGTCGCCGTCGGTGACCCCGCTGCTCACCGACGAGCGGCTCGCGTCCGTGCGGGCGGCTGGGGTGAAGGCGTTTTCGCTGTCGCTGGACGGCGCCACCGCCGCCACGCACGACTCTTTCCGCGGCATCGATGGCACCTTCGACGACACGATGAAGGCGGCCGAACTCGTCGTCAAGCATGGGTTCCGGTTCCAGGTCAACACGACGATCTGCCGCAACAACCTGCGCGAACTGCCGGAGTTGCTGGCCACCGCGATGCGGATGCGCGCGCACATGTGGTACCTGCTGTTCCTGGTGCCGATGGGGCGCGGCTCCAACCTGGAACCGCTTGACCCAGAGGAGATGGAGGACGTGCTGCACTGGCTGCACGATGTCTCCGACCGGATCGCGATCAAGGTGACCGAGGCGCCCAACTATCGCCGCGTCGCCATCCAGCGCGACGACGCCCGCGCCGCCGGGCAGCCGCTGCCCGAGCGTGGAGAGCTGCACCGCTGGTTGACCGAGGAGACCGACCGGCTGCTGGGCGAGGTCACTGAGCGTCGCCCGCCGCGTCCGCCGATCGGGGTGAATTCGGGCCGCGGGTTCGCGTTTGTCGACCACATCGGCGACGTCTACCCGTCGGGTTTCCTGCCCTACAAGTGCGGCTCGGTCAAGGAGCGCCCGTTCCACGAGATTTACGCGGAGGCGCCCATGATGAAGGCGCTACGGGACCCGTCGAGCTACTCCGGCAAGTGTGGGGTGTGCGAGTTCAACTGGATCTGCGGCGGCTCCCGCGCCCGGGCGCACGCCATGCTGGGCGACCCGCTGGCCTCTGACCCGACGTGCGTCTACCAGCCGGAGGCCGTGCGCGAGGGAAGCGCGGTCTCCTGAGGAGGCGGTTGCCTGTCGACTAGCACCGTGCGGGGAGCCTGAGGAGAGCTGTAACCTACTGCAACATTGATACAGTAGAGCCATGACGTCGGCCATGGTGGATCGCAGCCTTACCCTCCCAGTCGAGGAGGTGGGAGAGGCGCTTCTGGCTATTCCTGAGGACCAGTGGTTTGAGCGCAAGTCAGCTCGGGTCTCGCCCCGGGACGTCGCAGTGCCGATCGTGGCGATGGCCAATGCTGATGGGGGCGTGATCGCCGTCGGTCTTCACGACGGCAAAGTGGAAAACGTCGAGAAGACCCGACGCAACGAGTTATGGCAGGCGGCTCTGGGCTACACCGAACCACCGGTGCGGATTCAGGTGGAAGAGGTGCCGGCCAAGGATGCAAGCGGTCTTTTGGCAACCCTGGTTCTCATCACCGTTGCCCCTGGCGAAAGTGTGCATGTCACCCAGAAAGGTGTCTGCTATTTGCGGGTTGGGGACGAGTCCCGGCGGCTCACCGCGGCTCAGCAACGTGAACTCACCTACGACCGGGGCTCGGCCAATTACGAAGGAACGCCGGTCGGTTTAAGCGTCAAAGATCTCGATCAGGGCCGGCTCCACGATTACGCACACCGCATCGGTGCCAGTAGCGTCGACGACGCGCTCGCCGCCCGAGATCTCGTGGATCGTCGTCATCGGTTGATGGTGGCGGCCGAACTCCTGTTCGACGAGCGCCCGCAACGAGAGTTTCCCAATGCGCTGGTCCGAATCCTCAAGTACGGCTCGAATGACCGAGGCGTTGGACGGCGAATGACGCTGGAGCAGGACGTGCGAATCGAAGGGCCACTGCCTCACCAGATCGAAAGAGCCGCTGCGCAGATTGACGAATGGATGCCCCGGTGGCAGCAGTTGACCGACTCGGGGCGCTTCGAATCGGTGTCGCGCATTCCGCGGGATGCCTGGCTGGAGGGCTTGGTCAATGCCGTCATTCATCGCTCATACAGTTATATGGGGGATCACATCCGCGTCGAACTTTTTCCTGACCGCATCGAGATCACCTCGCCCGGACGTTTCCCCGGGATTGTCGATCCCACGCGTCCGCTGGAAATCCGCCGTTACGCACGTAATCCACGGATTGCCCGCGTGTGTGCCGACCTTGGGTATGCTCGCGAACTAGGGGAGGGCATCGAACGGATGTACGCAGAGATGAGAGCCCGGGGGCTTGTTGACCCGTCCTACTTCCAGTCCTCGTCGGCGGTGACACTCACTCTGTCGGCTCGAACGGCGATCCCCGACGAGGTGCGAGACCAACTGACGCAGACCGCGCTGGCAATCCTCGAGTCGCTCCGTGAGCACAGCGGTGGGCTGCCGACGGGCCAGCTAGCTGAGTTGGCGGGAACCACGCGCGTCACGGCAAGCCGGACGCTCGGCAGACTCGGTGAGCTGGGGCTAGTGACTAGGCGGGGTGCCTCGAAACAGGATCCCAAGGCGGTGTGGACCCTGGCTTAGCCGCGGATTCAATGGGCCGTAACGGCAGTTGAGGAGGCGGCCTCGAGGCGCCGCATCCTTCGGCCGGGTAGCGTCAAGTTATCTTGGAGACACGGCACTAGGTGCGCCGGATGAGCAGCGGAGAGCCATCTCGAACCGCACCTTTGGCCTGCTACTTTGGGGACGACTAAGGAGGACGCGATGCCCACTCAGCCGTACATCCTGAAGGCCGGCGCCAACCTCGTGGATCCGCCGCGCAGCATCAGCGAAAAGCTCATTGCCTGGTTTCCCACTCAGTTGATCACGGGGATCTATGGCCGGATCGCCCGTGGTGGGCACCTGTACCTGACCGACAGGGCACTCGTCTTCGAGCCTCATGGCCTCAACATCATCGAGGTGGCGGTGGAACTCGACCTGCGCGAGATCTCCGCGCTGCGGAGCAGGCAGCGCATGATCTCCGCGCTGCTGACGGTGAGAACCACCTCGGGTGAGGAGATCGACTTCGTCTGCTGGGAGCGACGCAAGGTGATCGACGCCGTGCGGCAGGCTCAGGCAGCTCTTGGGATGCTGCCAGCCGAATGAATGGGGTGTGATGGTCGCCGAACGCTCGCTGCCCTGCTGGGAACGCTGCTAGCGTGAGGGCTCTCGGCCAAGGATGGCCGAGGGGAGGAGTGATCATGACCGAGAGTCCCCGGATCAGGGCAGCGATCGTCGCTGTGTCGGCCGTGCTGCTGGCCAGTTGCACTAGCGGAGGAGAATCGGCCAAGTCGCCTGGGGTGAGTGGCTCACCCACCACGTGTAAGACGCTGCTCGCCGACGCCGGGTGGCACGGCGAGAACGCTCAGAAACTCCAGGAGATGATTGAGAACTCTAATGCTTGCGGCGGGTCTGGTGACGTGGGCAAGGGCGCCCCGCTGGCCCTGTTCGACTGGGACAACACCGTCGTCCGCAACGACATTGGCGATGCCACCACGTATTGGATGCTGGCCAACGGGAAGGTGCTTCAACCCAAGAAATGGGCGGACGTCAGCACGTTCATGACGGACGACGCCGCGCAAGCGCTCACCACCGCGTGTGGGTCGCTAGCGGAGGAGGGCAAGCCGTTGCCCACCAACCTGGTCAAGGGCGTGGCTTGCGCTGATGAGATCCTCAGCGTCTACTCCGACGGGAAGACCACCTCTGGCGCGGCAGCCTTCGAGGGATACAACGCCCGCCGCATCGAGCCGCAGTACGCCTTCGCCGCCCAACTTTTGGCCGGATACACCGAGGCCGAGGTCACCGAGTTCGCCAAGCAGGCGCGCGATCAGAATCTGGAGGCCGATGAGGGGGCCGAGCAGACGGTGGGGTCGCGCAAGGTCACGGGGTGGGTCACCTATTACGAGCAGATGAGCACCCTCATCGACACGCTGCGATCCAACGGTTTTGACGTGCGAATCGTCTCGGCCTCCTCGGAGCCGGTGGTGCGGGTCTGGGCGGAGTCCCTGGGGCTGACTGGGGACAAAGTAATGGGGGTTACCGTCGAGCGTGACGGCGACCGTCTCACGTCGAAGCTCGCCTCGTGTGGGGGCGACGAGGCGGCCATGACCTACATGGAGGGCAAGCGGTGCCGGGTCAACGAGCAGGTCTTTGGCATCACCGGGTCGGCAGCGTTCGAGACCGCGCCCAAGGAGAAGCGCCCCGTGTTCGCCGCGGGTGATTCGGACACGGACGTGTCGTTCATGATGGACGCCACCGAGCTGAAGCTGGCGATCAACCGCAACAAGACCGAGTTGATGTGCCAGGCCTACGACAACGAGGACGGCACCTGGATTGTCAACCCCATGTTCATCCTCCCCCTGGGGCAGCGGACGACGCCGTACCCGTGTTCGACGGCGGGTGAGACCCTGCCCGACGGCGGCACCGGACCCCTCAAGGATGTGGCGGGCAACCTCATCGCGGACCAGCAAGACACGGTGTTCGCGGCGGCAGATACCGAGAGCTAACGGCCCAGCTACACCTTCGAGAGCTGGGCCGAAGGCTCGGCGGCTGGTGGGCACTCTGCTTGGGAGGAAAGTCCCGCTGCCTCATGCGCTACATCTGCCGCGAAATCTTCCCCATCCTCAAGCCGCCACCACTTGACAAACCATAGGAACATCGCGCTCGGCGGTTTTCGGTTCGCCAGCACGGGCTCCAATGGGATTCGGCTAGATCCCAATCCGGTTCGCGGGTGTTTCAGACGGACAGGTCATGTCGCACGTTGAGGATTACGCATTCGCGTTTCAATCCGCTCTGTGGTTCGCGGGTGTTTCAGACTCTGTCTCTCAGTCCCTCATCCTGAGGACGAAGAGGTTTCAATCCGCTCTGTGGTTCGCGGGTGTTTCAGACTGGAGCAAGGAAGGATCGTCATGTGCGGTTGTGTTTCAATCCGCTCTGTGGTTCGCGGGTGTTTCAGACTACTGAAGACTCTCTACACTGCAGTTGAACGTAAAGAGTTTCAATCCGCTCTGTGGTTCGCGGGTGTTTCAGACCTTCGTCTACCCTGAACAGTCTGAGTCAGGGAGGGTTTCAATCCGCTCTGTGGTTCGCGGGTGTTTCAGACGAG
>JBHADA010000213.1:0-21372 GCA_041854805.1 Arachnia sp.
GCCGACTCAGCGGGCGGACGTTTTCTGTTGGCCGGCAGCGCGACACCCCTGCAGGGCGCCACCGCCCATTCCGGAGCGGGGCGCATTGGCCGGCTCCGGCTGCGTCCGATGACGCTTACCGAGCGCGGGTTCGTCCCCACGGTTTCTGTGGCGCAACTATTGCGCGGCGGCGCAACGGTGTTGGGCAATACCTCCACCGGACTGGAGCAATACGCACGCGAGATTGTTGCCACCGGGTTCCCGGCCATTCGCGGGCTCCCCAGAGCCGTACACCGGTTTCAACTGAATTCCTATCTGCAAAACATCGTCGACCGAGACGTGCCCGAAGCGGGTCTCACCGTGCGTAAGCCGGAGTCCTTCTTGAACTGGCTGCGCGCCTATGCCGCCGCCAGCGCGACGACCGCCAACTATTCCCAAATCCTGGACGCGGCAACTCCCGCCGAGACGGACAAGCCCGCGCGCAAGACCTCGGTTGCCTATCGAGACATCTTGCTTCGGTTATGGCTACTGGACCCTGTCCCGGCCTGGCAACCGATGGGCAGCACATTGAAGCGGCTCCAGTTGGCTCCCAAACACCACCTGGCGGACCCGGGCCTAGCCGCGCGGCTCCTGGGCCTTGGCCCGGATGCCCTCCTTGACGGGCTGGGCGATGTGCTGGGCGCACAGCGCGCCAGCATGCTAGGGCACCTCTTTGAATCACTGGCGACGCTTTGCGTTCGAGTGGCCGCGGAGGCCAACAGCGCCCGGACCTATCATTTGCGCACCCGCAACGGCGACCATGAGGTGGATCTAGTGGTGCTGCGCGACGACGGGCACGCCCTGGCCTTCGAGGTCAAGCTTTCCGGCACGATCAGCGACTCAGACGTGCGCCACCTGCACTGGCTGGGCGGCAAGCTTGGTCAGCGGCTGATCGACAAGGTGGTCCTCAATACTGGGCCCGACGCCTACCGCAGAGGCGACGGCGTGGCCGTGGTCCCCCTAGCATTGCTCGGCCCGTGACCCATACTCAGGCCAATGGCGATAACAGGCCGACAGCATCGAGTCCTCCTCGAAGAACAATTCCACCCCACTGGGGGTAGTCATAACGACGCACTCCGGAAAGAACTCATATTGCCGGCACTCCCCCCTGATTCCCGCGGCCGCAATCGCCTCCAAACTTAGGGCATGGTCGAAGAATTCGGCGTGAATCAGGAACAATCGCCGTCGCCAGAAATGCAGCTCAAATCCGCCACGGGTCCAGATATCGCGGTCCGGAGCGGAACTGAACTTCGAGTCGATGTCGATCGCAATCTCGTCGGCCAACTCGCCACCCCGGAACCCGGAAATGGTGCCTTCCTGGACGAACCGCACGAGTTGGGATAGGGAGATCACGGCACGCCTTCGGGGACGACGCTAGTGAGGCACGCCGATGTCGGTGCGGTGGAACCCGTCGGGGAAATCGATCTCGGCCAGCAACCCGTAGGCCGCCGCTCGTGCGGCTTCCAGGCCTGCGCCGCGCCCCACGACCCCTAGCACCCGGCCGCCCACGGCGACCAGCGTCTCGCCGACGCGTCCGGTGCCCGCGTGCAGGATGTGGGCGTCCGCGCGGTCCGCGGGCAGCACGATTCGCCCGCCGGTCGCCGGCGTGCCAGGGTAGCCGTTGGCCGCGGCGACGACGACCACAGCCGAGCCCTCGTGCCACTCCAGTTGGCCGATGGTGTCGAGCTCGCCGCGCGCAGCCGCGCGCAGTACGCCGGCCAGCGGGGTCTTGAGCAGGGCGAGCACAGCCTGGGTTTCGGGGTCGCCGAAGCGGACGTTGAACTCCACCACCCGTAGCCCGCGCGAGGTCAGCGCCAGTCCGGCGTACAGGAGGCCGACGAAGGGCGTGCCGCGGCGGGCCATCTCGTCCAGGGTGGGCTGGATGACGTCGCGCATGATCTCCTCGACGAGGCCGTCGGGCGCCCAGGGCAGCGGGCAGTAGGCGCCCATCCCGCCCGTGTTGGGGCCAGCGTCGCCGTCGCTGACGCGCTTGTAGTCCTGCGCAGGCAGCAGCGGCAGGGCGCGGGTGCCGTCGCAGATGGCGAACAGAGATACCTCGGGCCCGTCCAGGTACTCCTCCACGATGACGCGCCCGCATTCGACGCCGTGGGCCAGCGCTGCAGCACGATCTTCGGTGACCACCACGCCCTTGCCCGCAGCGAGGCCATCGTTCTTGACCACATAAGGCGCGCCGAACTCGTCCAGGGCTGCCGCGACCTCCTCAGGCGTGGAGCAGACCCTGGCGTCGGCGGTAGGCACGCTCGCTGCCCGCATGACCTCCTTGGCGAACGCCTTCGATCCCTCCAGCTCGGCCGCTGCGGCGCCGGGCCCAAAGACGTCGATCCCGGCCTCGCGCAGCGCATCGGCCACCCCGGCCACCAGTGGCGCCTCGGGTCCGATGACCACAAGGTCCACGGCTAGGCCGCGCGCCAGCGCCACCACGGCTGATGCACTCCCCAGATCCACGGCGTGCTGGGTGGCGATCGCCGCCAGGCCAGGGTTACCGGGGGCCGCGTGCAGTCGCGTCACTGCCGGGTCCATGGCCAGGGCACGCCCCAGGGCGTGCTCGCGTCCGCCAGAGCCAAGAAGCAAGATCTTCACGGTCGCAGCCTACCGGTGACCCACCCACCCTTACTCTGGGCGCATGAACGCGCCATCGGGACCCGACTTCTTCGCCCCTGGGCAGGGACCTTCCACAGGCCAGCAGTACCCGCAAGGCCCATCACAACCACAGGGCCCGCCACCCACCATGTATACGCACACTGCGCAGACACAGCCAATTCCCCGGAGCCCGGGCCAAGGCGTGCCTCCGCAAACCGGGATGCCCACGCCAATCCCAACTGGTGGGGGCGGCAAGCCCAAGACGTGGTTGTGGGTCACGCTTGCCGCCGTGCTCGCCTTCGCCGCGGGCATCGCCGGCGGATCCCTGGCCCTCCCACGGCGGACCGGAGCTCCGGCGGCATCGCCATCCCCATCCGAATCCGAAAGGGAGCTACGTTTCGATCGGCTTCCAATAACCTGGGCGGGACGCGAACTGGTCGATGGTTCTCCCCTCTCGGAACCGATCGAAGAAATGGCTGAAAGTATGAAGCCCGCTTACAAGGATGCCTATGGCGCGGAGGGATTCCAGGTGCAATATCGGGCCCCTCAAGGCCCGCGGTATGACGTGACCGTGCTCGCCGGCAAATTGCCCTTGCCGCGACAGTGGGTCCGGGGTGAGCAGCAGAATTTCTCCGATCCTGATTCCTTCATCCTTCGCACCCATGACAAGGTGGTATGCGGGGCGCTCCCTGGGTCGCTCATCGGTAAGGACGATGAGGAGATCGAGAAGTTGATCCAGACGAAAAAGTCAGGGCCCATCCAATGCGTCCGGCAGAGCAACGACCTCTCCGTGCGGGTCAGATGGTACTCGTTGGACGATTATGGTGTCGCACTGGGTAAGCAGATGACCGACTTGGCCCCCGAGCTCGAAGAGTTGTTCCAGGATGTCAAGGGCGGTTGATTTCGTCGCCATCGCCGTCTTCCCTGTCCGCCCGTTCCGCGGCTTCTTGCGAACGCTGCACCAGCACCCTGAAGCCGACGATGGCTACCAAGAAGACACCGCCCACGGGCACGGCCCACCACCAGCCCCAGCCGATGTCCTCCTGCCAAAGCGCTACCACCAGCGTCGCCACCATGAAGACGGCGATCAGTGCGACGAGCGCCGTGACTAAGTGCTTGGTCGCCACGTCAGCCTCGGGCAATCCTCAATCTGGGTCACCGCTGGCGGGACGACATCGCCAAGATCGTTCAGGAGCCGGCAGTTCCCGAGCCACAGCTCGGCGTCAGACGCGTCCGAACAACGCACACCGGACAGGGATGTGATGTGGGGCGAGTCCAGCACCCAGAGCAACTCGAGCGTTCCCGCACTCTGGAACAGGGTCAGATCCTCGACAGGAACCTCGGTGAGCATCAGGCTGGTCAACGTCTCCAGCCCTGCGATCGGCTCGGCGGGCAGGCCGGTCGGCGCTTCGAGCCGCATCTCGGAGATGGGGCCGGCGATGCTTGCGGGCACCCAGCTTTCCTTGAGGTCCACTTCCTCCAGGTGCGGCAGGCCCGCAATTGCCTCCGCCGCTCGCTCGTCGCCTCCGGTCAGTTCGACGCACTCCAGCGGCCCGGCGCCGGCCCATTCGATGGC
The DNA here is from genome assembly GCA_041854805.1 of Arachnia sp. GTDB lineage: Bacteria > Actinomycetota > Actinomycetes > Propionibacteriales > Propionibacteriaceae > Arachnia. The sequence goes on from JBHADA010000213.1 coordinate 4,196, forward strand.
GGCCCCGTCGTCGATCTCGAGCGTCAGCCACGTGAGTTCGGGGAAGCGCGCCAACTCGAGCGGCCCGGACAACCGGTCTGCCCGGATGGTCAGCGAGTCCAGTCTCCCGAGCCCATGGATTGAGTCGACGTCGACGACGCCGTCGCCCTGAACGCTCAGGTGCCTGACGGTGTTGGCGTGCCGGGCGAGAAAGGCCAGGTCCTCCAGCGGGAAGCGACCGTCCTCCAGATAGATCCGCCGAGGCTTCACGACCCGCAGGATCCAAGGTCCGCGTTGGTTCATCAGACCAGATCGTGGATCGCGACCGACTGTTCCCTGCCCGGACCAACGCCGATGCCGCTGATTCGGCAGCCGATGAGCTCCTCCAGCCGCCGCACGTATGCCTGGCAGTTGGGAGGCAGGTCGTCAAACGTGCGTGCCCCGGAGATGTCCTCGCTCCAGCCGTCGAGATACTCGTAGATGGGCTTGGCATGGTGGAAATCTGACTGCGTCATAGGCATCACGTCGTGGCGGACCCCGTCAACGTCGTAGGCCACGCAGACGGGAATCTTCTCCCAACCGCTGAGGATGTCGAGCTTGGTGAGGAAGACATCGGTGAACCCGTTGATCTTGACCGCCTGCTCGACGAGGATCGCGTCGAACCAACCACAGCGCCGGGGGCGGCCTGTGGTGGCCCCGAACTCGGCGCCGTCGGCACGCAGCCTCTCGCCATCGTCGTCGAATAGCTCCGTGGGGAACGGGCCCTCGCCCACGCGGGTGGTGTAGGCCTTGGCGATGCCGATGGTGCGGTCGATCCGGGTGGGGCCGACGCCGCCGCCGGTGGTAGCGCCCGACGCCGTCGGGTTGGACGACGTGACGTAGGGATAGGTGCCCTGGTCGACGTCGAGGTGATGGGCCTGAGCGCCCTCGAACAGCACCACTTTGCCCTCATCGAGGGCGTTGTTGATGTAGCGGCCGGAGTCGACGATGTAGTCGCGGATGGTGTCGGCGTGCTTGAGCAGGGACTGCACCACCTCCTCGGCTTCAATCTCGCGCCGGTTGTAGACCTTGACCAAGAGCTGATTCTTCTGGTCCAGCGCCGCCTCCACCTTGAGCCGCAGGATCTCCTCGTCGAGGATGTCTTGGATCCGGATACCGAGCCGGTTGACCTTGTCCGAATAGCATGGGCCCACACCGCGACCGGTGGTGCCGATGCGGCGTTTCCCGAGGAAACGCTCAGTCACCTTGTCGATCACCTTGTGATATTCGGTGATGATGTGGGCGTTGGCGGAGATCAGCGGATGGGGCACGTCGACCCCCCGCGAGGACAGCACGTTGAGTTCCTCGGCCAGCACGTCGAGATCAACCACGACGCCGTTGCCGATCACCGTCGTGGTTCCTGGGTTCAGGATGCCCGAGGGCAGCAGGTGTAGGACGAACTTCTCGCCTCCCACCACCAGGGTGTGACCCGCGTTGTTGCCTCCCGAGTAGCGCACACAAAGGTCGACTCGGTCACCGAGCTGGTCGGTGGCCTTGCCCTTGCCCTCGTCGCCCCACTGGGCACCGACGACCACGACACTTGGCATGGGGAACTCCTACATACATAGACACGGCCCCCGTGCGTCGCACCTGGGGCCCTACTGTCGCATCCTACCCCGCGCCCGCAGGTCTTGACTCACCACGTACTATTCGGACAAGCGCGACGGGGCGCCCTGTTGAGGAGAGTCAATGAAGAAGCTGATCAATTCCGCATCCGATGTGCTCGCCGAGGCCCTACGAGGGCTCGCCGTGGCCGAGCCGAGCCTCCGCGTCGACCAAGACCAGCGGGTCGTGTACCGCGCTCAGCCGAAGGAAGACGGCAAGGTGGCTCTCGTCTCCGGCGGAGGATCCGGACATGAGCCGCTGCATAGTGGATTCGTCGGGACGGGCATGCTCGATGCCGCGTGCGCGGGCGAGGTGTTCACCTCCCCCACCGCGGATCAGGTGGTGGCCGCGACGGAGAGCGTCAACCGGGGCGCGGGCGTGTTGCACATCGTGAAGAACTACACCGGCGACGTGCTCAACTTCGAGATGGCCGCCGAAATCTCGGGGGCCGAGGTGGCCTCCGTGGTGGTGGCCGACGACGTGGCAGTCAAGGACTCGACGTGGACGGCTGGACGCCGCGGCATCGGCGGCACCGTGTTCGTCGAGAAACTGGCCGGGGCCGCGGCCGAGGAGGGCCGCCCCTTGGCGGAGGTGGCCGAGGTGGCGCATCGCGTCGCCGATGGCTGCCGCTCGATGGGGCTCGCGCTGACCTCGTGCACCGTGCCCAGCGCAGGCAAGCCGACTTTCGACCTGCCCGAGGACGAGATCGAGTTGGGAGTGGGGATCCACGGCGAGCCGGGCCGCCAGCGGGTCCCCATGATGACGGCGAGCGAGGCCGCTGCGGCCCTGGTCGACCCCATCCTGGCTGACCTCGACTTCACCGGAGCCCCCGTCTTGGCGCTGCTCACCGGTCTAGGCGGCACGCCACTGATCGAGCAATATCTCGTCTACGGCGAGATCGCCGCCCTCTTGGAGCAGGCTGGGGTCACGGTGGCCCGCAGCCTCGTCGGGGATTACGTCACCAGCCTGGATATGGCTGGCTGCTCCCTGACCCTACTGCGCGGGGACGACGAGCTATTGCGCCTCTGGGACGCGCCAGTCGCCACGGTGGGGCTACGGTGGGGCCTGTGAGCACCGTTTCAGTCGAATCTATTTCCGCCTGGCTACGCCGTTTCGCCGAGTTGGTCACGGCCAATAAAGATCACCTCACCGAGTTGGATTCGGCCATCGGGGACGCGGATCATGGCGTGAACATGGCCCGTGGCATGGAAGCCGTGGTGTCCCAGATGGACCAGGCCAACACTGTGGACGCGCTTCTCAAGAAGGCCGGGCTCACCCTAGTCAGCAACGTCGGAGGCACGAGCGGCCCGCTGTATGGCACGTTCCTCATGAAGATGGGCATGACCACAGGGACGTTCACTCAAGTGCCCGCCGAGGCGTTTGGCGAGGCGCTACAGGCTGGACTGGATGGCCTCGTGGCCCGCGGCAAGACCGAACTCGGCGACAAGACGATGGTGGACGCCCTCGCCCCGGCAGTGGAGGCGTTCCGCGCCTCGGTTGGCGACGGCCTAGCCTCCGCTTCCCGAGCCGCCCAGGCCGCCGCCCGGGAGGGCCGCGACGCGACGGTACCCATGGTGGCCCGCAAGGGCCGCGCCAGCTATCTGGGCGAGCGGTCGGCGGGCCATCTCGACCCGGGGGCCGCGTCCGCGTCCTACCTCATGGACGCCCTGGCTGAGGTGTTGGCCTGATGGCGGTCGGCATAGTCGTCGTCTCGCACAGCCGAGCACTGGCGGAGGCCGCGGTAGATCTCGCGGCCCAGATGGTGCACGGTGATGCGCCAAGTCTGGCGATCGCGGCGGGCCTCCCCGACGGCACGTTCGGCACCGACGCCACGGCTGTCATGGCCGCTCTGGCCGAGGTCGACCAGGGCGATGGCGTAGCCGTGTTCGTCGACATGGGCTCCGCAGTGATGAGCGCCGAGATGGGCATCGAGCTATACGGCGAGTCAGCCTCCATCCGGGTATTGAACGCGCCATTCGTGGAAGGGCTGGTGGCCGGTGTGGTGCGGGCCGCCATGGGCTCCTCCCTCGACGAGGTGGCCGCCGAGGCCGAGGCCGCGCTTCGTCCCAAGCAGGCGGCGCTGGGAGGCCCCGAGGCATCCCAGCCTCCGCCCCCCACCGTCACGGACGCGTTGACCAGCGACGTGGTGATCGCTGATCCGCACGGGCTACACGCCCGGCCCGCCGCGCGCTTGGCCCAACTCGCCCGCTCCTTCGACGCCGAGGTGCTGGTCAGCACCGCCACCCGGGGTCCGGTGGCGGCGAGTAGCACCGTCGGTCTCGCGACGCTGACCGCCCGCCAGGGCGAGACCGTGCACCTGAGCGCGAGCGGCCCTCAAGCCGCCGAGGCCCTGCGTGCCGTGGCGGAGGCCCTGGCCACAGAAAATTGAAAACCGGCGCAACCCGCCTGCAAATCGCCCAATTTAGACACCGCGGCAACTAGTCTGGACGCATGACTGCCACGCGTGAAAACCTCATCGCCTCCGATGTGACGGTCCATCTGCCGGTCGACCCGGCGCTGGCCGCGATCGCGGAACGCGGACGCGATCACTTCCTGGAGGTGGTGGCCGCCCATCCGGCATCGTCGTTGTGCTGGGCGCTCCTGGCCGAGACGTGCCTGTCTGAGGAGGGCATCGCCAACGCTGTGGCAGCCTACGCGTACGCCCGCACCGGCTACCATCGCGGTTTGGATCAACTCCGCCGCAATGGCTGGAAGGGCTCCGGTCATGTGCCTTGGGAACACGAGCCCAACCGCGGCTTCCTCAGATGCCTGTGGGCATTGAGCCTCGCGGCCGGCCGCATCGGCGAGGACGAGGAGCGTGATCGCTGCGCCCAGTTCTTGCGCGACTCTTCCGAAACGGCCTACCAGGTGCTCGCGGGGCCCAAGGAAGAGGGCAAGAGGGCACGAGAGGCCGACGAGCCTGACGACGACGCCCACCGCGACCCCAGCACCGAGGACACCCCGCCACGCGGAATCGCCCTCCACGGCGACGAGCCGGCCCACCAGAAACAGGCGAGCGCCTCGTCTCCCTCGTAGCGGGCCTCCCTCAGACGAGGCCTCGCTCCCAGGCGATCCGCACGGCGGCGGCACGATCTGCCGCTCCGAGCTTCGAATAGAGATTCGCCAGATGCGTCTTCACCGTCGCCTCCCCGATGCCCAACCGGGAGCCGACGGCCCGGTTGGTAAGCCCATCGGCCACCAGTTCCAGGACGCGCCGCTCCCGCTCCGTCAGTCCGATCGCCTTGGCCTCGGCCAGGGAATCACGCACCCGGGCGCTCATCGCTTGGCGCCCCTCGGCCAAGGCCCTGATGGCCTCCATGAGTTGGGCCCTGGGCGCGTCCTTGAGGAGATAGCCGTCGGCGCCAGCGTCCATGGCGCGATGGATGTCGCGCGGTGAGTCGTAGGTGGTGAGCACCAGGATGCGGGGACGGTCCGGGCACTGAGCGCGGAGCGTAGCGATGACGGACCAGCCGTCGCCTCCGGGCATGCGCAAGTCGAGCAGGACGATGTCAGGATCGGTCGATGCCACGAGGGCGAGCGCTGTCGGGCCACTGTCGGCCTGACCCAGCACCTCGATGCCGTCCTCGCCGCTGAGCATGCCGACGAGCCCGTCGCGCACCACGGGATGGTCGTCCACGACGATCACGCGCAGTTTCATGGGATCCTCACCATAATTCGGCACCCCTCCTGCGGGGCGGAGTCGATCGCAAATGTGCCACCGGCCTCGCGGATCCGGGCGGCCATGCCTGCCAGGCCAAGCCCGACCGTGGGCCGGGCCGGGTCGAACCCCACCCCGTCGTCGTCGATGGCCAGTTCAATCCCCTCCCCGGATGCGGACAGCACCAGCCTCACCGACGTGGCCGAGGCGTGCCGGGCGACGTTGGTGAGCGCCTCCTGGACGATGCGCAGTACCGTGCCCTCGTGCGGTGAGGACCCTGGGGCGTCTTCCAGGTCGGCCTCAATGGCGACCCGGTTCGCCCGGGCCCACGTGCGAGCCACGTCGTGGATCGCGTCCGGGAAGGGTCTCTCGCTCAGTTCCCTGGGCGCGAGTTCTCGCACCGCGCGGCGAGCATCGACGAGGCAGTCTCGGGCGGCGCTGGTGGCGCGTTCCACCCTGGTACGAGCATCGGTATCCAGGGCGGCCTCGTCGATGGCGTCGAGCTGCCGGATCACCCCGATGATGCCCTGCGCCACCGTGTCGTGCAGTTCGCGCGACAGGCGGGCACGCTCCTCGGCGGCTCCCCGCTCGCGGGCGCTGTCGGCGAGTTGACGGTGCAGTTCGGCATTGGCCTCGTGGGCCCGCGCCAGCGCCACGGCCGCCTCCTCCCGTTCCCGCATCTGGCGCTCGCGGTCGCGAGCCCTGCCGAACATCATCAGCGCGATCGCCACATTGACCACCGCCAACAAGACGTAGAGCAGGGGTAGCCCTACCACCCCGGGAAGGCCGCCGGTTTGGCCCGCGGCGATGACCAGTGCCGTGGCGATCACCGACGGCATCCGCAACCGCGCGGGCATGTAGCGTTCCAGATCGACGTATCCGGCGAAGCCGTAGATGCTCAGCAGCGGGTTAAACATCGATCCCACTAGGGTCACCGCCAGGTTGGCGGCGACGAACATCGTCCCGGCTCTCGGGCCCAGCGGCGGGTCGACGATGGCCAGCGCCAAACGCCCCCCAAACAGCACGACGGTCAGCGGGATGGACGAGGCGAAGTCGGCCGGGAAGACGTCTGACAGCAACGCTCCGATAGCCACTGAGGCCGCCAGCATCGCCAGCGGCGCCCAACGCGATAGCGCGGCGAGGGGCTGGGACGAGGCGGCCATGCCGCAATTGTCGCGCCCGCGGCGTGGCCGACGCTATCCCCCGATCGGCGGATGGTGGCGTGCGCGCGGATTCTCTAGCGTCATTGGCATGGAAACCCGATCCCCTCACCCCCGCCTTCACGGGCTCGACGCCACCCGCGCCTTCGCCTTGCTCCTAGGCATCGTCTTGCATTCGGTGATGCCCTTCGTACCGGGCATTGGTTCCCAGTGGCTGATCGCCGACTCGAAGAGTTCATTGTGGGCGCTGCTGGCGCTCTACCTCATTCACCTGTTCCGGATGACGCTGTTCATGGTATTGGCCGGTTATTTCGGCCGCATGGTGGTGCAGCGTCGAGGGGTGCGGGCCTATCTCGGTGACCGGACTCGCCGCATCCTGCTGCCCGCCGTCGCGTTCTGGCCGGTGGCGGTGTTGCCATTGGGCCTCCTGGCCTATGCAGGGGCCCGCTCTCGCGGGCTCGACGCGCCGCCGCGGGCGAGTACCCCGCTGGAGATCCTCACCCCGGGGCAGTTGTGGTTTCTGGTGCTGTTGTTCTATCTGGTGGTGCTCACCGTGGCTGGCCGGTTCGTCGCCATCCGGCTGCTCGGGAGGGATCGGGCCGGGGCCTGGGCGGGCAGGATCGGTGGCTGGCTCGCCTCCTGGTGGGGAATGCTGCTTCCGGCGGTCTGCCTGGGCGTAGCTCTAGCGCTGCAAGGCGGAGACCCGAGCGCGGGCATCACCGCGCCGGTGACCATCGTCCCCGAAGTCCCCTCCACCCTGGCGTATCTGGCTGCCTTCCTCACCGGATGGTTCCTGCACGCCGCGCCCGGCTCGCTGGAGGCGATCGGCGGGCGGTGGCGCCTCCATCTGGGGCTCGGCTTGGGGCTCGCGACGGCGGGGTTCCTGTTGGCCGGCCACCCCGCGCCGCAGCTCCCCTGCGTGGCGCTGGCTTCCTGGCTGTTGACGTCGGCCTTGCTGGGCTGCGGGATGCGTTGTTTCTCAGAGGAGAACCCGGCGGTGCGTTACCTGGCCGACGCGTCGTACTGGATGTATCTCATGCACCTGCCGCTGGTCGTGGCCATTGAGATCCCGCTGGCGGGCCTGGGCTGGCCCATCCTGCTGAAGCTGGCCATCAACTGGGCCTTGACCACCGCGCTCCTGCTGGTCAGCTACCACTGGCTGGTGCGCCGCACCTGGGTGGGTGCCTGGCTCAATGGCCGGCGGCGCGCATAGGCAGTGGCGGCGTTCGGGGAAGAACCGACTACCCCGGTTTCCGGGTACGCGTGAAGGCATCCATCAGTAGGTTCCATCACCGGACTCGTCGCCAGATAGAAAGCACACCCCTATGGATGGGTCCATCGTAACGGAGATCCGAACCGGTCGTCGCCGCAGATTTCGCCCAGTCACGTTAGGTTAGCGTGCTACCGGTAATGCCCATGTGCGGACGTTGTCGAGCACCCCCTGGTCACGTCCTTTCGCCTAGAATGACGCGCAGCGGGATGGATCAGCTCCCAGGAATTTTCAGTCGGGATGAGGCACCCCGCCAGATGAGCGGCTAACTTTCTTCAAGCTGTTGGAGCACTACCGACGCCGAATCGCCAGCCGCGGCGAGTCCGTCCACGATACGGCGGTAGCGGGCGAGCGGCGGGCCCACCACAGCTGCGGAGGCGCGTAGCTCCTCTAGCCAGTTGGTCACGAACCATATGCGGTTTGCGAACGCGCCGAACCTTCCGTGAAGCACGCTCTCCAACCAGACGAGTCCGGTTGTTGCCTGCCAACTGGTCGGGGCCGTCCGGGCGAACTGCGCCACGGCCTCGGCGCACTTCGGCTCGCCCTTCCCAATGGCCAGCCATCGATCGACCACCCCTTCGAAGGCGTCGGGCGGTGCCCAAGAAGCTCTGCAGCTGTTCAGCGTTGCATCGGGGTCAAGGTCTTCCGGCTTGATCTGCGGTACAGGAAGTAGTGCGGAGATCGCGTAGTCGTGCCACGAAGTGGAGTCGTCGATCAGGCTCGTGTCTGAGTCGATCTCGTCGAGAACCGTCGCCATTAATGGCGGCCAGAACTCGGCCAGCAGGGGGCGCAGTTCGTCGTCGTAGCTGAACGCGGTTGCGAAGCTGTGAAGCAACAGATGAAGGGCGTGTGCGTTCGACGCGAAAAGGCGGAGGTGCGCGTTCAGCGCTTCCCTGTCTCCTTCGGTTGCAAGCTGGATGAACAGGCGTGCGACGAGCTCGTGATGGCGTTCGCCCAGGTGGTCGTAGTTCCCGCGCCAGGCGTGATCAAGGGCTCGCAGGTGAGCGTCCCAAAGCGGGTTAGTGAGGAGTTCCGCGCGTGCAGCCGTGCATTGGGACGAGAGCGCGGCGTGGTTGCAGACCACTGGCATGCGGAGACGGTTGACCAAGAGTTCGTCGCCGGGGACTGTCAGTAGTGTCTGCTCAAAGGGACCCTCAAGTGGGATAGGTTGTCGGCGTTGCGTTTCGTACTCCCACGGCCCTAGGCGAACGGTCGAAACGCAGGCCTGGATGGCCTCCCATAGCGGCTCGTGTCGCGTGCAAACCGTCCCCTCGCTGGTGGCGCAGTCTGCTGCCCAGACAGGCGCCGTCCCTTTCGCGAAGGCGGTGCGAACCTCGTCGTAGACGCTTGTCGCCAACGAGACTAAGGCTCGTTGAAGGCGACCGGCGTCCACGTCCAGGTGCTCGAAGACCGGCAGGAGTAGAAGCGGCACCGCGATGGCCGCGGCACGGTCGGCGCCCATGGAGAAGAGACTAGAGGAGGAGCTGAAACTATCTATCCATGGCTCTTCAGCTGCAGTGAGAACTATGTCGACCGCCCAGTCCAACTCGGTCCGTTCTAGTGTCGCGAGACCCAGAGCGTGCGCGCGCAGGCCTGCGGCCGCGACCGCCACGACGGGGTCTTCGTGCCGGTTAAGCATCGCGGACGAGCTCTCATCCATGAGACGTCTCGCCTCGGCAATGTCCGCAGTGATCGAGTCAACCGGCCATGCCTCAGGTGTCTCGTTCTTCAACGCGTATGCGACCTGCAGGCGCAAGAACGCCTGCGTAGCCTTGATCTCGGCGTTGCTTGGCGCTAGTGCAGCTTCGAGTTCTGCCGGACGCCCGAACTGAACGACGACGCCGCCGTCGACGACCGATGCCTCGTAGTTCTCGGCGCTGAACTCCGCAGCCCAGCTGCCGATCATTGCCAGGTACTGCTCCGGCCCTTCTCTCGTCAGAGCTGCCTCGGCAGGGTCTGGTTCCGATGCCACTGTTTGTTCGGCGTCAACATTCCGTTGAGCCGACTCCAGTAGTCTTGAGCCGACTGCGCGAAGTTGGTCGAGACGTGCCTGGTTACCGGCCGCGCGTGCGTTGACGACCATCCAGCTGACAGTTTCGTGAGGCGAGTATCTGCGCTTGTCTTGGCCTACCAGCATGTCGGCGTCACGGTCTCGCACGGTGAACGCCCCTTCAGTCGTCACGCGCCCAATCTCCAAGTGCCAGACGGTCACGTCGGCGAGAAACGAGTCGAGGAGGTCTCCCACTTCGTCGAGGTGTCGGGTCAAGAACCCGTGGAGCAGCCCGGGAATCGCGAGATTGTGGCAGTCCTCCAGGAGGAGATCGACGATGGTGGCCAACGGGATCTCAGCTTCGCTGTGCAAGTGGTCGATGAAGCGTTCGAGCGCAAGGAGGGCGCTCATGCACGAGTAGGGACCGACACTGGTGCCGCGGTACCAACTCCACACGTGGGAGTCTCCGACGTAATGCCGCTGCCCGCTCTTGGCAGTCAGATGCAGCGACGCGCCCGGATAGCTGCTCCAGTCAACGCTGGCGGTCAGAGTCTGAGTCTCGTCTGTGACGCGATAGAAAGCCGCCTGGTTGAGCATCCGGTTTATGAACGCGATGGTCTTGAGCGGCCTTAGGTTCAGCAGCCTGAAGAAGGGCCCGAAGTACCAGGCGGCACTAGGCGGCCCGAACCCGAATTTGTTGCCATGTCCGAAGTCGCGGATCCCGTCGTCGAGATGGCTGCGGCCCCTCAGACCGGCCCACCCGAGTTCAGTGTCTTCTGGTTGGGGCTGCTCGATGTAGTAGGCCTCGGTGAGTTCAAGGAGCAGGTCGGGGTCGATTGACGCCAAAGCGAGCACCGAGGACGGTGACTCGGGGATCTCGTGAAGTGAATTCGGCCGCTCGCGCGCGACTGTGCGCAGCCACGAGGCAGCGGCATCGTTGAGATCTTCACCCAGTGCGGCTAGAGCTTGGATTGCGAACTCGTCATACAGGGGCCGGTCCTGTCCGAGGATCGTTTCACGCACTCGCTGACGGAGAGGGTCAGGACCTGCGCCGGCGTGAGCCATGCCGCGCAACCACGCGAGTACCAGTTCCTGGACACGTTTGTGCTGAGTGTCGCGCGTGCCAGCCTGCGGCCGCCCGAGGTCTCTACCTTCGCAGAAGGCAACCTCAACAATGGGAGCCAATGCGAACCGGTCACCGAACACGCCTCCGTATCGCGAAGCCGCGAGGCGCAACAGCGCGTCGAGATCCTCTCCTCGTTGGAGTACGTCCCAGAGCTCCCCGATCGCTTGGCGTGCATCGCCGACGGTTAGGAGGGCTTCGACGGGGACCTCTCTCCATCGGATCCCTTCGCCAGCGGCTATGGCGTTGAACTCCTCGGCCAGCTCATCCCAGACTTGACGGCGTGTTCGACCACCTAGGTTCGCCAGGCGCGCTTCGCACGCCAACCTCGCTGCCCGAATCGTCCAGCGGGGAGCCGCGTTCTCGGTGAGTGGCGTCCACCCGACTTTCAGGAAGAGTCTGCATAACGCGAAGTCGCGGTACAGGTCTGTCGAGAAGTCAGGCCCTTGAGAGAGGGCAGGGTTTGCGTCGGCACGGAAGACCCCGTCGGAACGCAGCTCCCTGACCGCGGCGGAAGTAGGATTTGCCTCATGCGCTCCGAGACGCCGCCGAGCGATCGTGAGGGCTGCGTCTTCGCGCTCCTCCGGCGACGCAGTACCCGGTCTATGCGTCCCATCGCGGAGCACGAGGCCGTTCCAAACGGCGACGTAGACGTCCGCCTCGCAGAGGAGATGATCGGGCTCGATGGGCCGGCCGGAACGCAGTAGGGCGTCGACCAGCCCCGGGCGCCCCAGCAACCAGTTGGATTTGGCGTTTTCGTTGACTCGGGTTAGCCCGGGGATGCGTTCGGCGAGGAGCGCGCGTTCGGCCTGGGTGAGCTCCTGGATCACATGGGTCTGCACCTTCTGCAAGGGATCTACCGTGGCGGCCACCCGCTGCAACACAGCCTCCACGAACTTCGCCCCGTCGGACCGCGTCACTGCCACGACGCCGATGGATTGTTTCATTGCCGACGCAGCCAACTCCGTGAAGAGCGACTCTTTTCCCTCCAAGACTGCTTCGCACCCGTCGACCACGAGCAGCCGCGCCGTGGCGGTCGGCGCGCCGTTGAAGAGGTCAGTCAGAGTCACTCCGCCGAGTTGGCCCTCGAACTCGAGGACACTGCCGGGAACGTCTCGGAGGCTCATAGACGCGACGAACGCTCCGTCGGTCCGCAGCAAGTCCCCGACCGCGACCGAGAGCGCAGACTTGCCGACGTCTGGCTCGCCCGTAACTATGAGCGGCCCGCCTGTATCGGCGCAGGACTCCATTGACCGCCGGAGCGCTTCGACAGCTTCCTCGCGCTGAAGATGAACCGACTCGTGCCCAGCAGAAATGGTCGAACTGGTCTGCTGGTGCAGGAGGCTATTGAGACGTTCGACGATCGCCCAGGCGCGTTGGTGAGGCCCGAACTGCTTCATCGGATAGGTAGTAAGGCGGCGGCGCAACATCGCACCTGTCACCTGCGCGCCAGACGGGGCGTACTCTCCGACGAGCTCGGCAAGACTGTGCAGCACGGCCTCTGCCGTTGCCGACGTTCCATCAAGGACGGCCCCCTGGAGGACTGCGACAGCAGACGATCGGTCAGACGTGTCGACTCCTTCAAGCCTCAAGGTGCGAACGGACAGGCTCGACAACAGTCTCCAAACGAGCTCATCCGCGCCGAGGTCGGCGAGGTCGATGTCCTCGACCGCGGCGGCGACAACCAGCTCCTTCAGGTGCGCCAGGCGTTGCCGTGTACGAGCGTTGGCGGCTCCGGTGCGATTCACGGCGGCGTCGAAGGCGTCGGCGCTGGAAACCGACCGGGCAATCACCGAGAGCGCCGCTACCTGCCCGAACGCCTGTCTCGACCCGGCCACCGCCAGCACCAGCGACCATCGGCCAGCTGACACTTCGTCCCAGTGCTCCGTGACAACCGCCAAGAAGGCGCGAATGAGAGGAACTGAGGCTGTGTCGCTGGAGTTGAGGGCTGGATCACGACGAACTCCGATAGAGGCTCGATGGAGGGCCCCGTTGGGCGCTTTACCCTCGAGGACGATGTCGTCAACGGCGCTGATGTCACTCGCCTGAAGGCGTACCTTGATCAGTTCGATGTTGTCGCCGATCTCTGCGCAAGGGGCTCCGACGAGCAATCGCGCGAGGAGCGTCGCAGCGTAGCGGTGCTCCAGGACGACGCCTCCACCACCCGTGGAGTAGGAACTCGCCGCACGATCTGTCGTCATGACTCAAGGATATTTCTGCCGGATACAAACGCCAGCCGCCGACGAGGCAGTCTGCGACTGGCCTCTGGGAAGAACTGGAGTGACGGCGTAGGTGCGGTTGAGAAGCGCAGTCGCCGCGTTGGGCGGCCCGGCCCTGGCCGCCTGACGAACCCCGTTACACCGCCAAAAGTGGCGCACTCATCTGCCGCTGACTGCAAGCAATTCCGAGCCGTGCTGTCCATCCTCGACGTTCACGGCAGAGCCATCAGTGCACCGGGTGTGGCATGCATTCCCCGACCTCGTCGCCAGACAGAAAGCACACCCCGGTCTTCATGCCGGCCCTCACTCTATAGCTGGAAGGTCTGCAACGAACCCCGCCGACCGCAGGACCCCGTCGAGCGCAACCCGACCAACAGGTCCCTATGCTCGACGGTAAGTGTTCAGGACAATGCCGCCGGGAAGCTGCTCGGATCCTGCAAGCTCAATCGGCAGCGGCGCTTTCGATCCTCGGATCAGGGGGATGCCTTCGCCGAGCAGGATGGGGTTGACCTTGATCTGGATCTCGTCGATCTCGTCAAGAAGCTGGGCCGCGAGGTTGCCGCCGCCACAGAGCCAGATGTCCTTACCAGGTTGACGTTTGAGGTCCGCGATGAAGCCAGCCGGGTCTCGGTCAACCCGTTGGACCGAGGGCGAGGGCGGCAGCGGCTCGTGCGTGACCACGTACTGGGTGAGGTGTGGATAGGCGCCGTCGAGGAGGCCTGCGTCCAGCGCGGGCTGATGTGTACGGCGCCCCATGACCACGGCGTCGAACCGGCGAGCCTCCCCCGTCACGCCGAGCGCTTCCCGAACGTGGACTGGGCAGGTTTCCGGGTAGCGAGCGAACAACTCCTGCAGCGTGTCTGGGGTCTGGGGGAAGGCTGAGAAGTCGCCATGACGGTCGGCAATGTAGCCGTCGATCGAAGCGGCGACGTAGTAGACAAGTTTGCGCATCACGAATCCAATCACTACAGGCGTTGTTGCTACTTAAGTACAACATACGTCGTGGATAGCAGGTAGTGTTCGTGACATGGTTGCCAACCCGGACAGACGCGCCATGGTGTGCGACGCCGCCCTGCACATCCTTGGGCGCGACGGGCCGCGGCCTCTCACGCATCGGGCAGTGGATCGCGAGGCTGACCTCCCACTCGGCACCACATCGAACTACTTCCCGACACGGTCCGCGCTCTTCGCCGGGATGGCAACACGTCTATTCAAGGCGCTCGAGCCCGCCACTGAACGGCTAGAGAAGCTAGGGGAACTAGCAGAGGCGGATGCTGGGCCCGCCTACGTGGGCTACATCGTCGAGCGACTCCTGGCCCAGCCCGACCTAGCGAGGGCATGGTTCGAGCTGCGCCTAGAAGCCACGAGGTCCCCCGACATCGCCGCGCTGATCACGCCTGTATTGCGCGAGGGCTTCGTGCAGGATGTTTCTTTCCACGAGCAACGCGGCCTCCCCGGTGGGCCCGACATGGTCCGCACGCTGCACTACCTGGTGGACGGAATTGTCTTCGACGCACTGACCGTCCAGATAGACCCGCAAACAGACCCCGTCGAGGCCGCGAAGCAAATCAGTCGAACCCTGCTCCCCCACTGACCACCGCTAACCGCCCGAGCCACATCACTCCTACTAGTGACCCCACTGCGATCGAGCCCGGTGTGGCATGCATTCCCCGACCTCGTCGCCAGATGGAAAGTACATCCCTATGGATGGGCCCATCGTAACGGAGCTCCGAAACGCCCGTCGCGGCAAACTTCGCCCACGTGAGGTTCATGTGGCCCGGCAATGCCGAGGAGCGCGAAGACTGAGACCGTGCCGACTGACTACTCGACATCCGCCCTGCAGTGGAGCAGGGGTCACTTCAGTGGCCGATGACGGGCTGTCAGTCGGTGGTGCTTTGGCGCGAAGCTCTTTTCCGAATCTGTGCTGAAGCGTGCTGGGCGCCGATGGTCAACAGTTGAGAAACGGCTGGCCCGCCCGAAGGGGTCTGAAGCCCGGAAAGAACCGCCGCGGCACTTTCCCTGCCGCCCGATGTCAGGACCTGCGACAGGATTGTCACGGCTCCCTCGGATGCGCGGTCGGCAACGACCAACCTGCTCAGCCCCCTGAGTGCTGCATCACGTACGGTTTCGTTTGCGTCACCCGCTAAGACGAGAAGGATTTCGGAATCTGCCTTGTCTCCGAAACGTTCGATGATCCGGGCACTTGCGGCACGGTGAACGGTGTCCCCGCCCAACAGCTCCCGTATCAAAGACTCGCGCACGACTTCGTCTGTGAGAGCAGCCATCGCTTCGGCGGCGAGGCCTCGGATGTCCTCGTCGCCATCGAAGAAGGTCCGCACTGGTTCTCGGTTCCGAAGCGCTGACACGGCTTCGACAAGTTGTGTCTTGATTGAGTCGGCGAGCATCGCTCCATGGATGGCGATTACTTGCAAGGCGCCAGACTGTTGCTTAGGTCTGACCCTGGGAGCCGTCAACAGAGCTTCGATACGATCCCACCGCCCATTCCACGGGTGCCAGACACCAAGCAGGGCAAGTGCATGGCCGGGGTCGAGACCGCCGAAGCCGTACGCCCCATTGGCGGCATTCTCGATGAGATTGTCGATGACGCTGCACAGTCGGTCAGTAAGAGCATTGACTGCATCGGAGGGCAGCGTTCGCACGTCGTCGATGGCTTCGAAGACGATCAACTCCCCGGCCCGGGCTCGTTGAAGGACTTGCTCGCGACTCTCCACAACTGTAGGAGCAGCGACCCTCAAGAAGGCCTCGCGTAGGTAGGAGGCGTCGCTGGCAGATCGGTTCGCCGCGCGCTGACGGTCACTCTCACGCCACGCGGATGCGGGGATCGTATGGATCAGCTTGGCGAGGGTCTGCGCGGTTCCGTCGTCGGTGACCGGGGGCTGGCCGAGGAAGTAGTCGATCACGTTGTGGAGGGCGTCCTCGCTCAACGTCCACACCATGGCCTTCAGCAGATCGATGATCTTGTAGAGCACGATGAATGTAGGCCGGGCGCGTTCCAGGTAGGCCTGTGGCTCTTGGAGCATCGCTAGCGCCCACGCACAGATTTCGTCGGCGCGTGATGGTTCGAGAACGTCGCCGGCGGCTGTCAGTAGTTCGATATCTGCCAAAGCGGTCGTTTGAGTCGATCGAGACAAGTCCACGCTGCTCGCTGCGATCCTGGCGGCCATCGTTGGACCCGTGTGTACGATGTGTCGAGTCGCGCGCCCAGTGCTCTTGCTGTCACCGGAGAGCCGGAGAAGCGTCAGCCGGCCTGCGACCCTGTTGGGATCATCCGTGGGGCCGGTGGTGACAAGGAAGTGCTCCGCGAGAGCGCCAATTGCGCTACGCCACCCGTCATGATCACCAGCGCACGAGGCCAGCAACGCTGCGGAAAGCAGGCGCTTGTGGGCAGTGTCCGAGCCCCCGATTCGAATCGACGCATCCTCGCTCCATCTCCGGAACTCCTCAGAGAGATGAGCGGATAGCCCGTAGGACATCACCTGTGTTCTCCACCACGACGCTGGGTTGTCGCTGCGCTGGATGATGTTGGCGATGTCGCCCTGCATCCAGCCGGTTGCCCTGAACGCCGTCCGAGCGCACGCGCCGGCGATGGCCGCAGCCGTGACGTCTGACGGTGCCTCTCGATGGATTCGCTGGGTCTTCATCGCGAGGTCGAAAGCCTCCTCGTGTCGTCCGATCTCCAGCAGCGCCCGTGCTCGTTGAGCTTCTAGCCATGCGTGATCCACTGGGGCGTAGTCGTCATGTGCCAGGGCACCCTGAAGCACTTGGAGCGCCGTATCGGGATCGTTCTCGTCGAAGTGATAGACACAGCAGAGCACGGACGCTGCGGCGCGTTCACTCGGCGTTGAAGCTAGATCAACAAGCTGAAGCAGGTCTGCGGGTTCTCCTTGGTAGTGCCAGAGATGAAGGGCAGCAGTGGCGTGCCAACACCAGTCATAGGCCTCACGTGCATCGTCGAGTGACAGCCCCTTCCGCTCGGCGTCATTCTCCCCTGCGGGCGCCGGAAGGCTCATCGGTTCCAGAATCTGTTCGAGTTTGTCCCGGAAGAGCACTTGTTTGTCCCGGAAGAGCACTTGCATGGCGAGGGCTTCGAGCCCGGAGATCGAATCTGGGACC
>JBHADA010000214.1:0-43291 GCA_041854805.1 Arachnia sp.
CTCTTGACACCGACCGGCCAATCCGCGTCACTCAGCGCCGCTTCCGGGTCTACGCCACCAAGCCCTGTGCATGAGACTCAACGCTCGATCTTCAAGAAGCGACGCAGCACGTCGGCCCCTTGGACGCTTACCTTTTCCGCCGGCCTAATGTAGGTCTCCGGCGTTACCAGCACGCTCTGTTCGACGGAGCCCACCTTGCCTTCCGCCGTGACCTGCACGATGCGGCGGCGGCCGCCCGCCACGTAACCGGTCTTGCGGCTCACCGCCGCCGATGCGTGATTGCCGAGCATGTAACCCGAGCTGCACTCGAGGGCGCCGAGCTCGTCGAACGCGAAGCCAACCACCATCTGGCGCATCAACGTTCCAGTTCCCTCGCCTTGGTGAGGCAGCCCGAGCCACGAGCCGGTCGCGACGTGCCGGGTCTGGGCGAAGTCATTCGCCAGCATGTCCTGCATGCCCACCAGCACACCATCGCGACGCACGACGAACTCGAGAGCCCACGCGTCGGGGGCGAACTTGGCCCGCTGCGTCCACCACCATGGCAACGAGGTCGCGGGGAAGCCGTCGGGGTCGCCCGGAGCGAAGGGAGCCTCGTGCCAGTTGGTCAGGAATGGCATGGGCTGATCTGGGGCATGGATGCCTCCTCGGACCAGGTCAACCAGCTCTGGCAGGTCATCGTCTCTCAATAGCCGCAACTCGACGGGCCCACAGGTGATCCGTAAGGCGAAGGGCGGGAAGATCTCTTCGAGGGTGAGCATGACTTTAAGTATGGTCGGCCAAGGATCGTCAGCCGACCAGCGACACTGTGGCTTCCCACGGAGCCATCGTTCTACCGCGTGGGCCGCCCAGCAGGGGCTTCACCCGGCCTATCACATTCGGGCGGCGCAGCGGCTTGGGTGAGATGTTGCATTCAATGAGGACACGCTCCTCACCCAGGGTGCGTAGGTAGCCGATATACCGGCGGCGGCGAGGATGCAGCCACTCGATCTCGCCCAGACGCAGAGCCGGATGCTCCCGGCGCAGCCGAATCAACTCGCGATGCCACGACAGCACCGACCCGGCGTCGCAGGCCTGCTCCGCAGCCGAGAACCCTACGGCGTCGTCGGTGCCCGCCAGCCAGGGCGTTCCCGTGGTGAACCCACCTTCGGGTGTCCAACGCATGGGGACGCGGGCATGGTCACGAGAACCGGCCAATACCTCGGCCCAGGCATCGTTCGCGGTGATTCCGGCGGCGATGAGGCTCGTATACCGATTGATCGACTCGATGTCGCGTAGGGCGTCGATGCCGACGAAATTTTGGTTGATAGCGCCAAGTTCTTGGCCTTGGTACAGGAACGGCGTGCCTCGCATGGTGAGTTGGATCGCGGCCAGCAGCTTCGCCACGGCTCGACGCACGTGCGGATCGGTCTCCGTGCCGCCTGCGATCTTGCTCAGCATCCGGGGATTGTCGTGATTGTCCAGGAAGACGGCCAGCCAGTCACCATCGCCGAGGCGGCTGGCGTAGTCGACGTAATACCGCTTGAGATACGACGGGTCGAAACGGTATTGGCTCCAGCGCGTCTTGCCTGGGGTGTCTAGCACGTCGAAATTGAAGATGAGGTCCATCTCGCCGCGGCCGACGCCACTGAGTAGACGGCCCAACTCGACGCCGACCCCCGGGGTCTCGCCCACCATGACTCCGGTGGCCTCGGCGGGTAGGGGATCGCCCAGAGTCCCATCTGGGAATCGGCGGCGCGGCGTCGAGACGGGAGGCTCGCGGCGCGTGAAACCCTCGCGGCGCAATTCGGCCAAGAACTCGTGTAGACGCGGGCCGTAGAAGTAATGCTCCGCGCCTGTGAACTCCAGCAGTTGCCCGACGAACGGGTGTCCATCGGGCAGCCCGGAGGTCTTGGAGATGTAGTTGATCACGTCGAGACGGAACCCGTCGACGCCGCGACGCATCCACCAGGCCACGACGTCGGCTACCTCGCCGCGCACGGTGGGATTGTCCCAATTGAGGTCGAGCTGTTCGTCGGCGAACAGGTGCAGCGCCCAGCGGTCGATCTCGGGCAGCCACCGCCACGCCGGGCCGGAGAAATACGAGCGCCAGTTGTTGGGTGGAGCGTCCGGGGAGCCCTCACGCAGGAAGTAGTACTGGCCGAAGGGCCCGTCCGGATCCTTGAGCGCGGCCTGGAACCAGGCGTGCTGGTCCGAGGTGTGGTTGACCACGAGATCCAAGATGATGCGCATGCCCCGTTCATGGCAGCCCGCGATGAGTTCATCCACATCATCGAGGGTGCCCATCTCCGTCATGACCGCGCGGTAGTCGGAGATGTCGTAGCCCATGTCCTTGTTCGGCGAAGCGAAGATGGGGGAGAGCCACAAGCAATCGACACCGAGGTCGGCCAGGTAGTCGAGCTTGCCGATGATGCCGCGCAGGTCACCCAGCCCGTCGCCGTCACTGTCGGCGAACGAGCGAGGGTAGACCTGGTAGAACACGGCCTCGCGCCACCACGGTGCCGGCTCTGGTGCCGGATTATCGGAAGGAGCCTCGCTTTCCTGATTGACAAGACCCAGCACCAGATCCACCAGTCCGGGGCTGGCGAAGCGGGCAGCCAGCCGCTCCACCAGGCTCAGGCGCATCCAGCCCAGGGCGGGGGCTATACGACGGGGAAGACCCGCCTGTAGCAGAAGCCGGTCCACCACGTCGCGGCCCATGGGCGTGGCGTAGACATCGCGGAGCCGGGCATGGCTCGTCAGTGGCATGGCCGAAGCCTATCGGCGCTAGTCACACGGATGGCCGGAGGACCAGCATGGAGACGGCCAGGGTGACCATGGCCGGCGCCACCCGCTCGGGCAGGCCATGGAAGGCGTTGGGTCCCATGGCGATCAGGTCAGCGACCGCTCCACTAGACAGATCCAAGCGGGACACCACACTCGTCTCAGCGGTCAGGGTCCATCCGGGGCGGCGGGTGAGGCCGGCAGCCTTGTCGCTGGCGACGTCGAGGAGGCCGTGCCGTGCGCGTAACTCGGCCAGATGCCCCGTTTGGGGTACCACCACGACGAGTCGCCCGCCAGGCGACAGCACGCGGCGAAACTCTTCCATGTTGCGTGGCGCGAAGACACACAGCACCGCGTCGGCCGTACCGTCGCGCAGCGGCAGGTGTGCCCAGGTGTCCGCGACGATCGCACCCGCCCGCGGATGACAGCGCGCCGCGCGGCGCGCGGCGGCGGGGGAGACATCCGTGGCTAGGCCCCGCGCCTCGGGCAACGCTTCCAGCGCGGCGGCCAAGTAATGCCCAGTGCCCGCCCCCACCTCGACGATGCGCCGGCACCCGGCGAGCGCGGCGGTGGTGGCCTCGGTGATCGCGGCATAGTGACCCGCGGCCAGGAACCGGGCTCGGGCATCAAGCATGGCGGGGGTATCCGCATTGGCCGGGGCAGCATGCCCAAGAAGGTTGACGTAGCCCTGCTTGGCGAGGTCAAAGCCGTGGCCCGCTGGGCAGGCGAGCCGACGTTCCTCGGGCTCCAGGGCCGCGTCACAAGTGGGGCACGTGAGCCACCCCGCCAGCGGATTCACCTGGCCTCCTCCTGCGCGGAGGCCGCTGCAGTGTCGCTGGATTCCGCCGCGGTTTGCGTGGCTCGCTTCTTAGCGAGTGCCTTTCTACGGTCGCGAAGGTCGCCGCGCACCAGCACCACGATGCCGATGATGCCGATGATGGTGAAGGCGAACCATTGGAGTGCGTAACTGAAGTGGTTGCCCTCGGTGATTTCGGGCATTCCCACAGGGCTCAACGCTTGGTCCTCGGCCGGGTCCGAGTCGATCAGCGCGACATACCCGTCGACGATCCGCACACCCAGCGCGTCCCCGATGGCCTGCGAGTCGATGAGGCGCACCTGACCATCGTGCGGCGTGCCCTCGCCGCCCAAACCTTGCTCGTTGCGTCGTACATACCCGGTGACGCTCACCTCGCCCTCGGGCAGTGGTGGCATGTTCACGTCGGGGCGGGCACCCTCGCGCGACACGAGCCCACGGTCGACCAGCAGGTTGTCTCCCTCGGTGGTGACGAGCACGGCCACGATCTCACTGCCATAGACCCCGTTGACGGAACGCATCCGCACCTGGAACTGCTCCTGCCGATATGTCCCTTTGGCGGTGACCCGCTGGTACTGGTCCTCGTCGCCCACGTCGCCGGTCATGATATCGGTGTAGGGCCTTGGCTCGGCGGCGGCGTTGGCCTCTAAGACGGCATTGTCCGCGCGGCGTTCCTCCAGCCGGCTCAGTTGCCACTTGCCCAACAGGACGAAAGCCGTGGCCATGACCGCCCCAAAGACACCCAACGCGACCCAGCGCCTGACGAGCCTGTTCACGTGTGCTCCTCGAAGCTGCCCCGCAGCACCTCGCCCGTCGTGATGGCCTGGGCGGTGCTGGGCTCGGGCACGGGCGGGAGGGGAGGCAGTGGACGGCGGTCGATGTTGTTGGCAAGCAGCACGGCGACGGCGGGAAGCAGTGCGGCACCCGCCAAGGCCACGAGCTTCCACCAGCCGGGAACCACGAGAAAGGCGAGGAAGCACAAGGTGCGAAGGCCCATGGTGACGAGGTAGCGTTTCTGCCTCTCCTCCACGTCGAGGCTTCGGTGTCGCGGCGCGCTGGTGATCAGCGTTGCGTCCGCGGTCCTAGCCATGGGTCGGAGCATACCCGTGTAAGTTTCTCTCGTGGCTGACTCACGAGTGGTGTTGATTACCGGCGGATCCAAGGGCATTGGACGAGCGATGGCGGAGGCGTTTCGCGACGCCGGGTACCGCGTCGCCGCGACCTATCGTTCAGGCGGCGTGCCCGACGGCGTGCTGGGCGTGACCTGCGACATCACGGATCAATCCCAAGTGGACGAGGCGTTCGCTACCGTCGAGGCTGAACTGGGCCCCGTCGAGGTGCTCGTCGCGAACGCGGGAATCACCAAGGACACGCTGCTCCTGCGGATGACGGACGAGGACTGGGATCAGGTCATCGACACCAATCTCAATGGAACGTTCCGAGTAGTGCGTCGGGCGTCGCGTCCTATGACGCGAGGTAAGTTCGGGCGCATCGTGCTGATCTCATCCGTGGTCGGCCTGCTGGGGTCGCCAGGGCAGGTCAACTATGCCGCATCGAAGTCGGCACTCGTGGGTATGGCTCGTTCCCTCACCCGCGAACTCGGTGCGCGCAACATCACCTGCAACGTGATCGCGCCCGGGGCCATCGAGACCGACATGACTGCGGTGCTCGGTGACGACGTCATTGCCGACTACACCAAGCGGATCCCAGCGGGACGCCTCGGCGCCGTGCACGATGTGGCGCAGGCCGCGCTGTTCCTGGCCAGCGACCAGGCCGGCTACATCTCGGGCGCCGTGCTGCCCGTTGACGGCGGCCTCGGCATGGGGCACTGACCACTACCATCACGAGAAGCTAAGGAAATCCATGGGCCTGCTCGAAGGAAAGAACATTCTGGTCACCGGGGTGACCATGCGCACCTCCATCGCGTACGCAGTGGTCGAGATCGCTCAACGCGAGGGGGCTAACGTCGTCGTCTCCGCCGCGGGCCGTGCCCTCGCGCCGGCTCAGCGCGCCTTGTCGAAGCTCGATACGCCACCGCCTGTGATTGAGCTCGACGTCACCGACTCCGAGCATCTCGCGGGGCTTCCCGCCGCGGTGGAGCAGCACGTCACAGGCGGGCTGGACGGCATTGTCCACTCCATCGCGTTCGCGCATCCGGAGAAAGCCTTGGGCGGGGCGTTCCTCAGCACGGACTGGGAGACCGTCTCGCAGGCGCTACACATCTCTGCGTATTCGCTGCAGTCGCTGACCATGGCAGCCAAACCGCTACTCAACCGAGGCGCGGGCGTCGTCGGGCTCACCTTCGACGCCACCGTGACCTGGCCCGCCTACGACTGGATGGGGGTAGCCAAGGCCGCGTTGGAATCGACGTCTCGCTATCTGGCCCGCTACCTGGGCCCAGACGGCATCCGGTGCAACATGGTGTCGGCTGGACCCATCGACACGGTGGCGAAGAAGGCCATCCCTGGCGCCGCATCCTTCAACGAAATTTGGGCCGAGCGCGCCCCGCTGTCTTGGGACGCCTCGGATGCCGTGCCATCGGCCAAGGCGGTGGTTGCGCTGCTGAGCGACTGGTTCCCGGCCACCACGGGCGAGATGATCCATGTCGACGGAGGCCTCCACTCCACCGGCGCCTGATTACCTCGCGGGGCCCGACGACTCCCTGACCACAAGTTCCGGGGTCACGACGATGCTGCCGCTCGGCTCGCCGTCGATGCGTGCCAACAGCAGGTCCAGCGCGCGCAGCCCAGCCTCCGCGAACGGTTGACGCACTGAGGTGAGGGATGGGATGACGCAGTCGAGGCCGATCATGTCGTCGTAGCCCACCAGCCCCACGTCCTCGCCGACGCGTAATCCCGCCTCGGTGACGGCGCGGGTGAACCCCAGCGCTAGGTAGTCGTTGGCGGCGAAGACCGCAGTCGGGGCTGAGCGCAACGCTAGAAAGGCGCGTCCGGCCGCGTATCCGCTCTCAGGTTGCCAGCTTCCAGGCAACAGCGGGCCAGGCTCAAGGCCGGCCATGCTCAGGGCCCCGCGCCATCCCGACTCTCGTTCCTGGGCATCAAGCCACTGCCGAGGCCCCGCGATGTGGCCGATCCTGCGGTGCCCGAGCGAGACGAGATGGTCGGTGGCTGCACGCGCACCGCTCTGGTGATCGATGAGCACATGGGCCGCCGTGTCTGAGGCGAGTGGACGCGCCGAGATGATCACCACAGGCAAGGAACGGCTCAAACGCTCGGCCGCCTCGACGTCTGAGGAGGTGGGGGCCAGTATGATCACGCCCTCCACGCCGAGGGTGTGGAAATGATCAAGCACCGTGGCCGAACTGGCTCCCACTGCGGGGCTGGTGGCGCTCACGGTGGAGTAACCCTCGGCACGCGCCGAGGCCTCCACCGCCATCGCGATCTGACTCGGGCCGAACAGCGTCACGGCGGGGGTGAGCACACCCAACAGACGCGAGCGATTGGAGGCCAAGGCCCGAGCGGTGCTGTTGGGCCGGTAACCCAACTCGCCAATGGCTCGATGGACGCGTTCTCGCGTCGTGGCCGAGACCTGGCCAGGCGTGTTCAGCACCCGAGACACGGTCTGCATAGACACCCCGGCCGCCCGGGCCACGTCGGCCATGACCGGTGCTCCATTGGAGCGTCGACGAGAGCGTTGAACCACGTGCATCCTCCCCCTGAACCTGCCCGTGAGACCCACCACCTGCCGGGGCTCACGGGCGAAGCCCCGGCACGATGGTAGTGGGCCCTCAGGCAGCGGCCCCCGCGCGTCGCTTGTTGTACACGTCGAACGCGACCGCCAACAGCAGGACTAGGCCCTTGACCACCTGCTGGGTGGAGGTAGAGGCTCCCATGAGTTGCATGCCGTTGCTCATGATGGCCATGATGAGCCCGCCGGCGAGCGCCCCACCCACACGGCCGATACCGCCCGAGGTGGAGGCTCCGCCGATGAAGCAGGCGGCGATGGCGTCGAGTTCGAACATGTTGCCCGCACCCGGCTGCGCTCCATTCATGCGTGAGGAGAAGGCGATGCCGGCCACGGCGGCGAGGAGCCCCATGTTGACGAAGACCCAGAAGGTCACGCGCTTGACGTTGATGCCAGACAGCCGAGCGGCTTCCTTGTTGCCGCCGATGGCGTAGACGTCGCGCCCAAACCGGGCGCCTTGGGACACCGCGCCGTAGATGAGCACGAGCACGGCGAGCAGGATCAAGATGATCGGGAGGCCTCTGTTGACTGACAGCTTCCAGGCAAACCACATGGTGGCGGCGGCGATGGCGGCGTTCTTGGCGAGGAAGACCCACATCGGCGGCACCTGCTGCCCATAGGCGATGCGTCCGCGGCGGTCAGACCAGTCCTTCCAGGCGAACCCGGCCACCGCGATGGCGAAGATGAGCAGCGTGAACACGTCGACGCCATCACCGCCGAGCAGACCGTTGAGGAAACCGTTGGCGATGGTGTAGTACTCGCCTGGGAACGGAGAGAGCGACGCGTTGGCTAGCACCTGGTAGGTGAGGCCGCGGAAGAGCATCATGCCCGCCAGCGTCACGATGAATCCAGGGATGCCGACGTAGGCCACCCAGAAGCCCTGCCAGGCTCCGATGAGCAGCCCGGTTCCCAGGGCGGCGAGCACGCCCACCCACCACGGCATGCCCTCGCGGATCACCAGCACCGCCGAGAACGCTCCGGTGAGTGCCACCACCGAACCGACCGATAGATCGATCTGGCCCAGCACGATGACCAGCAGCATGCCAATGGCGAGGATGAGGATGTAGGTGTACTGCAAGACGATGTTGGTGAGGTTGAGCGGGCTCAAGAAGTTGGGGTTGAGCACGGCGAACAACACCGTGATGGCCAGGAGCGCGATGAAGATTCCGCTCTGACGAAGATTGTTGCGCAGCAATGCGCCGAGGGTCTGGGTTTGGCTCATTTCGCGGGTTCCATTTCGGTGGTCATGAGTTCCATGAGGGATTCTGGAGTCGCCTCGTCACGGGGGACTTCGCCGGTCATATGGCCGTAAGCCATGATGAAAATGCGATCCGCCATGCCGAGGAGCTCCTCGAGTTCGGAGGAGATCATGATGACGGCCTTTCCGGCGGCCACCATGTCGTTGATGAGGGTGTAGATCTCGTACTTGGCGCCTACGTCGATGCCGCGGGTAGGCTCGTCGACGATGAGGACATCGGGGTCAGAGAAGAGCCATTTCGAAAGCACCACCTTCTGTTGGTTTCCGCCCGATAGCGCCCCCACGGGTTGGGCAACGTTGTCGCAGCGGATATGCATCGATTCGCGGTACCGTTCGGCCACCGCCAATTCCTCGTTGGTGTTGACGAAGCCGCGCTGAATCAGCTTGTCAAGGCCCGCGCGGGAGACGTTGCGCACAATGGGTTCGATGAGGTTGAGCCCATTTCCCTTGCGGTCCTCGGACGCGTAGGCCAGGCCTGCCTTGATGGCGGCCTCCGGAGATTTGAGTTCATGAGGCACTCCGCCCAAGAGCAGCCGGCCGGAACGCAGGTGTCCGTAACTTTGCCCGAAGATGCTCATGGCCAACTCGGTGCGCCCGGCACCCATGAGGCCAGCGATGCCCACCACCTCGCCCTGGCGCACGTCCAGGTTGATGTGCCGCAACACCATGCGTCCCGCCTGGGTGGGATGCTCCACGCTCCAATCCTCGATCCGAAGCACCTCGTCGCCGATGTCGGGTTCCCGGTCTGGGTACAGGTTCGACAGCTCGCGGCCCACCATGAGCGAGATGATCTTGTCCGCGGTGGAGTCGGGGTCGTGCAGATCGAGGGTCTCGATGGTGGAGCCATCGCGCAGGATCGTCACCCGGTCCGAGACGGCGCGGATTTCGCCCAGCTTGTGAGAGATGATCACGATCGTGACCCCCTCGTCGCGAAGGGCCCGGACGAGATCGAGTAGGGCCTCGGAGTCGTCGTCGTTGAGGGCGGCCGTGGGCTCGTCCAGGATCAGTAGAGTGGCTTGCTTGCGCAGTGCCTTGGCGATCTCCACGAGTTGCTGTTTTCCAACGCCGAGCGTGCCGACGCGCTCCGTGACGTTCTCGTGCAGCCCCACCCTATTGATGGCCTGCTCGGCGAGGCGATTGACCTCGTGCCAATCGATGAGCCCCAGGCGGCGGGGTTTCTCCGCACCGAGGTAGACGTTCTCGGCGATAGAGAGATGTGGCACCAGGGCGAGTTCTTGGTGAATGATGGCGATGCCGGCCGTTTCCGACTCGCTGATCGAACCGAATTCGCGGGGCTGGCCATCGAAGATGATTGTTCCCTGGTATTGGCCATGGGGATAGACTCCGGAGAGAATCTTCATCAGAGTGGACTTTCCCGCCCCATTCTCTCCGCAGATGGCGTGAATCTCTCCCCGCTGGACGTGTAGGTTGACGTCCTTCAGCACTTGGACGCCGCTGAAATCCTTGTCGATGTGCTCCATCCGGAGCAGGTCCTCACTCATGTGTGTCTCCTCTGTGAGTGCGGTCATTTGACGCCTCGCTCCACGTTTTCTCGGGTGTAATACCCAGAGTCGATGAGCGTGGACTGGATGTTGTCCTGGTAGACGGTGACCACCGGAAGCAGGTACGACGGCACCACCTTGACGCCGTTGTCATACGTGTCGGTGTCGTTGGCCTCCGGGTCCTTGCCGTCGGCCAGTTCCTTGACCACGCGCACCGATTCGCTGGCCAGCGAACGAGTGTCCTTGAAGATCGTGGACTGCTGTACGCCGTCGTTGATGAGCTTGACCGAGGCGATGTCGGCGTCTTGACCGGTGACGATGGGCAGAGCGTCTTTGAGCTTGGGTCCGTAACCGGCTCCCTGGAGGGCGGTGATAATGCCTCGGGAGATGCCATCGAACGGAGAGAGCACCCCGCTGACCTTTTCGCCGCCGGTGTAGGTGGAGGTCAGGAGATCTTCCATGCGCTTCTGGGCCACCTCCTGGGACCAACGCAGGATCGCGGCTTGGTCGAACGAGGTCTGCCCAGATTTGACCACGAGGGTTCCATCCTCGAGATAGGGCTTGAGCGTCTCCATGGCGCCGTCGAAGAAGTAACGGGCGTTGTTGTCGTCGGGGGAGCCCGCGAACAACTCGATGTTGAACGGCCCAGATGGTCGAGAAGCGAGTTGTTTCCCTTCGGCGTCGGTGATGCCGAGGCCGTGTAGCAGGGCATTGGCTTGGGCGACGCCAACCTTGAAGTTGTCGAAGGACACGTAGAAGGAGACGTTGCCGTTCTCGCGGATCAGGCGGTCGTAGGCGACCACCGGAATGCCCGCCGCTCCAGCGGCATCGAGTTGGGCCGACAGCGCCGTCCCATCGATGGACGCGACGATGAGGTAGTTGGCGCCATTGGTGATCATCTGGTCGATCTGCTGGGTCTGCGTGGGGATGTCGTCATTGGCGAACTGCAGGTCGACGGTGAATCCGGCCTCCTCGAGTTGTTTCTTGACCGCGTTGCCATCCGCGATCCATCGCTCCGACACCTCGGTGGGCATCGATACCCCCACCCTCTTGCCGCCCGGACTGGCGTTGCTCACCCCTCTCGCGCCGTCTCCGGCGCATCCCGAGAGCGCTAACACTCCCGCGATCAGCATGGCCAACGCCGCCCGAATCGAGCCACATAAGCGTGCCATCGTGGATCTCCTCCTCAGCGAGTCGATCGCGCGGCGCCATGGATGCGCCGCGCTCCGTGACCTAATGTTAGCGCTCACCTATCTGTCTGGCGGGTGTGGGGCCGTCGACACTATCGATGTGCTGGTCAGCGCTCATTGTTGAGGTGGGTGAGGTCGGAGGTGTCCGGCCATCGGGTAGCGTTGTCCGCATGGCAACGGTGGCGGAGCTCGCAGGTGTGACGGTGAAGCGCGGCGACGCGATTCTCCTGGATTCGGTGAGCCTGGTTGTCCAAGAGGCACAGCGCTGGGTGGTGATCGGGCCCAACGGCGCGGGCAAGACCACGCTGCTGCAACTACTCGCCGCTCAGATGTATCCGAGCGACGGCGTCGTTGGCCTCCTGGGAGAGGTGATCGGTGCCGTCGACGTGTTCGAGTTGCGGCCCCGGATCGGCTTGACATCGTCGGCGCTGGGCGAGCGGATCCCGCCCGGGGAGAAAGTGCGTGACGTGGTGCTTTCCGCCGCCTACGCCGTGGTGGGGCGCTGGCGCGAGGAGTACGACGAATACGACGTGGCCCGCGCGGAGTCACTCCTGGAGTCCCTGCGTGTCAGGCACTTGGCTGAGCGTACCTTCGGCACCCTGAGCGAGGGCGAACGCAAGCGGGTACAGATTGCCCGGGCACTCATGACCGACCCGGAGATGTTGCTGCTCGACGAGCCAGCCGGTGGGCTGGATCTGGCCGGCCGCGAGGCGCTCGTCGAGACTCTCTCGCGACTCTGCCAAGACCCCGACTCGCCTGCCACGGTGCTGGTCACTCACCATGTCGAGGAAATCCCCCTCGGTATTACCCACTGCCTGCTGCTCGCCGGTGGGCGCATCGTCGCCGCGGGGCCTCTTGAGGAGACCCTCACCGACGAGAACCTCAGCCGCACCTTCGAGTTGCCATTGGTCGTCAGCCGGGCTGAGGGGCGCTGGACGGCTAGGGGACGCCGTGGGTGAGTTGATCGACTGGCTCCGCAACAACCCATGGGCGGGCTGGGGGCTTCTCGCCGCCTTGCTGGCCGTCACCGAGATCTTCACCCTCGACCTCACCCTCTTGATGCTTGCCGCTGGTGCCCTTATGGGTGGGCTGACTGCGCTCCTGTTTCCTGGGCTGTTGTGGCTTCAGGTGCTTGTCGCTCTCGCCACCGCCGTGGCCACGCTCTTCCTGCTGCGCCCCACCCTGTTGCACCGCGTGCGTACGGCGCCCGGTTATCGCTCGTCCCTCGACAAGCTCGTTGGCTCTAGTGGCGTGGCCATCGGCGAAATCACCGGCACCTCGGGAGAGGTCAAGGTGGAGGGGCAGCCGTGGGAGGCGCGGGCCTTCGACCCCGATTCCCCGATCAAGCCGGGAGAGCAGGTGGAGGTCTACGGCCTAGACGGCATCACCCTTATCGTGTACCCGAAGCGAGACCACCTCGATAGTTGAAGGAGTAACATGGAGCCCGCTCTAGTCGTATTGCTTTGCCTCGTCCTTGTCGTTGTGCTGCTGATGGTGGCCACGCTCAAGATCATCCGGCAACAACAGGTGGCCCTAGTGGAGCGCCTCGGTAAGTTCCGCAAGGCGCTTGAACCCGGGCCTCACCTCGTCGTCCCCTTCTTGGACCAGATTCGTTACACGCTCGATATGCGTGAGCAGGTGGTGCCGTTCCCGCCACAGGGTGTCATCACCGAGGACAACCTCATGGTCAGCATCGATTCGGTCATTTACTTCCAGATCGTCGATCCGGTTCGGGCAGCCTACGAGGCGCAAAACTACCGGGCCGCCATTGAACAACTCACCATGACCACGCTGCGCAACATCATCGGCGGTATGGATCTGGAGGCGGCCCTGACCTCGCGTGAGGAGATCAACCAGCGCCTACGCACTGTGTTGGACGAGGCCACTGGAAAGTGGGGCATCAAGGTCAACCGTGTGGAGCTGCGGGCCATTGAGCCGCCGCCCACCATTCGCGACGCCATGGAGAAGGGCGCCCGGGCAGAGCGTGACAAGCGTGCCTCGATCTTGCTGGCCGAGGGCCAGCGGCAGTCGCAGATCCTGTCCGCGGGCGGCGACCGCGAGGCCGCCATCCTGCGCGCCCAAGGTGATCGGGAAGCGGCGGTGCTGCGTGCCCAGGCAGACCGTCAAGCTGCCATGTTGCGGGCCGAGGGTGAGGCGCAAGCCATCACCTCGGTGTTTGAGGCCATCCACGCCGGCCAGCCGGACCAGGCACTGCTGGCCTATCAGTACATGCAAATGCTGCCCCGCCTAGCCAAGGGCGATTCGAACAAGGTCTGGATCGTTCCCAGCGAACTCAACGATGCCCTCAAGGGCCTGGGGCAGGTCTCCGGGCACGAAGAGGTGCGCGAG
Organism: Arachnia sp.; assembly: GCA_041854805.1. Lineage (GTDB taxonomy): Bacteria > Actinomycetota > Actinomycetes > Propionibacteriales > Propionibacteriaceae > Arachnia. Next base: position 13,579 of record JBHADA010000214.1, read on the forward strand.
TACGTCTCCAAGGCGGCGAAGAACTTCAAGGCCCCAGAACGCATCGACGTGCAGGCGGAGATCGCTGAGCAGCTCGAACGCGACCGTCAGCGTTCCAACGAGACAGTCGAACAGGCCATCGCGGACGCCCAAGCCATTGATGCCGGTCGTACGGCCTCTCGCCGCTCGCGTGGCGCGACGCTACCCACGCCGGAGCTGGAGCAGGCAACGCGACCCAACGCGCCAGCCCAGGAGTTCTCGCAGCCGCGCCCACCCATGGATCCGCCCGCCCCACAGGGACAGGCGCCCTGGCCGCCGCAGTAGCTGGACGAGACGGTTTCGGTTCTCAAGGGCCGAGGATCGGTAGGCTTCGTCGGTGATCATTCCCGTCAGCGACCCACACGATCCTCGGCTGGCCGATTTCGTTGGGCTGCGCGACGCGCAACTGCGGCGTGCTGAGACCGGGCGTTTCATCGCCGAAGGGCTCAAGATCATCGAACGTGCCTTCGCGGCCGGTTGTCGTCCTCGAGGGTTCCTCGTGCGGGAACGTTGGCTGCGGGACCTCGAGGGCGTGCTCGAGGCGTGGCCCCAGGTGCCTATCTACATGGCCGATGCCGCTTTCATCGAGCGGATCAGTGGTTTCCACGTACACCGTGGGGCCCTGGCCTCCTTCGAGCGTCCGCTGGAGGCGTCCTGGGAGCGGATCGCCACCGCCAGCCGGGTCATCGTCTGTGAGGAGATCGTCGATCACGCCAATCTTGGCGCCATCATCCGGGTGGCGGCTGGGTTGGGGTGGGACGCCGTCGTGGTTTCCGCTGGCTCCGCCGACCCGCTATACCGCCGCGCGATCAAGGCATCCATGGGCGCGTCGCTACGTTTGCCGTGGCGGCGCATGGCCTCCACCGGCGACCTGACCCACTTGAAGCGGGCGGGATTCACGCTGGTGGCGTCGAGCCTGAGGTCCACGGCGGTGGACTTGGCAAGCTATGCGGCGCCAGAGCGTGTGGCCCTGCTGCTGGGGACTGAAGGAGCGGGGCTTAGTCAGTGCTGGTTGGAAGCCGCCGACGCCGAGGTCACGATTCCGATGGCTTCAGGCATCGACTCGCTCAACGTGGCTACCGCCGCGGCCGTGCTGGCCTACGCGTTCAGTCCTGATCGCTTTTCGGGCGCGCCGCCCGCGCCTTTGGAGTGATCGGCCAGTCATCGGGGTAGAGGCTGGCCACTTCCTCCACCTTTCGATCGAGTTGGCGGCGGGAACGCGCGGAGAGACGGTCGCCGAAGACGATGCCGTTGAGGTGGTCCGTCTCATGCTGTAGGCAGCGCGAGAAGTAGCCGGTGCCCTCGAGCGTGATGTCGTTGCCATAGGCGTCTTGCCCAGAGCAGGTGGCCCGGTCCGTGCGGGCCAGAGACTGATAACCGCCGGGATAGGACAGGCACCCTTCGTCGACAGCCACCAGATTGCGGTTCTTGCCCTCGGGAAGGGTGATGGTGGGATTACACATGACGCCGCGATGAATCACGTCGTCATCATCGGGACACTCGTAGATGAACAGCGACAAGCCAACACCAACCTGAGTCGCGGCGAGGCCAACTCCTTGAGCGGCGCGCATGGTTGCGAACATGTCGCGCACCAACTGATGTAGATCGGGGCCGAACTCTACGACAGGTCGCGTCACCTCATGCATGACTGGGGATCCCCACCGGGTGATGGGCAGCACATTCCCGCCGCTGGTCAGTTCCTCGTGCGCCATCGGTCCTCCGCGTTTGCTGATGGTTTCGCCAGCCAAGTATGCCGCACTGAGTGTCGCTTCCCGCCTGGCGGGACTGCGAGACACTAGACCCATGAATTTGAGCCCTGGGTGGTCCGCGCTGCTGGACGACTACGCTGCGCACCTGTCCGCCGAGCGTGGCCTTTCGCAGCACACCGTGCGCGCATATAGGGCGGACCTGATTGACTTGGCGACTCACGTCGAGGTGTCGCCTGGTCAGGTCACCCTGGGGAGACTGAGGGCATGGCTAGCTGCTCAGGGCGATGCGGGAATCGCGTCCGCCACTCTCGCCCGCCGCGTGGCATGCGCACACGGTTTCTTCGCGTGGGCCAAGCGTGAGGGCTACGTAGAGACGGATCCGGCCATCCGGCTGAAGGCGCCTCAGCGGCGGCGTCGGTTGCCACGGGTGCTGGATCAGTCAGCGGTGGGGACGGTCTTGGCCAGTTCCACACGGAAGGCGGAGGAAGACGGCGACGCTATCGCGGTGCGTGACCTAGCCTTGCTCGAGTTGCTCTATTCGAGCGGGTTGCGGGTCTCGGAAGTGTGCTCGCTCAAGCTGGCCGACATCGATCGAGATCGCCATGCCCTGAGCGTGTTGGGTAAGGGGGGAAAGCAGCGCACCGTGCCGGTGGGGGTGCCCGCCATGCGTGCCGTGGATGCCTGGCTGAGCCGGCGGCCAGAGGTGGCCACCGAGACGAGTCCAAATACCGTGTTCTTGGGCGCTCGTGGCGGCGCGCTCGACCCCCGAGTAGCGCGGCGGGCGGTGCACAACGCTACATCCGTGGCCGGGGCCGGGCTGGAAATCGGGCCCCACGGCCTGCGTCACGCCATGGCCACCCATCTCATTGAGGGTGGTGCGGACCTGCGTAGCGTGCAAGAGATGCTTGGGCATTCCTCCGTGGCCACCACCGAGGTCTACACCCATGTGACGGCCGAGCGGCTCCGTCAGGCCTTCCGTCAAGCCCACCCGCGTGCTTGAGTACGGTGAAAGCATGAGTGACTATTCGGCGTTGGTGCGTTCCCGTCATTCCGTGCGCGACTTCCAGCCAGAGCCCATTCCGCCAGACGTGTTGGACGCCATCCTCGACGATGCCCGGCACGCGCCGAGTTGGAGCAACACGCGCCCCTATTGTGTGGCCCTAGCCACGGGAGAGCGGCTCGAACGTCTGCGTGCGGCCTACCTCAAAGCTTTCGATGAATCGTTGGGCTTGCAGCACCGGGACCCTAGCGCCCTGGCCAAGGGGGTCTTGCTGCGTAAGGGAATGCCTGACGGTGACTACCCCACGTGGAAGACGTATCCGGCTGACCTCAGGAGGCGTAGCGTCCAGGTGGGCAAGGAGTTCTACGGGCATCTGGGGATCGCGCGTGATGATCGGGCAGCCCGCGATGCCGCCAACCGACGCAACTGCGAGTTCTTCGGCGCCCCCGCCGTGATCTGGCTATTCGTTCACGACGGCCTCCTCCCGTTCTCCGCGCAGGACGGTGGGCTCATGCTGCAAACGCTGCTGTTGTCCGCCGAAGCGCACGGCGTGAGCACCTGCTGCCTGGGGGTTCTGGCCACGTGGCGTCATCCGGTGGAGACCGAGTTCGTGATCCCGAGTCACTACAAGCTCATCACCGGCTTGGCCTTGGGGTACGCGTCCGACCACCCTGTCAATGATTTCCGTGCCGAGCATCCGCCCATCACTCTCCTCGAGGGGCGATGACTGCTCACCGGCCATAGACGGACATGGGGTCGAACGGGGTCCCATCGCGCATGGCCATCCAATGCAGGTGACACCCCGTCGACAATCCGGAGGTACCGACGGAACCGAGGCGCTGGCCCGCCTTCAGTTTCGTGCCCACCGAGATCTCGATGCCGGGCAGATGGCTATACGACGTGGTGAGGCCGCCGCCGTGGTCGACGATCACCCGGTAGCCGTAACCGCCCGCATAACCGGCCTCGATTACCACGCCATCCGCGGGAGAGTAGATGGGGGTTCCGCACGGCGCGGCGAAATCCACGCCGTTGTGCATCTTCCAAACCCGCTTGATCGGGTGCATCCGCATGCCGAAGGGAGAGCTGATCCTGCCGTTGACCGGCAAGCCTGTGAAACCTGCGTCCGTGGTTGCGCTTGAGATGTCTGGCCGCGAGGCCGGCTGCGCACCGTGCGGTAACAACCTCACCTGGGGTTCCGATAGAAACGCCATGGGGTCTGCGTAGCGCGTGCCGTCTGTCAGGCCCCAATGGACACACCATGCGGCGCAGTGCCCACCCGTCACCGTTCCGATCCGCTGCCCCGCCTTGACTTCTTGACCCTTGGACACGGTGGCGATCACCGGCTGATACGTGGTGCGCCACCCGTTGCCGTGATCGATGGATACCGTGGGCGTGCCCGCCACCTGTCCAACAAAGAAGACCCTGCCCTGGGCGCCGGCCAGCACCGCCTCGCCCGGGTGCGCGGCCAGGTCCGCGCCGCGATGCCCCGCTTCGTAGGTACCGACATCCTCATAGGCCCTGAGGAGAGCACCTGAGACAGGAGGGGTGAGCACGAACTGCTCCTCAGCACGTGCCGGCCACGCTAGCGTGGCAGCGAGGATGATTCCGATGATCAAGGCGATTCTCTTCCACATGCCCTACTCTTGGCCGGCCATGCCCGCCGTTTCCGGAAACCTCGGGGCTGTGGACCAGCCGGTGACGGCACGACCCCTGGCTCACAGGTTCTGATTGGCTCGGCTGGGCATACGGCACTAAGATTGCCCCGCAACCCTCATGGGTTGACATCGCATGCGCCCAGCGGAATCTCCGTCGGCCACCGCGTGGTCTCGCCTCGGCGAGTGCGGTTGCCGGGCGCATCAGGGGCCCCGCCAGGGGTCAAGATAACCACCCGGTGGGCTTGCGCCCGCCCAAGCCGTGCGGGCTTCGCCCGCCCAAGAAAGGAACGGCAATGGCCGTCGTCACCACGCGCCAGCTTCTCGAGTCCGGCGTCCACTTCGGGCATCAGACCCGTCGTTGGAACCCGAAGATGAAGCGCTTCATCTTCACCGAGCGCAACGGCATCTACATCATCGACCTCCAGCTCTCGCTCAGCTACATCGAGAAGGCCTACAACTTCGTCAAGACCACCGTGGCCCGCGGCGGCCAAGTGCTCTTTGTCGGCACCAAGAAGCAGGCCCAAGAAGCTATCGCCGAGCAGGCCACCCGCGTTGGCATGCCTTACGTCAACCAGCGTTGGCTTGGTGGCATGCTGACTAACTTCCACACCGTGACCAAGCGAATCCAGCGCCTCAAGGAACTTGAGGGCATGGACCTCAGCGACGTCGCCGGCTCCGGCCTCACCAAGAAGGAACTGCTGCAGCTCTCCCGCGAGAAGGCCAAGCTGAACAAGAGCCTGGGCGGCATCCGGGACATGGGCAAGACCCCGCAGGCGGTGTGGATCGTTGACACCAAGAAGGAGCACCTCGCTGTCGACGAGGCCCGCAAGCTGAACATCCCGATCGTCGGCATCCTCGACACCAACTGTGACCCCGACGAGGTCGACTATGCGGTTCCGGGCAACGACGACGCCATCCGCTCCGTCTCGCTGCTGACTCGCATCATCGCCGACGCCGCGGCGGAGGGACTCATCGAGCGCTCCACCGGACGCAGCGGCGACGCCCCACAGGCCGAGCCCATGCCCGACTGGGAGCGTGAACTGCTCGCCGCGGACGCCCAAGCAGAGAATGCCGCGGCGGCGTCCGAGCCAGCCTCCGCCGAGGCGCCTGAGGCCGCTGCCGAGACCACCGAAAACTGATTCACAAGAGCAAGAGACGGGAAGCACCCCATGGCAATCACTGCCGCCGATGTTAAGAAGCTCCGCGACGCCACCGGCGCGGGCATGATGGACGCCAAGAAGGCCCTCACGGAGGCCGAGGGCGACTTCGAGAAGGCCGTCGAACTCCTGCGCATCTCGGGCCTAGCCAAGGCCGCCAAGCGCGCGGATCGGGAGGCCACCAATGGCATCGTCGCGGGCCGCGACGGCGCCCTCATCCAGTTCGCCGCTGAGACCGATTTCGTGGCCAAGAACGCCGAGTTCGTGGGCCTGGCAGAGCAGATCGTCGATGCCGTCATCGAGGCGGGTGCCACCGACGTGGCGAGCACCAACGCCGCGACCCTCGCCTCCGGCGTCACCGTTGAGCAGGCCGTCACGGAACTCGGTGCCAAGATCGGCGAAAACCTGTCCGTGGCGAACGCGGCCAAGTTCGATGGCGAGACTCACCTGTACCTCCACCGTCGCGCCGCCGATCTGCCTCCGCAGGTGGGCGTGCTACTCGAGTACAAGGGCGACGCCGACCTTGCCCACCAGGTGGCCCTGCAGATCGCGGCCATGGCGCCTCAGTGGGTCTCCCGCGACGACGTCCCCGCAGAACTCGTGGAGAATGAACGCCGCATCGCCGAAGCTACCGCCCGCGAGGAGGGCAAGCCCGAGGCGGCTATTCCCCGCATCATCGAGGGGCGTGTCGGTGGCTACTTCAAGGACGTGGCCTTGGTGGAGCAGGCCGCGGTCTGGGAGGACAAGAAGAGCGTCGGTGACGCTCTCAAGGCCGGCGGTACTGAGATCGTGCGTTTCGTGCGGTTCGCGGTCGGGGCCTGAGCGCCAACCGGCCCGGTCAAGTAGAGTTACGTGCGCCGTGACCGTCAAGGTTGCGGCGCACGTGCCATGTCCGACGAGGAACAGGGAGACGAATGGCGTACCAGAGGGTGTTGTTGAAGCTGTCCGGCGAGGTGTTCGGGGGAGGCAAGCTGGGCGTTGATCCGCTCGTGGTCTCCGACATCGCGGCTCAGATCGCCGAAGTGGTGAGGGCCGGCACCCAGGTGGCTGTCGTCGTCGGCGGGGGGAACTATTTCCGTGGCGCGGAACTGTCGCAGAGCGGAATGGATCGCGACCGTGCCGACTACATCGGGATGCTGGGCACGGTCATGAACTCGATCGCTCTGCAGGATTTCTGTGAGAAGGCCGGCATCGAGACCCGCGTCCAGTCGGCCATCAACATGGCCCAGGTCGCCGAGCCCTACATCCCTCGCCGGGCCGAACGTCATATGGAGAAGGGACGCCTGGTCATCTTTGGTGCGGGCTCCGGCATGCCCTACTTCTCCACCGATACGGTCGCGGCTCAGCGCGCCCTCGAGATCGGCGCCGAGGTCCTGCTCATGGGCAAGCAGGGGGTTGACGGGGTCTACGACTCGGACCCCAAGACCAACGCCGATGCGCGCAAGTTCGATCATCTCACCTACGACGAGTTTCTCGGTAAGCACCTGAAGGTCGCCGATGCCACCGCTATCTCGTTGGCACGCGACAATGGGCTCGACATCGTCTTCTTCAACCTATCCGTACCCGGCAACATCGCCAGGGCCGTCGCCGGTGAGCCCATCGGCACCATCGTCAGCCGCTAATCACCAGCATCACAAGGAGCCAAGATGATCGAGCAAGTCCAGAAGGAAGCCGCCAGCAAGATGCAGCACACGGTGGATCATGTGCGTGAGGACATGGCCACCATCCGCACCGGCCGTGCCCATCCCGCCATGTTCAACAAGATCCTGGCCGACTACTACGGTGCGCCGACCCCGCTGCAGCAACTCGCGACGTTCACCTCGCCAGATCCTCGTTCCATGCTCATCACCCCCTTCGATCGCAGCGCCATCGGTGCCATTGAGAAGGCCATTCGCGACTGCGACCTGGGAGTCAATCCCAGCAACGACGGCAACGCCGTACGTGTCGTGATGCCGGAACTGACCCAGGAGCGCCGCAAGGAATACATCAAGATGGCCAAGCACAAGGCCGAAGACGCCCGAGTCGCGGTGCGTAACGTGCGCCGACACGCCATCGATCAGCTCAAGAAGGCGCAGAAAGAAGGCGAGATCAGCGAAGACGAGCTCAGCCGGGCCGAGAAGGCCCTCGACGGCACCACCAAGAAGCACGTCGAGGCCATCGATGAGGTGCTCAAGAACAAGGAAGCCGAGCTTCTAGAGGTCTGATGCCGGATCAGCCGCCAGAGCGACGAACCCCGAAAGCTGGCCGGAATCTACCGGTGGCTATCGGGGTGGGTCTCGCTCTCTTCGTGGCACTCGCCGTTGGGTTGGTGTGGGCGCCGTGGTTCTTTGTCGCGCTCGTGGCCGTCGGCTTGGGCCTAGCGGCCATCGAGGTGCACCGGGCGCTTCTCCGCAAGGGTATGCGCGCCGAGATCGTGCCGATCGCCATTGGCACCGTGGTTAGTGTGCTGGGCGGATACCTCGCTGCCCGTACCGAGATCAGGATTACCCCCAGCACCTTCGTGGTGATCTGTCTCGGAGGGACGCTTATCGCAGCTCTGGTGACACGGTTGAGGCGTGGTGTTGAGGGCTTTCTCCGCGACGTGTCGGCCAGCGCCCTCATCATCGCCTACATCCCCCTGCTGGGCGTCTTCTTGCCATTGCTAATGAGTCCTCCAGACGGACGTTGGCGGGTTTTGGCAGTGGTCGCTTGCACTGTCGCCTCCGATACCGGCGCCTACGCGACCGGCGTACTGCTGGGACGACACAAGCTGGCCCCCAGCATCAGCCCCGCCAAGACGTGGGAAGGGTTCTTCGGGGGAGTGATGTTCGCCGCCGGCATCGGTGCCGCGGCGACGGTGGTGCTGCTCGACGCCCCCTGGTGGCTCGGGGTAATTCTTGGCCTGTTCGTGGCCCCAGCAGCCACCGTCGGCGACCTCGTGGAGTCGCTCATCAAACGTGACGCGGGCATCAAGGACATGTCCAACTTCCTCCCTGGCCATGGCGGCATCATGGACCGGCTCGACTCCATGCTCCTCGCAGTGCCCGTGGGGTGGTTCGTACTCCATCTCGCGCTTGGCGCCTGAAGAAAGAAGGTTCCATTTGTTGCCGTTGGTCTTCGAGGCTCCGCGTCGCGGAAAGCCGCCCAAGCACTGGTTCGATCTGGACCCTGAGGAACGGGTGGAGGCGACGATGGCGTTGGGGCTGCCGAGGTTCCGGGCGGACCAGATCTCGCGTCACGTCTTCGACCGGTTCGAGGACGACCCCACTCGCTTCACCGACCTTCCCGCCGCTATCCGTGAGGATTTACGTGGGCAACTCTTTCCCAGGCTGCTGGAACACGTCGCTCGCCGTAGCGCCGATGAGGGGGCGACCGTCAAGACGCTGTGGCGCCTCCACGACGGTTCCCTGCTGGAGTCGGTGCTCATGCGTTACCCACAGCGCACCACGCTGTGCATTTCTTCCCAGGCTGGATGCGGAATGGCCTGCCCCTTCTGCGCCACCGGCCAGGGAGGTCTCAAGCGCAACCTCTCCCGAGCGGAGATCGTCGCCCAGGCGTTGGCGGCTAATCAACTTGTCGCCGCGGGCGACATGCCAGGCGCCACGGGAAGACTCAGCAATATCGTATTCATGGGCATGGGGGAGCCACTCGCCAACTACAACGCCGTGCTCGGCGCCATCCGGACCTTCGTGGCCGATAGCCCAGCCGGATTCGGCATGAGCGCCCGCGGCATCACCGTCTCCACGGTTGGCTTGGTTCCCGCCATCCGCAGGCTCACGGACGAAGGACTCCCGCTCACCTTGGCCGTGTCCCTTCACGCCCCCGACGACGAGCTACGCGACGAATTAGTACCCATCAACACTAAATGGAACCTCGACGAGGTCCTAGACGCGGCTTGGGACTATGCCCGCGTTACGAAGAGGCGCGTCTCCATCGAGTACGCCATGATGCGAGACATCAACGACTCCGTGGAACGCGCCGAGCAGCTCGCTCGTGTGCTCAAGCGGCGGGGCGATTGGGGCTGGGTACACGTCAATCTCATTCCCCTCAACCCGACTCCCGGATCCAAGTGGACGGCCTCGAGGCGCGCCGACGAGCATGCCTTCATCCGGACGCTGGAACGACGGGGCGTGCCGGTCACGTTGCGTGATACCCGTGGGTCGGAGATCGACGGTGCCTGCGGGCAACTCGCGGCGACGGGCGGCAACGACTCCGGTTGAGGCAGCGGGCGATTGCCGTCATGATGGCCCCCGTGCATCTACCTGTGTCGCCCAAGCCGTGGCGGCGTCGGCTCCGTGAGGTCAACCTAGAGACCGCACCCTGGCCGTATCGTCTGCTGGCGCGTTTCGCCCATGCCATCATGGCGGTTCTGGTCCGCCGCGACTGGCGGGGCCAAGCCTATGTCCCCCAGGGCGGCGTGCTCATCGTGGCAAACCATCTCTCTAATTTCGATGTGCTGTCCTTGGGGGAATTCGTCATCTGGTCTGGCCGGTGGCCGCGGTTTCTCGGCAAGGCCGAGATCTGGAAGGTGCCTGTGGTCGGCTGGTTTGCCCGCCAGTGCCGCCAGATTCCCGTGGTACGAGGAACGGACCGGGCCAAGGATTCCCTGGTACACGCCCGGGCCGCACTCGAGCGCGGGGAATGTGTGGCCATCTTTCCTGAGGGAACCATCACGGCTGACCCGGATGGCTGGCCCATGGTGGGCCGTCTCGGCGCGGCTCGTCTTGCGCTCACCACGGGGGTGCCTGTCGTTCCCGTCGCCCTCCACGGAACCGACGCGCTGTTGGGCCGCAAGCAACTCAGGCTGCACCGGCTGTTCGCACTGCGTCGCCGCCCCGTCAACGTGCTGGCTGGCCCGCCCGTCGACTTGAGTGCCTTCCCGGTCGGCCCGGAGCCGACTCGTGCCGACCTCGATGCCGCCACGGCCGCGATCATGGACCGGCTGACTGCGCACGTCGCTGAGCTGCGAGGTGAGAGGCCGCCCGAGGGTCGGTGGGACATGCGCGTCGGGGTCCGCGTCTAGGGCTAGTGGCTGCCTGGGGTCCTTCGATCAGCCGGATCCTTAGCCCTCGCGCCGGGCGCAGGAGATGAGACCCGCGCGCGGACCGGGCGCACCAGCCCCCGGAACTCGGCGTGTCGCAGCAGGGCCGCGAGTGCGCAAGGCCTGAGCGCCCCTGAAACCGCCGTGAAGGCGGCCTGAAACCGAAGGGCCGGAGGATCACGGCCATGACAGCGCAGGAAACATGCACAATTCCCATGAAGATCCTCGTCGTAGGCCTTGGGGTGATCGGAGCGACGTACGGGTACCTCTTCCAGAAGGCCGGGCACCACGTCGAGCACCTGGTTCGGGAGAGCAGTGCGAGGTCCGCAGTCGGCTCGCTCAAGGTGGAGATCCTCGATGGTAGGACCGATCCGAAGGGCTCGCTGTTCCGCGACCGGTACGACGTTCGCCACCGGACGCGCACTGGCTACGACCTCATTGTGGTTTCGGTGCCGCGGGGCGCGGTCGCCGAGGTGATGGCTGATCTCCGCACGGGTGGGATTGAGGGGCCAGTGCTTCTGTTTTGCGGCTTCTGGGGAGAACGCGAGGAGCTCGACCGTTTGATGGCCGGCCGCGACGTCGTCCTGGGTTATCCGGTGGCGGGCGGGAGCATCGCGGAAGAGCGGCTCACCTGCTGCGTCTTCGACCACGTCATGCTGGAGCGGAGGGACAGAGCCCGCTTCCCGGACCATGCGCGGGTGGAGGCGTTGTTCGACTCCTGCGGCATCGGGCTCGAGCATCCCCACGACATGCTCGAGTGGATCTGGCTGCACATGGCGATCAATGCCGGCGTCGGCGCCGTGGCGGGGATGTACGGCGACGTCGAGGACACGACGGGCTCCGCCGAGCAACTCATGGGTTCGACCAGGTTGCTTGCCCGGGCGGTCAGGGCGATCCGGGAGACGTCGAGGATCGTGGGCTCGCGCGGTGTGGACCTGAGGCGCTACCGCGGCGAGCTGCTCGCCTACCGGCTGCCGACGGCCGTTTCCGCGCCCCTCATGAAACGCATGTTCGCCAGGAATCTCCTCACCAGAAGGATCATGACGCTGCACGGCAACACCGACGATCTTCTGTTCGTGTGCCGGACCGTCTACGAACAGGGCCGGGCCAACGCAATCTCCGCGCCCGTCTTCAACGAGAGCTACGAAGCCGCTCGCGACAAGGCCTCTCGCCGCGGCCGACACCTTCCCGGCGTGGGCCACGAACGGGGAGAAGCGTCATGAACCCGTCGGCGTCATCCAGTGCCCGGCCTAGCGCAGGCTCATGCGCTAGATGAGGGCGGTGGTCGCGCGCCCGCAGATGAACTCCAGCTCTCCGCGCATGGAGCGGGTAATGAAGCGCATGATTCCTAGTGCCGTGTCTCCTAGATAACGTGACGCTATCCGGCAGAAGGATGCGGCGCCTCGAGGCCGCTTCCTCACTACCGTTACGGCCCAGCAGGGGCGCGGCCCGCTCCCGCAGGCGAGCCGGGCGGGGCCGGTGAGCTCAAGGACACGGTCCCACTGGCGGGCCCATCAGATCTCGAACTGCTGTCATCAGAGCGGCGGTACGCAGGGTCGCATCGAGCGGACGCAGGGGTGACTCGGTCAGCCCCGCCCCGATGCAGCGCGCCACCTCGACCGCCTCGTGGAATAGCCCTTCGTGGTCGATCCGTGGTTCCTCCCAACGCAACACCCGCCCGTCGCGGAATCGCACCTCCACAGGGCCGGGCCGGTAGAACGGACCTTCCAATACCAGCGTCGCCTCGCTGCCTGCGATCGTGGCGTGCGATGGGGTGTCGGCCAGCATCGACGCCAGCACCATGGCTTGGCGTTCCTCGGCGTCGGACAGCAGTGCCGTGAACTGGCCGATGGCGCCTGTCGCATGACGAAACCCCTCGGCCGCGCGCACGTGAATGCCGGGTAGGACCCAATCGGCGAACATCAGCGGGTACGTTCCCAAGTCGTTCATGGCGCCCCCGCCCTGTGCCGGGTCCATGGCCCGACGATGGTCGACGAGGTACTCGCCCATGTCGGCGGTCACCGCCTCCACCCGGCCAAGCCATCCCCTCTCCAGCACTTGACGTACTACGTCGAATCGGGGCAGGGCCAAGCTCCAAAGCGCCTCCATGAGGAACAGGCCCTTGGCGCGGGCCAAGTCGGCCAACTCCGCAGAGTCCGCGAACGTCGGAGTCATGGGCTTTTCCACCAGAACAGGGAGCCCCGCTTCGAGAGCCAGCCGGGCATGGGCGGCATGTTCAAGGTGCCCCGTCGCCACGTAGACGACATCCACGTCATGGGTGACGAGTTCCTCGTAGGAGCCGTAGGCGGTGTCGATACCGTGGGTCGATGCGAATTCTCGTGCACGGCTAAGGGTGCGTGATCCCACCGCCACGGCGCGTTGCGGCGTGTTTGTGTGGAGGGTCGAGACGAACTGGTCCGCGATCCAGCCGGTGCCGATGATGCCCCAACGCAGGGCGGGGACGGTACTGGGATCGATGATGCGTGGTTCGGGGAGTGTCATGGTTAGTCCGTTCAGGCGGCGATGCTCAAATGTGTGGACGAACAGCCAGAATACTCCCGCGGGGGGAGCGCGGGATGGTCACCGGGCGGCATTACACTCTGCCACCATGAGCCCTCGTCCACGTGTTGCCCTGATTTTCGGTGGCCAATCCTCCGAACATGGCATTTCCTGCCTCACCGCCGCCTCCGTCCTTAAAGTGATCGATCAGAGCCGTTATGAGGTGGTAGGTATTGGCATCTCGAAGGAGGGACGCTGGGCGAAGATCCCGCTGGAGGACATCGCGCAGTACCGCATCGTTGATGGCCAAGCCCCCGAAGTGCCCGAGCCCGAGCGCGACGCGGTGTGGATGCGCGGCCCAGAAGGATGCGAGGTGGCCATCCGAGACGGCGAACGCCTCACCGATGTCTGCGGCGTCGACGTTGCCTTTGCGCTCCTGCACGGCCCCTTCGGAGAGGACGGCACCGTGCAGGGGCTGTTCGAGATGATGGGTATCCCCTACGTCGGATCCGGCGTCACTGGTTCCGCCATCGGCATGGACAAGCACTTCATGAAGATGGCCTTCGAGGCCGCCGGATTGCCTGTGTGGCCCTATGTCGTGGCCTCTGCGCACCGCTTGGCGCATCACCGCGAGGAGGTGCTTGCGGAGGTCAATCAACTCGCCTACCCCGTCTTCGTCAAGCCGGCCCGTGGGGGCTCATCCATTGGCATCACCCGCGTGGCGGATCCGTCTGGGCTTGAAGCCGCCATTGAGGAGGCGCAGCGGTTCGATCCCAAGATCGTGGTGGAGCAGGGCTTCGTGGGGGCCCGCGAACTGGAATGTGCCGTGCTGGGCGATCCGGAGTCTCCCGAGGGGTGTAGCGCGTCGGTCATCGGCGAGATCCGCGTCAACGACGAGGACGGCTTCTACGACTACGAGGCGAAGTATTTCGACGAGAACGGCGCCGCCCTCGACGCTCCGGCGGACATTGACGCCGAGACCGCTGCCATCTTGCAAGACCTTGCCAAGCGCGCCTTCAACGCCGTTGATGCCGAGGGGCTCGTGCGGGCCGACTTCTTCGTCAAGGACGGCCAAGCCTTCATTAACGAGGTCAACACGATGCCCGGGTTCACCAAGATCTCGATGTACCCAACGCTGTGGCACGAGTCGGGAGTCGACTACTCAGACCTAGTGGGGAGACTCATCGACCTCGCTCTCGCCCGCCGCGTGGGGCTGCGCTGATGGACACCGAGTTCGCACTCATCGACCAGATCGTCGAGGGCATCACGGCCACCGACGACGTGGTTCTGGGGCCGGGGGACGACGCGGCCGTGTTACGTCCCACCGGAGACATCGTGGTCACCACCGACATCCTGGTGGAGAACGTCCACTTCAAGCGGCAATGGTCCTCAGCCCGGAGTCTGGGCCGCAAGGCCGTGGCCGTCAACGTCTCGGACGTTGAGTCGATGGGGGCGCGGCCCACCAGCGTCGTCGTGGCACTGGCCGTGCCGAAGGACCTCGACCAGCGTTGGGTGCTGGACTTTTCCACGGGAGTCCGGGAGGAATGCGCCAACGCGGGAATCAGCCTCGTGGGCGGGGACCTCAGCAGCTCCGCTCACATCGTGGTCAGCGTCACCGCCACCGGTGACCTCGATGGCCGGGCTCCCGTTACCCGGGCTGGGGCACGGTCTGGAGACGTGGTGGCCGTCGTGGGCAAGCTCGGCTGGGCCGGGGGAGGGCTCGCTGTGCTGCAGCGTGGGTTCGGTTCCCCGAAGGATCTGGTGGCGGAGCAACTCACGCCCTCGGTGCCCTATGGGCAAGGCATCGTCGCGGCCGATGCGGGGGCAACCGCCATGCTGGACATCTCCGATGGGCTATTGGCGGACCTCGGCCATATTGCGCAGTGTTCGGGCGTCGCCATCGATGTCGACACCAGCCTGCTTGAAGTGCCGGAACAAGTGCACCGCGTGGCCGCCGCCACCGGAAAGTCGCCGCTGAACTTTGTGCTCGCAGGCGGAGAGGACCACGCGCTGGTCGCGGCTTTTCCGGCCGAGGCGGCGCTCCCGGACGGCTGGCGCCGTATCGGGGAGGTGCGCTCCGGATCAGGGGTCACCGTCGACGGCGAGCCTTGGGACGGGGCCACCGGTTGGGACCACTTCGGCTGACGCCCGGCTAAGGTACATGGGTTATGGGACGAGAACTGCGCCACAACGACTGTCAGGGCAAGTGCGACTGGCACCGCGGAACCGATGTGATCGACGGGCTTGCCGTCTTCGAGTGCCGTGGCTGCGGGTCCGAATGGACGACTGCTCAGGCCTGGACACCCAAGAACGCCGACGGCGAGATCGCTGAGGACGTGGCCGCGGCCCGCGCCCAGTGATGCCATAGCGGGCGGAAGCCCTGCCGGTGCCAGAACGTGGAGGACAGCGGAGACAACGCGGCGTGATCCAACACCACTGCCTGCACATTGGCTCGCCGCGCGCGGCGTATGGCGTGGCGCACCAGTGCCGAACCCACACCCTTATGGCGCGTTGAGGACGTGACGGCCGCGAACCCCAGATAGACGACGCGCTCCAGGCTCACGAGGGGCCCCACCCAGTCCGATGCCTCCTGTGGGTTGAGGGTCAGGAGACCGATGGCGCGCCCGTCCCGCCACGCCACCCAGGTCCAATCCGGGCGCGACATCGCCTCATCCAGATAGTTGCCTAGATGCTCCCGTGCGCGGGGCCGGTCGTAGGACGAGCCATACACGAGTTCGTGGCGGTGCATCTCGTGGAGCAGATCGAGCAGTGGCTCCCGGTCAGAGGGCTGGGGGGCACGCACGTCGATTCCGGTGAAGGTTGGATCCGGATCCTCTGGCACCAGCCGGATCGCGGTGGCTCGCACCGGGGCGAAGCCATGGCTCACCAGGGCGGGGATGACTTCCGTGGCCAGCGCGGGTATAGAAACGCACAACGTGGTGGGTGTCGCGTCGCGCGCGGCGAGCCAGGCACCTAGAAGCCGGTTGAAGGAGGTAGCTGTGGGTGGTGAGGCGGACCTGAACGCTAGCGACTCCACCGCATCGGGCGACCACAGGCTGTAGGGCTGTTCCGGATCGGTGTGATCGGTCCTCCAGAAGCCCGCGAGGCCCCCGGGCAGGCGGACCAGCCTTTCCGCATCCACGGACGGGTAGCCGACGGCGCCGACCAACGGGTCGAGTTCGGCCAGCCACCCGTTGTGCGCATCGGTCAATTGATCGAGGGTCAGGTCATCGAGCGACTCCACAAGGCCTCCTTGTCATTGCCCGCTCATGTTATCGGGCGATCGAGTGTCTCTCGGATGGAGGAGGATGCCTGATTCCAGGGCTGGCTCGGCTAGGTTTGACCCTATGGCAACTCGCGGATCTTCCCCTTCGCGGTCGACCACCAGCAAACGACCCGCCTCCAAGACGTCCTCGGCCCGGAAACAGACGTCCGCCAAAGGCGGTTCGTCCCGGAAGACGGCGACCACTAAGGTCATGCCCACTGCCGGATCGGGCGTGGGCTCCTCGCTGCTGCGCGGCATCGCGGCACTCTTCCGGGGGCTTGCCAGCGGAGTCGGCTGGTTGGCACGCAGCTTCGGTGGCGCCGCCAAGGATGTCGATCCGAAACTTCGCCGCGACGGGATGGGCCTGCTGCTTCTGGCGCTGGCCATCGTCATCGCCGCCCGGTTCTGGTTCGCGCTTCCTGGTCCGGTGGGAGAGGGGCTCGGCAACGCGATCAGCAGCGTCTTCGGCACCCTGTCCGTGGTGATTCCCGCCGTTTTGTTCTATGGCGCGTGGCGGGTGCTGCGCCACCCACGTGACGTGGAGGCCGCACCTCGCACCGGGCTCGGCTGGACACTTGTCACCTTTGGAGCTCTTGGCCTCATTCATATCGCTCGCGGGTTGCCTCGCCCCGACGACATGGAAGCTGTACGGCAGGCAGGCGGTGTGATCGGCTTCCTATCGTCGAGCATCCTCACCGATCTACTCACCGCCTGGGTGAGCGTGCCGCTGCTCGCGCTGCTGACATTGTTTGGTGCGCTCGTCGTCGTCGGCCGCCCGTTGCACGAGATCGCCGACGGGATTAAGGCGGTCTTTGGGGCGCTTGTCGAACGTGACGAGGAGCCGAAGCAAGAGAAGCTGAAGCTCGGTGTCGACGTGCCCTACGACACTCCGCTCATCGAGGATCCGCGGGAAGAGGACCCCGAGGTATTCGATGGCCAAAGCGAGCAGGCCACCGGCTTTCCGCCCGACGTGGAGGAGGACGAGGACACCGAGGGCTACCTGGTGCCTGGTCTTCGGCAGGTGCCGGGCCGGCCGAAGGAGGAACCCAACGAGTTGGAGGCCCCCCGGCATACCCCGCCGCCGCCTCGGGCCGAGCAGGATCCCCTCAGTGGCGA
This sequence comes from Arachnia sp., assembly GCA_041854805.1. GTDB lineage: Bacteria > Actinomycetota > Actinomycetes > Propionibacteriales > Propionibacteriaceae > Arachnia. Next base: position 31,018 of record JBHADA010000214.1, read on the forward strand.
CATCGCCTATCTTCTGCCCGAGGACCAGATGTTGGCGCCCGGTTCGAAGCCGAAGGCCCGCACCGAGGCCTCAGACAAGGTCGTGCGCCAGCTCGCAGCCGTGCTGCGTGAGTTCGAGATCGATGCCCGGGTCACCGGCTATACCCGTGGCCCCACCGTCACCCGCTACGAGGTGGAGTTGGGATCGGCCATCAAGGTGAGCAAGGTCACTGGCTTGGCGGATAACATCGCCTATGCCGTGGGTTCCAACGAAATCCGCATGCTCACGCCCATCCCTGGCAAGTCTGCCATCGGCATCGAGATCCCCAACCAGGACAAGGAAGTCGTCTCTCTCGGCGACGTCTTGCGCTCCACCAAGGCCAAGAACGATCATCACCCGATGACGGTTGGCCTCGGCAAGGACGTCGAGGGCGGATTCGTACTAGCCAACATGGCCAAGATGCCGCACTTGCTCGTCGCGGGCGCCACTGGGTCGGGTAAGTCGAGCTTCATCAACTCGCTCATTACCTCGATCATGATGCGCGCCACGCCGGACGAGGTCCGCCTCCTGCTCGTTGACCCCAAACGGGTGGAACTCAATCAGTACGAGGGCATCCCGCACCTGGTCACCCCTATCATTACCAACCCGAAGAAAGCCGCCGAGGCCCTCGCATGGGTGGTGCGCGAGATGGACATGCGCTACGACGACCTGGCCGCCTTTGGGTTCCGCCACGTCGACGACTTCAACAAGGCCGTGCGTGCTGGGCAAATCAAGCCGCCGGAGGGATCCGAGCGTGTGCTAGCCCCTTACCCCTACCTGCTCGTCGTGGTCGATGAGCTGGCCGATCTCATGATGGTGGCCCCCCGCGACGTGGAGGAGTCTGTGGTGAGGATCACCCAGCTCGCCCGCGCCGCCGGTATTCATCTCGTGCTCGCCACCCAACGCCCCTCCACGGACGTGGTGACTGGCCTGATCAAGGCCAACGTGCCCTCTCGTCTGGCGTTCGCCACCTCGTCGATGACAGATTCCCGCGTCATCCTCGACCAGCCCGGCGCGGAGAAACTCGTCGGCAAGGGCGATGGCCTCTTCCTGCCTATGGGGGCCAGCAAGCCCATCCGTGTGCAGGGCGCTTGGGTCAACGAGTCCGAGATTCGAGACGTGGTGGAGTTCGTCACCAGCCAGCTCCAACCCAACTATCGCGAGGATGTCACCGCAGGGACGGGTGCAGAGAAGAAGGTGGTCGACGACATCGGCGACGACCTCGAACTCGTGCTCGACGCGTGCCGTCTCGTCGTCGAGTTGCAACTCGGGTCCACGTCGATGCTGCAACGCAAGCTGCGGGTCGGCTTCGCGAAGGCTGGTCGTCTCATGGACATCCTCGAGAGCCGCGGCGTCGTCGGCCCCTCCGAGGGGTCCAAGGCACGCGAGGTACTCGTCAAACCAGAGGACCTCGACGAGGTTCTCGCCAATCTGGCTGCCGGATAGGATCGGGCAGATGAACCGTCCGCTATCCGTCCACATCGCGTCGTTGGGCTGCGCTCGCAACGATGTGGACTCCGAGGAACTCGCGGCACGTCTTGAGGACGGCGGGTTCGTGCTCGTCGACGATCCCGAGCAGGCCGAGACCGTCGTCGTCAACACCTGCGGATTTATCGACCAAGCCAAGAAGGACTCCATTGACACCTTGCTAGCCGCCGCGGACCTCAAGCAGGACGGCACGGTCAAATCGGTAGTTGCCGTGGGCTGCATGGCCGAACGGTATGGCCAGCAACTCGCCGACGAACTGTCCGAGGCCGACGCCGTGCTGGGCTTCGACAGCTATGCCGACATCTCGGAGCGCCTACGTTCGATCCTGGACGGAACACCGCAGAACTCGCACGTGCCCCGCGACCGGCGCAAGCTTCTGCCCCTCACCCCGGCGGCTCGTGGCGCGGCGTCTGCGCGGGTCGCGACACCAGGGCACGGTCTTCCGCCAGAGGGCGTGATCCCGGCCACGGGGCCCCGGCTGCTTCGTAGGCGTCTGGCGCAGGGGCCGTCGGCGAACCTCAAGATCGCTTCGGGATGTGATAGGCGCTGCGCCTTCTGCGCTATTCCCAGTTTCCGCGGCAGCTATCTGTCTCGTCCCATTGACGAATTAGAGGCCGAGGCGCGGTGGCTCGTGACTCAAGGCGCCAAAGAGATCTTCCTTGTCTCGGAGAACACATCCAGCTATGGCAAGGACCTGGGATCTGAGCAGCGGCTGGAGACTCTGTTGCGCAGGCTGAGCGCCGTCGATGGCCTCGACTGGATCCGTGTCAGCTACCTACAACCGGCCGAGATCCGCCCAGGCTTCATTGAGACCATGCTGGCCACGGACAAAGTGGTGCCCTATTTCGACCTCTCCTTCCAGCACGCCTCCCCCAGCGTGTTGCGCGCCATGAGGCGTTTTGGTGGCGCGGAGAGTTTCCTCGATCTCATCGGCACCATTCGCGCGCGGGCACCCCATGCGGGCATTCGGTCCAACGTGATCGCCGGTTTTCCGGGCGAGACCGAGAGCGATGTCGAGATCCTTCGGGAATTCATCGTCGCCGCTAATCTGGATGTCATGGGGGTCTTCGGCTATTCCGACGAAGAGGGAACCGAGGCGGCCACCTTGCCGGGGCACCTGCCTGAGGAGGAGATTGAACGACGCCGTGCCGACCTGGCGGATCTCGCGCTTCAGGTGTGCGAGGAACGCGCGGCGCAACGTGTGGGGGAGGACGTCGTTGTTCTGGTCGAGGCGGTGGAGGACGGTGAGACCGTTGGCCGGGCCGAACACCAGGGCCCAGAGACCGACGGCGTGGTTACCCTGGATCGGTCGGCGGCGGTGGGCACGTTGGTTCGCGCGACAGTGATCGGCTGCTCGGGCATCGACTTGATCGGAGAGGCGACATGACCCAAGACAAGCCCAGTAACGTGAACATCCCCAATGTCTTGACGGTGGTCCGCATCGTCTTGGTGCCGGTCTTCATCGCGCTGCTGTTCATCGATCCCCACCATCTGGGCATGCGGCTGGCCGCCACGGGCGTGTTCGTGCTCGCGATGCTCACTGACCTTGCCGACGGCTATATCGCTCGTCGTTATGACCTCATCACCGACTTCGGCAAGCTCTGGGATCCGGTGGCGGACAAGGCGCTCACGGGAGCGGCCTTCGTGTCGCTGAGCATCCTGGGCGAACTGCCTTGGTACTTCACCGTGCTCATCCTGTTGCGTGAATGGGGCATCACCTGGGTTCGTGGGGCCATCGCCAAGTATGGCGTGATGGCGGCCAATCGCGGCGGCAAGAGCAAGACGCTGGTGCAGACCTTCGTGCTCGTCTTGTTCTGCCTGGGCCTTGCGCATTTGCCGAGCCAGGTACAGCTTCTCGCCTGGCTACTCATGTGGGCCGCGCTGATCCTCACCGTTGTCACCGGCGTCGACTATCTGCGTCAGGCCTGGACGATCAGGCGCACGGCCCGCCGCGACGCCGGGCATGATCTCGCGGACGAGGCCGCCGAAACGGGATAGGAGAAACCGATGCAGTTGGCCACCGAGGTCATCGCCGCCATGACCAAACGCTCGCTCACCCTCGCCACATGCGAGTCGCTGACGGGCGGAGGAGTCGGGGCCGCCTTGACGTCGGTGCCTGGTGCGTCGCAGGTCTACCGCGGCGGGATCGTCGCCTACGCGCGCGAACTCAAGGTGAGTCTCGCGGGGGTAGATCCGGAACTTGTAGCCAGTGAGGGAGTGATCAACGAACTGACGGCGCTCCAGATGGCGCTCGGTGCTCAATCGCGCTGCGATGCCGATTGGGCCGTATCCACCACCGGCGTCGCCGGGCCGACACAACAGGATGGGGCCACCGTGGGCACCGTGTGGTTCGGCGTCGTCGGGCCACGCGTGGGGATGAGTTCACCGCCTCAGTACACGCAGATGTGTCACTTCGAAGGTGACCGCGAAGCCATCCGCCACGCGGCCGTCGAGCATTGCTTCGCCATGCTGTTACGCGTGCTATGACCCTCCGGGCAAGCTCGACGGGCGGGATCCGGATCTGGGTGGCCATGGACATGGGATGCGGCAGGGAATAAGTAGCCGCGACAATGCGTTGCACCACCGAGGCTCGCATCGAGCGGGCCCAGCAGAGGTGGGAAATCTATGCAGGTGATTCTGATCCGTAAGGTCATGGGTGAGACTCTTCGTGAACTGCGCATGGCGGCTGGCCTTACCCTGCGCGAGGTATCCGTGAATGCGATGGTGTCGTTGGGGTATCTCTCGGAGATCGAACGAGGGCACAAAGAGGCCTCCAGCGAGGTACTGTTCGCCATCGCGCAAGCCCTTGACGTGTCGCTGTCGGATCTCATGATCGCGATCAGCGGGAAGCTCGCGGTTTTGGAGGACGCGTCGATGGAGCCGGCCATCGCCGCTTAGGGTCGCGTTTCCTTGATAGCTTAACGCTATCCGGCAGAAGGATGATGCGGCGCATCAGCCGCTCCTAACTGCCGTGACCACCAGTAGCGCCTAAGTTCAAAGTCCTTGCGATACATCCACCCCAGACCAGCAAACGTCAACCTATCTAGGAGACACGACACTAGCGTGGCTGGACAATGCTGAAACCGGCCCTCTTCAAGGCTCTTCCTATGGTGGAGTGATCCAGGTTCGGGAGGTCGTCACGCAAGGCGACCTGCCTCTCCAAGAGGCGCAGGGACCAGCGGCTGGATCCCTTGGGAGGCTTCGAACTCGCCATCTCCACCAGTGTGTTGCGTACTTCATCGGTCACCCGTTGACGCGCGGGCAGGGAAGCGGGACGCCGTCGGATGGTCGCCAGCACGTCGGCTCCTCGCCGGACGTAGGCCCTTGCGATAACACTGATGGTGGTCTCGCTCATGCCTAGTCGCCGCGCGACCTCGGTTCTGGTGGGCGTCGGCTCACCTCGCCGCGCCCTGCCCGGATGATTCTCGTCGAGTTCTAGCAGGACGCGGGCCCTTCGCTTCTCCTGCACTGGGCACTGTCTCGAGCGGAGGATGGCGTGCACGAGCCTACGATCGGCCGGCGTGAGCGCGATCTTGAACGTTGGCTTACGTGGTATGGCTGACCTCCTCTGAGGGATGCATGCTCAGCATTCACCAAAACGCTCAATTGTCCTGCGCAACACGCCAGGTGCCGCGCAAACAGGCCAGACTCGCATGAGTTGCCTGCCGCGCGGCACCAATCTCGTGTGGCTAATGTTTACGACGGGTCCTCGACCACATGTACGTCGATGCCGACGTTGCGGAAGCCCTCGAGGAGCTTGCCGTCGGCTTTGCTGTCGGTGACCAACACGTGAATCTCGCGGAGATCGGCCATCTTGGCGAGAGTCACGTTGCCAAGCTTGCTGGAGTCGACCGCAACGATCACTCGTTGTGCGCGTTCGATCATCATGTGATTGGTTCGGGCCTCCACCTCGTCATGGGTGGTCAGTCCCCCCTCGATCGAAATGCCGTCCACACCCACTACCGCGGTGCCGACGTTGACGAGCTTCATGGTCGACTCGGCCAGGGAACCCACCAACTCGAGAGAGCTGGGGCGCAGCACGCCGCCAGCGATGAGGACCCTGGCTTGGCCTTGATCCGCCGCTTCAAGGCCGATGCTGATGGAGTTGGTGATGATGGTGAGGTCGTCACGGTGCTCCAATGCTCGCAGCACCTCGGCCGTCGTGGTCCCACCGGTCAGGCCGATGGCGTGCTTGCCCGACGGGATGAGCGCGGCCACCGCCCTTCCGATGCGGCGCTTGGCCTTCTGATTGCGTCCGTCGCGTAGCCGTACCGGCAGTTCGCGGTTCCCCTTGATCGGTCGAGCGCCGCCGTGGGTGCGCTCAAGGAGGCCTTGGCTGGCGAGGAGGGCCACATCGCGGCGGATGGTGGCGGCCGAGGCGCCGAGCGACTCTGCCAGTTGGGACAAGGGGAGGTGGCCTTGCTCGTTGAGCAGGGCAAGGAGAGCGACCATACGGTCTGATCGCTTGTGGGACGGCATTCCTGGCGCGTTCACGCGAGTGGATCCTTTACTTGTATTGAAGTTGTAGAGCAGTCATCCTGCTCGTTAAGTGAGCGACATGCTAGCGGATCGAGTGAGAATTGCGCGAATCGCTCACTTTGTTCTAACAAATAGAGGATTCAACTACATTGGTGGCCGCGTGTCGGGAGCCGGTTTGCCAGTGGGCGTGTTGTGCTGCCGGATGGGGTTGTCGCTTGAGGTGGACATATGGCGACCCGGTCTCGTGGTGATGCGTCGGTCGAGATCTGGCTGCTGGCGGTAGTCTCGTTGGATGCGTGAGGTCGAGTTCTGGCGGCGGATGGACGAGGTCCTGCCCGATGGTTATGCCAGAGTGTGGGCGCGCGAGATCGTCATGGCGGAACTCGGCGGGCGCACGGTGATGGAAGCGCTAGGGGCGGGGGTGCCCTGTAAGCGGATCTGGCGAGCCGTGTGGGCGCAACTCGAGCTTCCCGAGCGGTTGCGCTAGCCCGCGTGTCGCTAGACAATCGAACGCCTGTTCGGCATCATGGATGTTCGTGAGGCTTGCCCACAGGCTCCGCGGCTCCGCGAGAAAGTGTCGGTGGGGCTGCCTACAGTGACAGCGGATGAGAAACCGGCCGGTGATTCCGGCTCCGAGGAAGGACATGACCATGGCCGTTGCGGACCGCACGAAGGCGCTTGAGGCGGCGCTAGCCCAGATTGAGAAGGCCCACGGGAAGGGCTCAGTCATGCGGCTTGGGGAGGACACCAGGCAGCCTATCGACGTGATCCCCACCGGTTCGGTGGCCCTCGACGTCGCGTTGGGTATCGGAGGCCTGCCCCGCGGTCGGATCATCGAGATCTACGGCCCGGAATCCAGTGGAAAGACGACGGTGGCTCTGCATGCCATCGCCAACGCTCAGCGAGACGGTGGAATTTGTGCCTTCATCGATGCCGAGCACGCACTCGACCCTGACTATGCGCAGAAGCTGGGGGTCAATACGGATGAGCTGCTCGTCTCGCAGCCAGACAACGGCGAGCAGGCCCTCGAGATCGCGGACACCCTGGTGCGTTCCGGAGCGCTTGCGCTCATCGTCATCGACTCGGTGGCGGCACTTACGCCGCGGGCCGAGATCGAGGGGGAGATGGGCGACTCGCACGTCGGCCTGCAAGCCAGGCTCATGAGCCAGGCGCTGCGAAAGATGACTGGCGCGCTCAAGTCGTCCAACACCAGCGCTATCTTCATCAACCAGTTGCGCGAGAAGATCGGCGTGATGTTTGGAAATCCGGAGACCACCACGGGTGGCCGTGCGCTCAAGTTCTACTCGTCGGTGCGCCTGGATGTGCGGCGAATCGAGACGCTCAAGGATGGTACGGAGATGGTGGGCAACCGGACCAGGGTCAAGATCGTCAAGAACAAGGTTGCCCCGCCGTTCAAGCAAGCCGAGTTCGACATCATCTACGGTGAGGGCATCTCCCGGGAGGGCAGCCTCATCGATATGGGAGTCAACGCGGGCATCATTCGAAAAGCGGGCGCCTGGTTCACCTACGAGACGGATCAGCTCGGGCAGGGCAAGGAGAACGCGCGTAACTTCTTGAAGAACAATCCAGAGGTGGCCGCGGAGATCGAGCGGCGCATCCGGCTCCACCTTGGCGTGGATCACGACGACGTGCCGGAGGGGGTCGACCCGGAGACCGGTGAAGTTGACTTCTGATCAGGAGGGGCGGGCCACCCAAAGTGAGGTGGCCCGCAAGATCGCTCTCGATCTGTTGACAGCGCGTCAACGTTCCAAGGAGGAGTTGCGTCGCGCTATGGCGAAGCGAAACGTCCCGCCCGACGTGGCAGACGAGATCATCGACCGTTTTGAGCAGGTTGGGTTGGTGGATGACGCGGCCTTCGCTCAAGCCTTGACGCAGTCGCGCGGTACGTACTTGGGGCGCGGACGCGCTCGCATTAGGCAAGAGCTCCAGGCCAAGGGGATCGACCGCGACACCGTGGAGGAGGCCCTCGGAGGCCTTGATCCCGAGCAGGAACGGGAAGCGGCTCTGCGACTAGCCCAGAGACGTGCGAGATCTATGGCCGGGCTCGAGCCGCACGTTGCTCGTCGTCGTCTCATGGGGGTGCTTGCACGGCGGGGATACGAGGGCTCTATTGTGGCCTCCGTCGTCGACGAAACCCTGGGGACCTACCACGAATTCGGTTGAGTTTTCCACAGGCCAGGAATAGGCTCGACGCGATCCGATAATCCATCGGCCGAAGGAGTCACCTTGCCACCACTAGGCTGGATAGTCGCGGGAGGACTCTTCGTCTTGGTCCTCGCGCTGCTGTGGTTCCTGCATCGCGCCGAGGCGCGGGGACGGCTGGATCTGGCGCGCTGGGAGGCACGTTCACGTGAGGACGCGGCGACGAGGATGCGGGAGGTCACGGAGGATCTTGAGCGTCAGCGCGCCAGCATGGAGGCTGCGCTCGCGCAACAGCGCACCGAACTGCGTGAGACCAGAGCGGATCTGGAACGCCGTGAGGCCAGGCTTCATGAACGCGAAGACCGAATGGCGGCGGAGGCCGAGGGGCTCGACGAGCGAGCCAGGAGACTAGAGGAACAGCGTGCCGAAGTGCGTCGGCAACGCGCGGAGGTGGTGGACGAGCGCGCTCTTTTGGATGCAGAACGCGAACGCGTGGCAGGGCTCAGCATGGAGGATGCGCGCAATGAGGTGATCGCGGAGGCCGAACGGCAAGCCAAGCTCAACGCCACGGCCATCGCCAGAGACATCGAATCAGCGGCCAAACGGGACGCGGAGAAACGGGCCCGGAGCATTATCGTGACGGCCATCCAGCGCATCGCGGCGGAGCAGACCAGCGAGTCGGTAGTCACCAGCGTCCATCTGCCCTCCGACGACATGAAGGGCCGCATCATCGGGCGCGAGGGCCGCAACATCCGTGCCTTCGAGCAGATCACCGGGGTCAATGTGCTCATCGATGACACCCCCGAGTCCGTGCTGCTGAGTAGCTTCGACCCGGTACGGCGCGAGGTGGCGAGGCTGACCCTCACCGACCTTGTGGCCGACGGCAGGATCCACCCTGCCCGGATCGAAGAGGTCTACGAGCGCAGCGAACGCAGCATCAACGAACGCATCGAACGAGCTGCCGAGGATGCCCTCGCAGAGGTGGGTATTGCCGACCTCGATCCCGAACTGATTCCGCTGGTGGGATCCTTGGCCTACCGCACTTCGTACGGGCAAAACGTGCTTCGTCACCTCGTTGAGTGCGCTCACTTGGCCGGGGTTATGGCCGCCGAACTGGGACTGGACGTTGCCGCCTGCAAGCGTGCCGCCTTCCTCCACGATATTGGCAAGGCCCTCACCCACGAGGTGGAGGGATCCCACGCCGCCATCGGGGCTGAGCTGCTGCGGGCTCATGGGGAGCATGAGGACATCGTCCATGCCGTGGAGGCTCACCACAATGAGGTTGAGCCTCGCACCGTGGAGGCCATCCTCACCCAGGCCGCGGACGCTATATCTGGTGCGAGACCCGGGGCGCGCAGGGAATCCCTTGAGGCCTATGTGGAACGCATGGAACACCTCGAACGGATCGCTGCCTCGCACCAGGGAGTGATGCGGGCCTACGCCATGCTGGCTGGGCGCGAGGTTCGGGTCATGGTCGCCCCCGAACAGGTGGACGACGCTGGCGCCCAAGCCCTCGCGCGCGATATCGCCACCGAGGTGGAGAAGGGACTCAGCTACCCCGGCCAGATCCGCATCACTGTGGTCCGCGAGTCGCGGGCCACAGAGATGGCCCATTGATCTCCGGCGCTAGGCGACGCTGATGCCCCAGGCGCTATGGGTCCGTTCGCCGGGTTCCAGCACGATGAGATCGGCGTGAGTGGGGCCCTCATTGAAGGCGTCCGGGCCACAGGTCATGGGTTCGACCGCGATCGCATGGCGCTTCGGTGGGGTGAACACCTGGCCCCAGGGCAGCGTCTCGTCGGCCCAGAAGGTCACCGTGCGGCCGCCGGTGACGACCTCGACACGCCACGGGCCCTCTACGGCGGTGAGGGCGGTGTCGAATACGGCGTCACCAATGGGACGGCGCCGTCGGAAGTCGTGTTCGGGGGTGAGGGGCGCCACGTCTACCGGCAACAGCCGCTCCGGCGTGACGGTCAGTTCCTTGGTGAAGGTGAACCCCAACTCTGTAGAGGCGAGGTCGGCCTTGATGTAGGGATGCGCACCATAGCCGTAGGGCATTCGGGTGGAGCCGACGTTGCGGGCTTCGACGCTTACCGCCAGTCCGTCGGAGGAGAGCCGGTGGCCGATGGTCACCTCGAGCACGCCGGCCCAGCCGGCCTGCGGAAACACGGTGGCGCTCAGGGTCACCTCGTCTTCGGCGTGGCTGATCAGCCGCCAGGGCATTCCCGCGCCTAGGCCATGGATGGCGTTGTTGCGGGGAACCTCGGTGATAGGAAGCTGGTAGTCGACGCCGTCGAAGCTGTAGCGGCCGTCGCGGATGCGGTTGGGCCACGGCACGAGTTGGCGTCCCTGAGAGCTGCGCGGCACTCCGTCCTCCGCGAAGGTCCACAACAGTTCCTCACCGTCGACGGTGAGGCTACGCAACGTGGCTCCCACTTCCGTGACGACGGCTCCGTAGCGACCGCAGGAAATCTGATGCTGCACGCCAGTGGGCAAAGTAGACATGGGCAGAGCCTACAGAGCTTGTCGCCTGAGTTCACAGGCGCAGTTCCTCCACGCATATCATGGTGCGGCTATGACTCGCACATATCACGTCATCACGTATGGCTGCCAGATGAACGTCCACGACTCGGAACGCATCAGCGGTCTCCTTGAGGAGGCGGGGCTGACCAGGGTCCAACCCGGCATCAGCGATGCCCTTGGCGCTGGAGCCGACGTCGTGGTGTTCAATACGTGCGCCGTGCGGGAGAACGCCGACAACCGGCTCTACGGGAACCTTGGCCACATGGCCAAGGTCAAAGCCGAACATCCCGGCCTGCAGATTGCCGTCGGTGGGTGTATGGCGCAAAAGGACCGCGAGGCCATCATCGAGCGAGCCCCTTGGGTGGATGTCGTCTTCGGCACCCATAACGTGGGCGCGCTTCCACGGCTGCTGGAGCGTGCCCGCGTCGAGCGCGAGGCGCAGGTGGAGATCAAGGAGGCGCTGGAGACCTTCCCCAGCAACCTTCCCAGCCGTCGGGAGTCGCCCTATTCCGCGTGGGTCTCCATCAGCGTCGGCTGCAACAACACCTGCACGTTTTGTATCGTCCCCGCGCTGCGCGGTAAGGAGACCGACCGTCGGCCTGGGGACATCCTCGCGGAGATCGAGATGCTCGTCGCCCAAGGCGTTCAGGAAATCACGCTGCTTGGGCAAAACGTCAACGCCTATGGCGTCGAATTCGGTGACCGTCAGGCATTCGCCAAATTGCTTCGCGCCTGCGGAGGAATCGAGGGGTTGGAGCGGGTCAGGTTCACATCGCCACACCCGAAGGACTTCACCGACGATGTCATCGCCGCCATGGCGGAGACCCCCAACGTCATGCCGCACCTGCATATGCCGTTGCAGTCCGGAAGCGACGCCATCCTCAAGGCCATGCGCCGCTCCTACCGTTCCGAGCGTTTCCTGGGCATCCTGGAGCGGGTGCGTGCCGCCATGCCGGAGGCCGCCATCACCACCGACATCATCGTCGGGTTCCCGGGCGAGACGGAGGAGGATTTCCAGGCCAGTCTCGATGTCGTGGAGCGGTCCCGGTTTTCTGCCGCGTTCACGTTCCAGTATTCGATTCGCCCAGGAACCCCCGCGGCAACCATGCCCGGGCAGGTGCCCAAGGCCGTGGTGCAGGAGCGATACCAGCGGCTCGTCGAATTGGTGGATCGCATCGCCTGGGAGGAGAACAAGGCATTCGCCGGCCGCGAGGTCGAGGTCATGTTCGCCACGGGTGAGGGGCGAAAGGACGCCGCGACGCATCGGATGAGTGGCCGTGCCCGGGATAACCGTCTCGTTCATGTGGCCGTCCCCGAGGATCCGGCGCAACGGCCCCGCCCCGGAGACGTCGCCACGGTGCGCATCACCCATGCCGCGCCACATCACCTCAACTCCGACGAACTCCCGAAGGGACTGCGCCGCACCCGAGGAGGGGACGCCTGGGAGGCGGTCGCCGCTCCGGTCAAGCCCACCGTCGGCCTCGGCATGCCTCGCGTCGGCCAACCGCAGGGAGCGTAGAGACAGCGCTGCCCCGGGACATATCCCGGGGCAGCGCGCGTTGATCAGTTGTTGCCGGTCAGCTTGTCGAGCTGCTCGTTGGC
>JBHADA010000215.1:0-2797 GCA_041854805.1 Arachnia sp.
CCGCTATCGCTCCGCCCGCGAGCCCAAAGAGCAGCCAAGGCAATCTATTGGCCACCACGACAAGCGAAATCAAGAATGGATCAGAGGTCAGCAGCACCGCCAGAAGGGGCGCGGCAACCAGGCGAATCCCGTCCCCGGTCGACGACAGGCACATCGCTGAAGCCAGTTTCAAATAATTCCGGTTCCTTGTCAATGCCATGACCATGCGCCTAAGTCAGAAGGATAAGTTCCATTCTCCATATTTTTGATAGAGCATTCTTACCGATAGTTCCGCATGCTTGGGGCAAGCTCAGCCCGCCCCAGGAAGCCGAACTAGCTGCGATCAAAGCCACCCTAAAATAGGTCAGTGACGAAGGCGAAGGCCGCTGCCGCGTCCAGCCGCGGGAACCCGATGGCCACGTCCGCGCGTTCGGCGGTGACCGGCTTTGCCCGGTAGGCGACCGAGAGACCAGCCTCGGCGAACATGCCGATGTCGTTGGCGCCGTCGCCGATGGCCACGGCCAAGGCAGGATCCACGCCGTGGGCTTCGGCGAAACGACGAAGGTCGCGCGCCTTCTGGCCGGCATCGACGACCCCACCGATTACGCGGCCTGTGAGCCGCCCGTCGGCCACCTCCAGCACGTTGGCGTTGTAGAAGTCGAGGCCCAGGCGTTCGGCGAGCGGGGCGACGAGTTGGGTGAAGCCTCCGGATGTGACGCCAATCTTCGCGCCGGCCTGGCGGGCGGCCGCCACGAATTCCTCGGCCCCGGGGGAGAGAGTCATGGCCGGGCCCACCTCGTCGAATACGGCGGTGGACAGGCCTTTGAGGGTGGCGACCCGTTCGCGTAACGACTCCGTGAAGTCCAGTTCGCCGCGCATGGCGCGCTCCGTGATGCCGGCCACCTGAGCGCCGACGCCGACGTGGGCGGCGAGCAGATCGATGGCCTCGGTGGTGGTGAGGGTGGAGTCGACGTCCATGAGCACCAGCCGGGCCGGCTGGGTGGCAAGCGGCCCGGCGATCACCCCGACAGCGGCGTCCCCCGCGACCCGGCGCAACTCGTCGCGCAGCGCGGTGGGGTCGTCGTGTTCGGTGAGGACGGTCACCGCCTGGCCCCACGCCTCGTCGCGGATGTCGCGGTGGCCGGGGAGAGCGTCGACGAGGCGAGTGACGTCGTCGGAAAGCTCGCCCGGTGCGGCGAGGGTGACGCGAATCTGCATGACCGCAGCCTACCGGCCAGCCCTCAGCAGTCAGGGATGCGCCACATCGAGAGCCTACGTAGTGTCCAACCCGAATCGTCTACCGGTAGTTACGTCAACGACACACTAGGTGATGCCGAAATGCTTCTCCTTATCATCCAGGAAAGTAGCGATACAGTCCTCAAGGTCGAGACCGGTGCGTTCCGCCAAGGTGGCGAGCCACCAGATGCACTCGCCGATCTTGTATGGCAGGGAGGTGTCGCTGGTGGTGGGCCAACGTTCCTGTTGGGCCATGATGAGCCGTCCCACCAATCCGGCATCGGTGAGGAAGGCCAGAGCATCCTCCTCCACGCTCCAGTGGGATCCGTGATGGGTCAGTTCAGCTTGGTGGTAGTGCTGGCGAATATCCGAGCTGCGCTGTGCCACTTCGTGGATGTTCATGGGCCTCCTCAACTGAGATCGATTCCGTGACGGGGAAACCGCCAAGCCGGACACGCTACCCAGCGGACATTAGCTGGAGGCTGTCGAGATGCGAAGCTGCCCCGGCCCGCCTAAGGGGGAGTGGGCCGAGGCAGCGGTCTGACGGGCGCCAGTGGTCGTCTGGCAAGGGGGAGATTTGATGAAGGTACAACGACCCCTGGCGCCCGAGTCTTACTGGGTGGCTGCCGCGGGCGTGACGGTGACGGATTCCTCGGAGCCGTTGCGCACCACGGTGAGCTTCATCTCCTTGCCCACCTGCCCGGAGCGGACCACGGCCACGAGCTGTTCGACCGAGGTGACATCCTTCCCGTCGACTGCGGTGACGAGGTCTCCCACCTGGAGGCCGGCCTTCTCAGCGGGGGAACCAGGGGTCACGGTCTTCAGCTTCGCGCCCAACTGACCGGCGCCGGTGACATCGTCGGCGGAGACGCCGATCTGTGGATGCTCGGCCGTGCCGTCCTCGATGAGTTGGTCCGCGATGTAGCGCACCTGGTCGGCGCCGATGGCGAACCCGATGCCGATATTGCCGGAACTGGAACTCGACGATGACGACGATGGGATCGTCGCGATCGAGGTGGTGATGCCTACCAACTCGCCGGAAGTGTTGACCAGGGCGCCGCCCGAGTTGCCAGGGTTGATGGCCGCGTTGGTCTGGATGGCGGCCGTCACCACCAGGGAGTCGCTTCGCGAGGCGACGTTCTCGTTGGTCACGGCGCGGGTGGTCACGGGCCGGTTGAGGGCCGAGACAATTCCGGTGGTGACCGTGTCGCTGAGCCCCAACGGGTTTCCGATGGCCATGACCGGATCGCCAACGGTGAGGGCGTTGTTGTCGCCGAACTTCATGACGGTGAGCTTCTCGGGCGGGTCGACCAGCTTGATCACGGCGAGGTCGGTCGACGGATCGGTCCCCACGATTCGCGCCTCGTAGGACGTGTTACCGAGCAGCACGGCGATGTTGGAGCCGGACGAGGACGCGACGACGTGGTTGTTGGTCACGATGTGGCCCTTGTTGTCGATGACCACGCCGGAGCCCTGAGAACCGGAGCCGTCCTGCCCCGCCACTTGGATGGCGACTACGGCGTCGGAGGCGGACTTGGCCACGGCGGACCAGTCGGGGTTGGTGGGGTCCCCTTGGACGACG
>JBHADA010000216.1:0-3570 GCA_041854805.1 Arachnia sp.
GGATGTGTCCATCCAGGCCGGCGTGATCAACCTCCTTGACGAGTTGAAGGCCACCCTGGGGCTGAGTTACCTGTTCGTCGCCCACGACCTGTCCGTGGTGCGTCACATCGCGGACCGGGTGGCCGTGATGTATCTGGGCAAGATCGTGGAGATCGGCAACGTGGACACCGTGTTCGAGGCCCCCGCGCATCCGTACACGCAGGCGTTGTTGTCGGCGATCCCCATCCCCGACCCGGAGAAGGAACGCACTCGTTCCCGGATTCTCCTGGAGGGGGACCTTCCGTCACCGGCGAATCCGCCCACGGGGTGCCGGTTCCGCACCCGGTGCCAAAAGTTCCCCCTCTTATCCGAGGAGGAACAACAAGCCTGCGTGCGGGAGGTACCGGAATTCGCCAAGCTGACCGGAGACCACAACGTGGCCTGTTACTACCCGCAACGAACCAACGTCTTTTAGCGGTAGGCCAGTCGAACCGGACTGGGTCTCGATTCGGTAACGCTCGCTCAGCGAAACGGGTGACAGACTTGTGCCACCGTGGCCAGTTCTCCCTATGATCTGGTCAGCGCATGCCGCCGACGCCGTGTCGGCCCGTGTTAACCGTCCCCGTATGAACGGAGTTGCCACATGATCAATCGCCGCTTATTCCTTGGAGGCTCCCTCTCGGTGGCCGCCCTGGCCACCCTCACCGCCTGCGGCTCCCGAGCCGGGTCCGGGGGCGGTTCGAGCAGCGGCACGGCCGTCGAGTTGGCCAAGTCGGACCTCAACCCCCAAGACCGCTCCAAGCTGAAGCAGGGCGGCGAGTTCCGCACGCCTATTACCGGCTGGATCCCGAACTTCAACGGCATGCACGTCGACGGCAACCTCGTCGACAACAACACCCGCCTGCGCTACTTCGTCGGCTGCTTCAACTGGATCTACAAGGACGATGGCTCCTTCGAACCCCGCAAGGACTTCCTCCTTGAATACAAGGAGGAGGAGAAGGACGGCAAGACCGTCATCACCATGAAGCTCAACCCCAAGGCCAAGTGGAACTCCGGCCAGCCCATCCAGGTGGCCGACTACCAGGGTGTGTGGAAGGCCTGCAACGGCGCCAACGAGGCCTTCCGGGCCGCCTCCACCGACGGCTGGAGGAACATCGAGAGCATCGAGCAGGGCGCCGACAAGTTCGAGATGATCGTCACCTTCGACTCCATCTACCCGGACTGGTCCTCCGTGCTCAGCGCCGACGGCCTCATCCCCGCCACGCTCACCACCTCCCCCGAGGCCTTCAACTCGTGGACCGACGGCAAGGTCACCGACCACTGGACCGGGCCCTTCATCGTCACCGAATGCGACGCCACCAAGAAGACCATCGTGGCCGAGCCCAACCCCAATTGGTGGGGCGAGAAGCCGCTGCTGGACAAGGTCTCCTTCAAGGCTATCGAGTCGAACCAGCTCGGCACCGCCTTCGGCAACAAGGAGATCGACCTCGTCGACTACATCATCGACGCCACCACCTACCAGCAGTGCCAGAAGCGCGCCGACGCCCAGATCCGCCAGTCCTCGGGCCTCCAGTGGCGCCACTTCACCATCAACGGCTCCTCCGGCCCGCTCGCCGACCAGAAGCTGCGCCAGGCGCTGCTCAAGGGCATCGACCGCATCACCATCACCAAGGCGGACCTGCAGGGCCTGCCCGTGCCAGCCGAGCAACTCCAGCTCGGCAACCACCTCTTCATGCCCTCCGACACGAACTACCAAGACAACACCGGCGACCTCGCCTTCAACAAGGAGCAGGCCGCCAAGGAACTGGACGAACTGGGCTGGAAGCTGCCCGAGGGCGGCGAGGTCCGCGAGAAGGACGGCAAGAAGCTCTCCATCAAGTACCTCCGCCTACCAGACACCCCCACCTCCGTCACCGAGGGCAAGATCCTCCAGGCCAACATGAAGGAGATCGGCGTGGAGATCGTCATGGACGACACCAACACTGACGACTTCTTCCCGGAGCGCATCGCCAAGGGCAAGTTCGAGATCGTGGCGTTCACCTGGCAGGGCACGCCGTACCCGATGCACAACATCGGCCAGATCTACGGCAAGGGCTCAGACTCGAACTACACCGGCGTCCACAGCGACAAGCTGGAGGAACTGATCAAGCAGGTGGCCGTGGAGGGCGACAAGGACAAGCGCGTGACGCTGGCCAACGAGGCAGACAAGGAAATCTGGAGCCTCGCCACCGTCGTGCCCATCTACGCCCGCGCCGAGTACACCGCGGTGCCGAAGAACCTGGCCAACTTCGGCTCCTTCGGCCTGTCGAAGGGCCGCGCGGAGGACGTGGGCTACCTGGCCGAGTGACCGTCGGCAACTACTGAACCGATAAATACCCGCCGGTCGAGTAGCGTCGTAAGAGAATCCGCCTGTCGCGGAGATAGAAGCGAGCGAAACGACCGGCGGGTATTTTCGGTTCAATCACTGGCCCCGCACTCTTCTTCGGGTCAGTCATGCGCCCGGACGGGATCGCGCCATCGGGCAAGATGGGCGGGTGCCCACCGTCATCCTCCGCTCCCTCACCGGCCGCATCGGCGTGGCGCTGGTGGGGCTGGCAACTCTCTACCCCGTGCTCTCCATCTGGCTGGCCGACGGCTACGGCAACGGGCTTCGGGCGCTCAGCCTGGCCGCGTGCCTGATCGTGGCGGTATGGCTGCTGTGGTGGCGCCCGGAGATGCGGCTCGGCGACGACGCGCTGGTCGTCCGCAACGCGTGGCGGAGCTACCGTCTGGCCTGGGAGACGACCGCGGCGGCCCCCACCAGGTGGGGCCTCACGCTGGAGACCGCGGCCGGGCGGTTGAGCGTGTCGGCCTGCCCGCGTGGAGGGCTGTTCACCGCGATGCGCCACGAGCGCCGGCAGCCGCAGGCCCGGGAGGAGTTCTACACGCCCCGGGTGGACGCCACCTCGCCCACCTTCCACGCACATCTGGACTGCGACGATGCGGCCTACCTGCTCGACCTGTATCAGGCGGCCCGCGCGGAACGCACCGGGCCCAGCACCGCCACGGAATTCGGCCGCTGGGATCCCCTGCCCATCGCGGTGACGGCCGCCGCGCTCGTCAGCGTCGTTTTGACCTTCGTCGCGCTGTAGTAAGGCAAGCCTTACCAGCATGGGCTAGCGGCCGCGTGGGAGGATGGGCGAGCACCGTACTTCAAGGAGATCCAATGCCGGAGTTTCGCTACGTAGACATGCTGCCGATCGGCAAGGACGAGACCCCTTACCGTCTGCTCACCACCGAGGGCGTCGAGGTGGTTGACGGGCCGGAGGGGGCCAAGTTCCTGAAGGTCGCCCCTGAGGCGCTGACCCTGCTGGCCGAGACCGCCATGCACGACATCGCCCACTACCTGCGCCCGGCACACCTGCAACAGTTACGCAACATCCTTGACGACCCGGAGGCCTCCCCCAACGACAAATTCGTGGCGCTGGACCTCATGAAGAACGCCAACATCGCCGCCGGAGGCGTGCTGCCCATGTGTCAAGACACCGGCACCGCCATCATCATGGGCAAGCGCGGCCAGCGCGTCCTCACGCCGGGCACCGACGAGGAGCC
>JBHADA010000217.1:0-32125 GCA_041854805.1 Arachnia sp.
ACGCAACAGCTCGACGCAGTTCGCGATCAGTTAGAAGAGGTCAGCGAACTTAGCGAGGACACTGATGGCAAGGCAGGGTGACCCGCTAGCGCATTACCGGGTTCTGCAGCAGTTGCGCGACCACGGGAGTCTCACGCCGGAGGGCCCGAATGCCTCCGTCTCTAACCCGCGATGGTTCCGTAGCGACGGTACCCTCAGGCAGGTGCGTCAAGCGGAGCATCACCGGATCATCAACGACGTGATTGGATCCTCGTCGGCGGCCCAGCCAAGCCAGCAGCCGATTGCTATTCTTTTGGCCGGTCCACCGGGGTCCGGGAAGTCGTCGGCTCGCCGGTCTTTGTTTGATGCTGGCGACGAGCAGATCACAGGCGGCCTGAATGCGTCAAACTTTGTTGTTATCGACGCCGACAGCATCAAAGAGAAGCTTCTCGACATCGCGGAACACGATGGCAGCCTGCAAAGTTTTCTCATGCCGCCAGAAGCGAGGGCCCTACAAGCCCAAGGCGAAGTCTTCTCCAAGCTAGACTTCGCTAGCCTGGTACACGAGGAATCATCTATGATTGCCGACGCTGCGCGCGAAACTGCTATTGAACGGCGACTCAACCTGATCCTTGACCAGGTCTGTTCTAACCCTAGAAAGACGGCAGCCCTCGTCGATAAATTAGCAAACCAGGGCTACACCGTACGCATGGTCGAGATTCACGCCGAAAAGGAATTCTCCGAACAGAGTGTTTTCTTGCGTTACCTTCGCGACCAAGAACGCGCCGAAGGGCGTTATGTCCCCACCGAGGTGATCGACAGCGTCTACACTCCCGACGGAACTTCTCGACCCAGGCAAAGCATCCAGTCCCTCTTAGAGGCCAAACCATGCCGGCTTGACGCTTATCGTCGTTTCGACGCCAAGACCGTCGGTCAACCACCAGAGCTCACCCAACGCGGCCACAACATCGACGGCCAAATCCAACCCGAAAGCGTCACCGACAAGCCGCAACACGCCACTGAGCCAGAAGCGCCGCCCAGTAAACACATCCTCCTCGCATCCTTCCCTAAAAGGCCGGGTAGAGCACACCCCAGCCGCCCCGCTACACCCCCGCAAGTCAAACCTGGCCAGCGGACCTCACCCAGACCAGAAAGACACCGGGGGCGCTAACCACAGCCGAAGACGACGTCACCACTGGACATTTGTGGTCACCCCGCCAAGGGTGTATTTGGGGCTGGCAGCCCTCGGCACGGTGCGCACTGAATGGCCGCGGCGCGCGGAAGGTGATCATCCGCGCCTCGAAGCTGGTCTCGATCGTCCCTGAGTAGTCGGCCGCTACGCCCCGGTACCACCGGGGCGGCCTGCCCCGCCCTGGTGTCGTGGATGACGAGGCGAGCGGAGGGCCGGCTCATGTCCCTCGGCTGCGCTTATCGGCATCACGGCCATCCTTGAGCCGACCGGTACTGCCTCGGAACCCGTGTCGAGCACGGCCCCGGCTGCGAACCGAGGCCAGCGGCCAAGACTAGACTGACAGTATGCACACGCGCCAGGCACTCGCGGCGATCCGATCAGCGGCCGCCGACGGCTCGCTGGCCGACTTGTGCCGCGCGCACGGGGTGGAGTTGCTGGTGCTGTTCGGCAGCGCCGTCGCCGCACACGATCCTCGCGACATCGACTTGGCTGTGGCCTTCGCCCCGGACGCCGAGCGCCGCATCCTCGAGGTGAGCGACGCCCTAGGCGCCGCGTTCCACACGGACCAGCTAGACATCATGGACCTCGACCGGGCCGGGCCCGTGGCGCGCCAGCGGGCGCTGACCCGCGGCGAGATCCTCTACCAGGCCTCCCTCAAGGCGTTCTCGGAACGGCAACTGTGGGCCATGATGGAGTTCATGGACACCGACTGGCTCCGCCGCCTGCAACGCGAGGTGCTGGCCCATGGGTGAGTTCGACCTGGCGGTCGTGACCCGGCGCCTGACCATGATGTCGGAGCTGCTTCACGACCTGCGGCACGACTTCTTCGCCGACCCGTCCGTGCTCCACGAGGACACGACCACCCGCTATGCCGTCGAGCGGATACTGACATTGCTGGTGGATCTCGCCGTTGGGATCAACGCGCATTTCCTCGCGACCCGATTGGGCCTGTCGCCCGACACTGCGCGTGACAGCTTCACCATGCTCGCGGCGCACAACGTACTCGAACGCGAACTGGCCGACCGTTTGGCCCCCTCCGTTGGGCTCCGCAATCTGCTGATCCACCAGTACGTCGACGTCGATCTCGAACTCGTGGCCCGTGCCGTCGGCCACGCGCGACGGGACTACCGGGACTACATTCAGGCGCTCGCACACGCCATCGACGAGTCCTGACCGTCGCGGCTGCCGTTGGGGACGGCGCGAGGCACGCAACTATTCGCTACGACCCGAGCAGCGTCAGTTGAACTTCCCGAGACGTTGGGGCGACGATGCTGCGGTCACCGTCGATCGGCTAACCGAACACGGATCAGGTCGAAACACACTGACTCAGGGTTCTGACGGCCTCGGCCACCGTTGGCGCACCTAGACCTACGGTCACGCGGGCAGGATGAAGCACCCCTACAACGACTCGCCGAAGTCGGCACGGAACTGTTTCAGCAGGGCTTGCGGCCAGTCGGTGACCGGGGCGAGTCGGCCGTAGAAGAAGCGCAAGATCTCCGGCTCCTCCTCCCACACCATGCCGCCGATCAGGTGCCGGTTCTGATACAGCCAGTCGATGCGGTCGATCGCGTAATTGACCTGCGAGAGGGTGAACACCCGACGCGGCATCGCCAACCGCACCAACTCCATATCCGCCATCGGCTCGACACCGTCGGGGTCGCGTTGCTCACTCATCGTGCCACGCTCCATGCCCCGCACTCCGGAGGCCAGGAACAGCGCGGATGCCAGCGCCGCCGCAGGGTACTGCTGCTGTGGAACATGGTCCAGGAAACGCAGCGCGTCCAAGTGCGCGCCTAGCCCACCGGCGGGAGTGATCACCGGGATGCCCCGGTCTTCCAGTTCGTCCACCATGTATTCGATGAACTGCGGACCCTGGTTGATCATGTCTTCGTCCATGGTCTCTTCCAGGCCGACGGTGATCGCCTCCATTTCCCGCACGCTCATGCCGCCGTAGGTGAGGAATCCTTCGAACATCGGCACGTAGCCGCGCATCCGCTTGTACATCGCCTCGTCGCGGATGCAGATGCCACCGCCCCGGCCGAAGCCGAGCTTGCGGGCCGAGAAGTAGATGATGTCGCACAGCTCGGACATCGCCTCAGTGATCTGGCGGATCGTCCAGTCTCTGCACTCTTCCTCCCTGACCTTGATGAAATGCAGGTTGTCGGCAAGCAGCGAGGCGTCCAGCACCAGCGGGATCTCGTGGCGACGACACACCTCGGCCGTCTCGCGGAGATTGGCCAGGGAGAAGGGCTGCCCGCCGATCAGGTTGGTGCCCGCCTCCAAGCGCACGAAGCTGATGGATTCGGCCCCTTCACGCTCGATGAGATCGCGCAGGGCCGCGACGTCGAAGTTGCCTTTGAACGGATGCTGGCTGGTGACCTCCAAACCCTCTGGCCGGATCAGTTCCAACACCTTGCCGCCGTGCACGGTGAGGTGCTGCTTGGTGGTGGTGAAGTGGTAGTTCATGGGCACCCAAGTGTCTGGGCGGACCAGTACCTGCGCCAGGATGTTCTCGGCGGCACGGCCCTGGTGGGTGGGCAGGAAGTATTTCATCCCGAAGATCTCCACCAGCTTGTCGTACAGCCGGGTGTAGGTGGCCGAGCCGGCGTAGGCGTCGTCGGCGGTGAACATCGCGGCCTGCTGATCCTGGCTCATCGCGTTGACACCCGAATCGGTCAGCATGTCGAGGAAGACATCTGCGTTCTGCAACAGGAAGGTGTTGTACCCGGCCCGGCTGATCGCCTCGAGCCGTTGCTCAATCGGCAGCAGCGTCAGTTTCTGAATGATGCGCACCTTGTGCATCTCCAACGGCAATTGCTGGCCCCGGTAAAACGTCACCTTTGACATCTGGCCTCCTTACTTGGCAGATCAACAGGGATCATCCTGCCACGGGTATTCGGCCACCACCGCAGCTCGCTGGAAGCTAAACCCAGCTCGGGCGCTGCTGACGCGTCGAGGCCAACCGCTCTTGCGTCGTTGGGCACCGCAGCGCGGAACATGCGTGGCCGAGCCCGTAGTGAGGATAGGCTCAGCATCAAGCTTCCAGAGCTTGAGGGAGTAAGGCATGAGTACCGAGCATCGCGACCCGTTGACACGTGACCCCTTACCGCTGCTCGGGCGTACGATTCTGCTGACTGGCGTGAGTCGGCGGGCAGGAATCGGCTACGCGACGGCATGCAGGCTCGCCGCGTACGGCGCGAGCGTGTTCTGTCACCACTACCGTCCGCACGATCAGGCCCAGCCGTGGGGCGCGGACGATCTCAACGCCGTGCTGGACGGTGTTCGTGCGCATCTGGTGGGTGATGCGCACCTAGCCGACCTGCATAGTGACCTCTCCGAGGCCGAGGCCCCCGAGAACCTGATCGCATCCGCTGTAGCCGAGTTCGGCAACCTGGACGCACTGATCTGCAACCAAGCCCTCTCCGGATCGGATGGCGCACTCGGCGAACTCACCGCAGCCGAGCTGGATAGGCACTGGGCGGTCAATGCTCGCGCCTCGATCCTGCTGGCGCAGGCGTTCGCGCAGCACCATGAGTCAGGAAAGCCAGCCTCAATCGTGTTTCTAACTTCAGGACAAGGTCTTGGCCCGATGCCCGGGGAGGTTGCTTATGCTGCGGCGAAAGCGGCGCTTGCGGGGATCACGGTAACGCTCGCTGACCAGCTCGCAGACGAAGGAATCCGCGTCAACACAGTCAACCCCGGCCCCGTCGATACCGGCTACCTCACAGCGGAGATGTGGCGAACGGTCGCGCCGATGTTCCCTTTCGGTCGGTTCGGCGCCCCCGATGACCCGGCCCGGCTCATCTCCTGGCTAGTCACCGACGAGGCAGAGTGGATCACTGGCCAGATCATCAACACCGAGGGTGGGTTCGGGCGCTGGCGGCCTCGCGGCTCGTATCTATAGTCTTTGCTGCGACGCGAAAGGAGAGGCGCGTGGGAGACCTGAGCGGCGAGAGCGACCAAGTGGCACAACTACGCGCTGACTTGCGCGCTGATTTGAAGCGGGCCATGAAGGATCGGGACCGCGACGCGATGCCGGCACTGCGCTCCGTCTTGGCCGCCTTGGACAACGCCGAGGCAGTGGCCGTTGAGAATACCCCCGCAACCGCCTCCAACCAGCACGTTGCGGGGTCCCTGGTGGGGCTGGCGTATCGCGAATCGGCTTGACGGCTCTAGCGTGAAGACGACGAAGGGGGCGGCCCCTCTTGGGACCGCCCCCTTTCGATTGACTTGGCGGATCAGAAGCCGCCCATGCCGCCCATGTCGTCCATACCGGGGGCACCGCCACCCGCGGGCGCCTTCTCCGGCTTGTCCGCGATGACGGCCTCGGTGGTGAGGAACAGGGCCGCGATCGAGGCCGCGTTCTGCAACGCCGAGCGGGTCACCTTGGCCGGGTCAATGATGCCGGCCTTCACCATGTCGACGTACTCGCCGGTGGCAGCGTTGAGGCATTCGCCCGCGGGCAGGCCAGAGACCTTCTCCGCGATGACGCCGCCCTCGTAGCCAGCGTTGGTGGCGATCTGCTTCAGCGGAGCCGTAGCCGCAGCGAGCACGATCTGCGCGCCAACCGCCTCGTCTCCCTTGAGTCCATCCACCGATGCAGCCTTCGCGGCCTGCAGCAGCGCCACGCCACCACCGGGCACGATGCCCTCTTCGACGGCCGCCTTCGCATTGCGGACGGCGTCCTCAATGCGGTGCTTGCGCTCCTTGAGTTCCACCTCGGTGGCCGCGCCAACCTTGATGACTGCGACACCACCGGCCAGCTTGGCCAAGCGCTCCTGCAGCTTCTCACGGTCGTAATCGGAGTCCGAGTTCTCGATCTCACGGCGGATCTGGGCCACGCGGCCCTCGATCTGGGCCGAGTCACCGGCGCCTTCGATGATGGTGCACTCATCCTTGGTGACCAGCACGGAACGCGCCTGGCCGAGCAGGTCCAGCGTGACCGCCTCCAGCGACAGGCCAACCTCCTCGGAGATGACCTGACCACCCGTGAGGATAGCGATGTCGGTCAGCATGGCCTTGCGGCGGTCGCCGAAGCCAGGAGCCTTGACGGCGATCGACTTGAAGGTGCCGCGGATCTTGTTGACGATCAGGCCGGCCAAGGCCTCGCCCTCGACGTCCTCCGCGATGACCAGCAGCGGCTTGCCCGACTGCATGACCTTCTCCAGCACGGGCAGGAGGTCCTTGAGCGAAGAGATCTTGGAGTTGACGATCAACACGTAGGGATCGTCCAGGGTGGCCTCCATGCGCTCCGCGTCGGTAACGAAGTACGGGGAGATGTAGCCCTTGTCGAACCGCATGCCCTCGGTGAGCTCCAGCTCTAGGCCGAAGGTGTTCGATTCCTCGACCGTGATGACGCCTTCCTTGCCCACCTTGTCCATCGCCTCGGCGATGATCTCGCCCACGGAGGTGTCGGCGGCGGAGATGGACGCGGTGGCCGCGATCTGCTCCTTGGTTTCGACGTCGATGGCCGCGTCTTGGAGCTTGGACACGATGGCGTCAACCGCGGTCTCAATACCCTTCTTCAGGCCCATCGGGTTGGCGCCAGCGGAGACGTTGCGCAGACCCTCACGTACCATCGCCTGCGCCACGACGGTGGCAGTAGTGGTGCCATCGCCCGCCACGTCGTCGGTCTTCTTGGCGACCTCCTTGACCAGTTCGGCACCGATGCGCTCGTAGGGGTCCTCGAGCTCGATCTCCTTGGCGATGGACACACCATCGTTGGTGATGGTGGGGGCGCCCCACTTCTTCTCCAAGACGACGTTGCGGCCCTTAGGGCCGAGCGTCACCTTAACCGCGTCGGCAAGGGTGTTCATGCCGCGCTCGAGGCCGCGGCGCGCGTCCTCGTTGAATTCAATCAGCTTTGCCATGGTGTTTCGGGAGTCCTCCCGTCGGTGGGGCGTTGGCCCCGGGATGTTCAGTTGCCTGGATCGGCTGGTGCCCGCGACGGACGGCTGCTGCCTCACCGGCGATCCGTAGCACTCTCGGGTATCGAGTGCTAACCCCATTATTAGCACTCGACCCAAACGAGTGCAAAGCGCACGGCTCCTTGGCCTAGCCTTGGAAGGTGCCCGGTCCGAATCAGCCCAAGTCCCTCCCCCGCCACTGGGTCCGCGCCGTCGCCAACGCCGTCAACCTGTCGACCCCGCTCGGTCTGCTCGTCTCCCTGATCGGCCGCTCCCGCCTCCGGCGGGGCCCAAACCTGATCTGGTACGCCGAGCGATACCGCTTGAGCTTTCCCATCGCGGGTGCGTTCACGATGGGCAACGTCGTCATCATCCCCCGGCGCACGGCAGACGAGCTGAGCACACACCATCCTGGGGTGCTCGACCACGAAGACGTACACGCCTGGCAGTGGGCCTACTGCCTTGGGCTACCGTTCCTGCCCTCCTATGCTGCGGCGCTGGTGTGGTCTTGGTTACGGACCGGTCACATTGGCTCGGCCAACTTCTTCGAGGTGCAGGCCGGCTTGGCCACCGGCGGATACCCGGACTTGCCCCGGCGGCGGCTGCGCGAGGGCTTCGCCGCGCTGGGTAAGGCGGTGCGGGGATGATTCGCGACGCCACTCCTGCGGACTGCCCGGCCATCTTGGACGTGATGTTCTCGACGGCGATGAGCCATGAGTCAAGCTGGTGGCTCAATACGGTCGAGACCTTGGAGACGAAACTGGCCGAGGGCGGTGGTTTCGTGTGGGAGGCAGACGGCGAGATCGTCGGGTGCGTCATGCACGTCGTTGACGGCGCCACTCTCACGCTGCGAGGTCTGGCCGTGCGCCCCGATTTCAGAGGCCGCCGTATCGGAATCGCGCTCGTCGCAGCGGTGGAGGCGGAGGCGCGACGCCTTGGCCTTGCCCGCGTGCTGCTGGCCGTGAGCCAGTCCAACCTTGAGGCGTGCGACTACTACCTGCGGCTGGGCTACTCGGCGATCGACGAACCCTACGCACATGCCCGGCTCGGTCGCCCAGCGCCAGTGGTGTTCGCCAAACGGCTCTGAGTTCAGCCCCGCAGGCGCCGTGCGGAACGAGCCGCCTGCCGCTGGCTGCGCATCCGACGCAGCCGCTTCACCAGCAACGGCCGGTAGGCCAAGGCCTCGGGCGTGTCGATCAAGGCGTTGAGATGCTGGTAGTAGCGCGCGGCCGAGAGGGAAAAGCGCTCCATGATGGCCTGCTCCTTCGGCACCGCCGATGTGAACCAACTCTCCTCGAAGTCGAGGATGGCGGCGTCGCGCTCGCCGAGTTCGTCTGCGGAGATCGTCATGGCCTGCGGCATGCGCCCATCCTAACCCGCGAATCACAAGGGTGTCATTTACAGGTCCCGTGTTGTGCACCTCGACGGGGTAGAGTCAACCAGACCCAACCAAGGAGCAACTCTATGCGCCGACTGACCGGTCACGTTCAGCACTTCGCCTGGGGCACCCGAGACGCGATCCCCGCCATCCTGCGCCAGGAGCCCGATGGCACCCCCTGGGCCGAGTATTGGCTTGGCACCCACCCGGGTGGGCCGGGCTTCTTGGAGGACGGGCAGGCGCTGTCGGATGCACTCATCGACAACCCCCAGTTCCTGGGTATGGCCTCGCGCGAGGCGTTCGGAGACCGTCTCCCCTACCTACTCAAGCTCCTCTCTGCGGCGTCGCCGCTCAGCCTTCAAGCCCACCCCACCCGGCAACAGGCGGAGGAGGGCTACGCCCGCGAGTCTCTCCTCGGCCTTCCCCCGGAGGACCCGTTGCGCTCGTTCAAGGACGACTGGCCTAAGCCGGAGGCGATCGTGGCCATCACCCCCTTCGAAGGCCTCCTGGGCTTCCGGGACCCGGTCAGGACGGCCGAGTTGTTCGCGGCGCTCGGCGTGGCGGAGGAGTTGAGTTCGGTGATAGCTCCCCTCGCCCAAGGCAAGGCCACCTCTCTTCAGCGGGTTTTCCTCGACGTCTTATCGCTGGGCGACCGGCGCCACCTCGTCGATGTTGTCTTGGCCGCCGCGGTCAATCACCTGGCTGATGGGGGCGCCGTGGGAGAGTTCGCCCGCACCGCCGTCGACCTCGACGAACACTTCCCTGGCGATCCCGGCATCATCGCTGCGCTACTCATGAACCGTTTCTCGCTGCGCCCCGGCGAGGCGGTTGCCTTGGAGGCTGGGGTCCTCCATGCCTACATGCGAGGCACCGGCGTGGAGATCATGGCCAACTCGGACAATGTCATGCGCGGAGGACTCACTCAGAAGCACATCGACGTCGACGGCCTCCTCAACGTCGTGACCTTCGAGGCCCAGACGCCCGAGATCCTGCTGGCCTCCGGCTCGGATGGCATCTATGTCTACCCGACGAAGTTTCCCGAGTTCGAACTGTGGCTGGCCTCCCCCGTCAACGACTCTCCTCTCGCCATGCCGCGCCCCGACGCCGGCCGGATCGCGCTGGTCACGTCCGGGGAATTCGTGTTGGAGGGCGACACCACCCACAGACTCGCCTCGGGCGAAGCCGTGTTCATGCCTGCCGACGAGCAGGTGACGGTGCGCGGCAAGGGACAGCTCTTCGTCGCCGCATCCGGCGCCTGAGCCGTACCTCCGGTTCGACGCGACGGACCCGCAGGGGGCAGAATATGACCTACGCCTCCTTAGCTCAGCGGCCAGAGCGTCCGCCTTGTAAGCGGAGGGTCAAGGGTTCGACTCCCTTAGGAGGCTCCACGCTGCGCGAAGTTGAGCGGTAAGAAGAAAACGAGGAACCCGAGGTGCTGTCGACCATGGACTTGGTGGGCTATCTAGCGTCGGCCGTCTTGATCGGGTTGTTTCCCCTTGTCTACCTGTGGGAACGTCGCAGCCTGTGGACAGGCATGGCCTTCCTCACGACCTGCGGAGGCCTGTTCCTCCTGCTCGCGTTGCTCTCTCCCCAGGATGGCAGCGGGGTCATACCTCTGCTGCTCCTCCTGGTGATTCTCCCGCTGGGCTTCCTCGTGATCACCGGCCCGTTCATGCTGATCCTGGTCTGCCTCTACAACGGCATCAAGATCCTTCGCCGCGAGGGCCTCAGCTTGCGCAATTCGCTATCGCTTGCCCTGGGCCTCGGCATCGTGGCCTTTCTAATCCTCTTCCCCGTCTTCACTGGCTTCCTCACCTCGCTCACCCTCGGGAGCATCATCCACACCTATCTCGTTCTCTTGACGTTGTACCTGATCGCCTTGAGCACGCTCTACACGCTGTCGAGCTTCATCAACTTCGTCAACATCTGGCCCCGTAGGCTGGACTACGTGGTGGTCCTCGGCTCTGGCCTGAAGGGGGATCGGGTGCCGCCCCTGCTGGCGTCACGGATCGACAAAGGCATCCAGGTGTATCGGAAGAACCCCGGCAGCAAGCTCGTCATGTCCGGCGGGCAGGGTCCCGACGAGGCCGTCGCCGAGGCCACGGCCATGACGGAGTACGCCGCCCAGCAAGGCGTCCTGAGGGACGACATCCTCGTGGAGGATAAGTCGACCAGCACCGAAGAGAACCTCCGCTTCTCCGCTGCGCTCATGCCTCAGGGCTGCCGGTTCGCCGTGGTGACGAATTACTACCACCTCTTCCGGGCATTGGTTCTGGCCCGGCACCAGAGGTTGAAGTGCATCGGCTACGGGGCCCGAACCAAGTTCTACTTCAGCCTCAACGCCTTCGTGCGTGAGTTCGCGGGCTACCTCTCGCACACACGCCGACTCCATACAACCATCCTCACCCTGCTGTCCTTGACCTACGTGATCGCGATCGTGGTGATCTGGGTGCTGGCGGAGATCCTCAGATGACGTCGCTTGCCAGACAGGCGACAATGGCCGCGTGACTTTCGAACCCAGCAAGTGGACCCAGATCATCACCGCCGACCCACAGCACTCCTACCGCTATATCGAGCGGTTCAAGATCATGGCGGCGGGCGGCGCCGACCTGCTCGGCGAGGCCCGCACCGTCGACGCCATGGCGCCGCGCAACGCCCGCATCCTCGACGCGGGGTGCGGGCCGGGCCGGCACGGCGGTTGGCTCCACGAGCGGGGCCATACGGTGGTAGGCGTCGACGGCGACCCGGTGCTGATCGACGAGGCCACCTCCGAGTGCCCCGAGGCAACCTGGGTGGTGTGCGACTTAGCCGAACTGGATCTCCCAGCCCGGGGCATCGACGCGAACTTCGACGTGATCCTGTGCGCCGGCAATGTCATGGGTTTCCTGGCCCCATCCACGCGGGTCGACGTACTGCGTCGCTTTGCCGCCCATCTTGCCCCCGACGGCAGGGCGATCATTGGCTTCGGCGCTGGCCGTGGCTACGAGTTCGCGGACTTCTTCGCCGATGCGGAGGAGGCCGGACTCAAGCTCCACATCCCGCTGAGCACGTGGGACCTGCGCCCGTTCGAGGCCGACAGCACTTTCCTGGTGGCGATCCTCGGCCGCGCCTGAGACCGAGCGCTCAGCGGCGGCTCATCTTCGGGGCGCCGCTGAACCTGGGGCTTCAGTTCGAGGCCGCAGTCTTGCGCTTCTGGGAGAGGTACGTCGAGACCATGATGAAGATGAGCAGGGCGATGGCGATATATCCTGCGATCCGCGCGTAGGCGTCGAGCAGCCCCACCGCGGCGTCGCCAGCCACCCAGCCCGCTCCGAAGAAGATGAGCAGCCATACGGTGGATGCGATGTAGTCGTAGACGAGGAACCTCTTGATGCTCATGTTGGACGCACCAGACAGCACGAACACCACCTGCATGAGGGGCAGGGGCATGGGAATATAGGCGATGAGGAAGCCGAACGGGCCAAGCTTCTCCGCCCAGCGCTCCGCGCGGGCGTAGCCGCGTGCGGCCCGCTTGGAGCGGCCCGACCACACCTCGATCATGCCGCGCCCCCACAGCTTGCCGGCCCACCAATAGATCCAGTCGAACTTGAGGCTGAGCACGGAAGCCACCAGTAGCACGACGGGCCAGTGCGGCATCTGCCCCACGGAGGCCAGGGCACCACTAGCCGCCACCGACGTGCGCCCGCCGGTGAACATGGCGAGCCAGTCGGGCGCCACCGCCAGCAGCCAGGCCCGCGTCGGGAGAAGGATGAGAGAGAAGACGGCGACGACGCCGAACCAGGCCATGCAAGCGTAGTCGGCTCTGCCCGGTTTCTTCTTCCAGGGCATGCCATCGGCCTCCCACCAGGCCTCCTCGGCCTCCTGGCCCTTGGGTTCCTCGTTCGTCACGGGGACCAATGGTACGTGGTCGGGAGCCAGAACCCACGTCTCCCAGCCGAGACACCAGAACCACGCGGCCATGATCCCATCCCGGTATAGAGTCATGCTCAGCGCGACGGAGGACACATGCAAGTTGATTACGAAAACCTAGATTTGGCACGCGTCCAGGCTGCCTCCGGGGCCTGGAAAATCGCCGGGGACGCCACGAAAGCTATATCGATGAACACCACCGGCATCTTGCCCGGAGTTTCGGAATGGACCGGCAAGGGCTCGGAGGCACTCACTCGAGGAACGATGGCACGCGCATGAAGGACAAAGAAATCGCACAGGACCTCCAAGCGGGCGCGCGCCAGTTCCCAGGACTCGCCACCATGTTCGAGGACCTATACGAGCAGACCGCCCGCCTCCAGCGGGTGAGGGAGCACATCGAGTTCGAATCGCGATCCCACCCGAGCCCATGACGGACAGGTTCGACCTCTGGGGGCGGCCTGAGAGTAACCCGACCGCGTACATGACGGTGCATGGCCTCGCCCCCGAGCCACTCATCGAATCCGCACGCGTGACCCTTCACGGGCTTCGCTTCCCGGACCTCAAATACCGCGACGCGAAGCTTCAGTGGGGCGATCAACTGCGAGCCATGGGGTCGGCCTGGGTGGCGTGGGTCCTGAACCGTGGCGGGCGAACCCACTGGTCGAACGTGCTCGCCGACGCGATCCTCGACGAGCCTGGAAACAGCATCCCATGGGTCCGCGAGCACATCGGGGAACAGACGCTCATTCTGACGGCGAGGTCCGTTGGCACGAACATAAGTGAGTTCGTGCTCTCCGGAGAGCAACGAATCGAGGGATCGGGACGGCGGCTGTTCGCCCGGAATGCGCTGCACGCCATCGCGAAAAGCATCGAAGCGCGAGGTGTCCAGATCGCCAACATTCGCGCGGTGAGCTCCAAGGATCTGCCTCCCGACTGCCCCGCGCATCGCGTTACGCGGATCGTCCTAGAACGCGACGCGAAGAAGAAACGCTAAATCACAGAAACCGAGCCAACGGTCAAAGACCACGAGAGGTAGCGATGATTGATCTGAAGGTCGACGACGGGGCATTGAGCACCTTGTCTGGCGAGGTACGCCGCG
Source organism: Arachnia sp. (assembly GCA_041854805.1). Lineage (GTDB taxonomy): Bacteria > Actinomycetota > Actinomycetes > Propionibacteriales > Propionibacteriaceae > Arachnia. Next base: position 13,464 of record JBHADA010000217.1, read on the forward strand.
CACGGTCGAATATGACCTCCGCGCTCGACGCGCATCAGCAAGACATGAGGCAGATGCACGACGAGTGGACCGGCATGGCGTCAGCTTCCGCCGCGAACTGGCACCAGCAATGGCGAACGGACATCACCGCCTACGCCGACTTCTTGGGCCGATTCGCCGACGTGGTCGACCGGATCGATACGATCTACCAGCAAGCGGACCAAACCGCTGGGGCCATGTGGCCAGTCTGACCGGCGACACTCACCGGCCGGTCAGCGCGGCAGGGGTTCACCTCGCAGCCGACGCGTCAGCAACGTCCCACCCACCGTCGCCGCAGGGAAGGCGAAGATCGCAACCACAGGCACCAGCATGAGCAGGTAGACGGGCACACCGAAACCCAGCCCCGCACGCCAGTGCACCCTCACGAAACGACCCCAGTCGCGCAGCCGTGGGATACCGCGGCGCTCCAACGGCCCACCAACCAGTTCGCGTGCCAGGAACCAGCCGCCGCCCACCGCACCCAAGACGGCCGCCGCGACCGCGCCCACCACCGGAACCAGGCCGACAAAGAACAGCGCGACGCTCAGTGCCACGGACTGCACGAATGCCACCGCGGTGCGGCCGATCCCCCTGGAGATCGCCTGGCTGGCTGGATAGTCAACCCTCCCCGCGACACCCCCACAGGCACGCTCGGCCTCCTCGGAGAGCCTGTCGTAAATAGGTGCCCCCAGCGTCAGGGTGAGCCAGACGAACACCAGCACGGACAAAGCGACGCCCGCCACCACCGCCACCACGGCCACGGCCACCCGGAGCCCTTGACGCGCACCCTCCACCCATCCGTCGGCGAAGGGTGTGGCCCACGTGGCCAACCCACCGGAGTTCCAGATCAGCATGACGAGCGCACCTCCCAGGAGCAGGGACGTGAACGCGGGCGGCACAGCCCCCAGCAGCGCCAGCCCGGGTCGCCGGCCAAGGAAACGGAACCCGCCCCACACGGAAGCCGCACCGTCTCCCCAGGATGCTGTCGATGCCGGCACGGGTGCGTTGCTCATGGGGCGAGCGTAGTAGGAAACGCGCTCATGACACCCGATCGCAAACCTGGACTGCCGCTCTCACGCGAGACCCCTGCGTGTAGAGTCCGGGACAGGACCCAACAGGCTCCTATCCACTACGGATCGTCGAGCACGTACCTGCTCGTGGAAAGGAATGTGGCATGGCCACTGTCAGCTATCGGGAAGCTTCCCGCGTCTATCCTGGCGCCGAGCGCGCCGCCGTCAACAAGCTGGACCTCGAGATCGAGGACGGCGAGTTCATGGTCCTTGTCGGCCCCTCCGGCTGTGGCAAGTCGACCTCGCTGCGCATGCTGGCCGGCCTCGAAGAGGTCAACTCCGGCTCGATCTTCATCGGTGACCGCGACGTCACCGACCTTCCCCCCAAGGATCGGGACATCGCCATGGTGTTCCAGAATTACGCTCTCTACCCCCACATGACCGTGGCGGACAACATGGGCTTCGCGCTCAAGATGCAAAACGTTCCCAAGGCGGAGCGTGAGCAGCGCGTCGCCGAGGCCGCCAAGCTGCTTGGCTTGGAGGATTTCCTCACCCGCAAGCCGAAGGCCCTTTCCGGCGGTCAGCGTCAGCGGGTTGCCATGGGCCGCGCCATCGTGCGCCAACCGCAGGTCTTCCTCATGGACGAGCCCCTGTCGAACCTCGACGCCAAGCTGCGCGTCTCCACCCGCACCCAGATCGCCGCGCTGCAGCAGCGCCTCGGCGTCACCACCGTCTACGTCACCCACGACCAGGTGGAGGCCATGACCATGGGCGACCGGGTCGCGGTGATGAAGGACGGCATCCTGCAGCAGGTCGACTCCCCGCTGGCCCTGTACGACGCCCCGAAGAACCTCTTCGTGGCCGGCTTCATCGGCTCTCCTGCCATGAACCTCATCAAGGGCCAGCGCGTCGAGGACGGCGTGCAGGTTGGCGACTACGTCGTGCGCATCCCGCGCGAGGTGCTGGCTAAGGCCGAGGACGAGAAGACCCTCACCGTCGGCATTCGCCCCGAGGCCTTCCAGGTGGCCGAAGAGGGCATCGGCCTTGACGTGGCCGTCGTCGAGGAACTCGGCGCTGACTCGTACCTGTACGGTACCCTCGCCGGCCTGTCCGACGAAGAGCTCGTGACCGCGCAGCAGTTCGTAGCCCGTGTGGGCGCCCGAACCGCTCCCGAGAAGGGACAGGTCGTTCGTCTGTCCGCTCCCGCGGACCAGGTGCATGTCTTCAGCGACGTCACCGAGGAACGCATCTCCTGATTCGCTAACTCGCTGGCCGGGGCTTCCCTTCCAAGAAGGACGCCCGCCAGGCCCAGGAGTCAACCAGCGGTACCTTTGGGGCGAGGCCACATGGCCTCGCCCCAACTCATGTTCACTCTCCCAAGGACTGACCGTCGTCATCGGACACGGTCCAGCCCCTCACCCACTACGGCCACCAGATCGTCCGCCGATTCGATGCCCACGCTCAGCCGCAGCAGCCCGTCCGAGATGCCCGCCGCTCGCTGGGCCTCAGCGGACATGCCCGCATGCGTCATCGATGCCGGGTGACAGATGAGCGACTCGACCCCACCCAGGGACTCCGCTAGGTGAAAGATCTGCAGCCCATCGACGAAACGTTGCGCAGCGGAGCGTCCCCCATGGAGTTCCACGCTGAGCAACGAGCCGTTGCCATCTTGTTGACGCGCCGCGATCTCGCGGCCGGGGTGGCTGGGAAGCCCCGGATAGTAGAGATGCTCGACCGCGGGATGCCCATCGAGCAAGGCGACCAGCGCCCGCGTGTTCTCGTCATGGATTCTCAGCCGCGCCTCCAAGGTGCGCAGCCCGCGCATAGCCAGGTAGGAGTCGAATGCCCCGGCGGTCAAGCCCAGCGCATTGCTCCACAGTCGCAGCCGTTCGTGAGCATCCGCGTCGGCCGCGACGACCGCGCCGCCCACCACATCCGAATGCCCTCCAATGAACTTGGTGGTGGAATGCACCACGACATCGGCGCCCCAGATCAGCGGGCGTTGAAGCAGCGGCGAGAGGAACGTGTTGTCAACCACCACCACAGCGCCGGCATCATGAGCCGCCGTTGCCGCGGCGGCGATGTCCGTGATGCGCAGCAGCGGATTGGATGGAGTCTCAATCCACACCATGGTGGTGGGTCTTGCAAGCGCGGCGTCAAGGGCTCCAGGGGCATGGAAATCGACGAACTCCACCTCGAACCGCCCTTGGTTGGCCAGGAAGGTGAACAGCCTCCACGTGCCGCCGTAGGCGTCGTGTTGCACCACGACCCGCCCCCCCGCGGGCACGTACGCTTCCGCGAGCAGGGTGATGGCACCCAACCCCGTGCCGGTGATCGTCGCGCCCGCGCCACCCTCCAAGGCGGCAATGGCCTCTGCGAGATGGTCCCGGGTGGGGTTACCGGAACGGGAATAGTCGTAGCGTCCAGGTTCCCCCAGCCCATGGAACGCATAGTTGGTGCTGAGATATAAGGGAGGCACGACGGCACCGAACGCCTGGTCCACCCCCAACCCCGAGCGCATGCCGCGGGTCCATCGTCCAAGCTCAGCCATGCCACATCCTTTCAAGCGGGGCCAGTCTAAATGGTCGATGCGTCGCCGGAGTCCAGCTCAGTCCCATCCGGTGGTTCATGCGTGATGACAAGCATCGCGGCCGAGGAAAGCGCTCCGGCTCGGGCGTCCTCGGCGTAGAATCGCACCGTGCCTAGATTCCTTGCCGCCAAGCCGGACGCGGAACTGATCCGGCTGCCTTGGCAGGTTCCGCTGGCCGACTGGCCCACCCGCCACCTGGTCGCGCTTCCCCGAGGCATCTCCCGCCACGTCGTCCGCTTCCTCAACGTTGGAGGCGAGATCTACGCCGCCAAAGAGATCCTCGAAGAGGTGGCAGTGCAGGAATATCGGCTGCTCACCGAACTCAAACGCATGGGCGTACCCTCGGTCGACCCGGTTGGGGTGGTTCTGGGCCGCGTCGACCCGCTCGGCAATCCGCTCGATCCGGTGCTGCTCACCCGCCACCTGCCCTTCTCCCTGCCGTATCGTTCGCTGTTCTCCCCCGGCGTCAAGCACGAGACGGTCAACCGTCTGCTCGACGCCATGGTGGTGCTGTTCGCGCGTCTCCACCTGAGCGGCTTCTACTGGGGTGACGTGTCCCTGTCGAATATCCTCTTCCGCCGCGACGCCGGCGAGTTCGCTGCCTACCTCGTCGACGCTGAGACCGGCGAAGTACACGACAAACTCACCGACGGGCAGCGCGCCCACGACCTCCAGATCGCCCGCACCAATCTGTTTGGGGAGTTCCTCGACCTTGAGGCTGGCGGCATTCTCGACGAATCGCTCGACCCGGAATGGCTCGTCACCACCATTGAGGAACGCTATAACCAGCTCTGGGCGGAGTTGACCGGTGTCGAGGAATTCACCGAGGAGGAGATGTACCGGTTGGAGGGGCGTGTGCGTCGCCTCAACACGCTCGGTTTCGACGTGGCTGAGATCGATGTCGAGTCCTCCCCCGACGGTAGCCGCATCCGGATGCAGCCAAAAGTGGTGGAGGCAGGCCACCACACGCGTAGACTCATGCGACTGACTGGCCTCGACGCGGAGGAACACCAGGCACGGCGGCTGCTCAACGACATGGACACGTTCCGCGCCAAGACGGTTCCCCATCTGCCCGAATCGGTAGCGGCGCATAAGTGGCTCGTCGAGATCTTCGAGCCCGCCATCGCGCGCATCCCCGCCCATTTACAAAGCAAACGGGACACGGCCCAGTTTTTCCACGAGGTACTCGATTTCCGCTGGTATCGCTCGCAACGCGACAATCGCGAGGTCGGCACCGACGAGGCCGCCGATGGTTACATCGAGGAGATCTTGGCCACCTTGCCAGATGAACAGCTCGGCAACATCGATCCGGTGGGCCACGAGTTACGCAACAAATATGACCCCTCGCAGGGCTTCATCGATGATGACGACGACGAAACCCCCTACGACCCGTGGGAGGATGCAGCCAACGATCCCGAATTGGAGGTCAAGGCGGCGTTCGACATCGATGCCCTGCGCGCGAAGGCAGCCACGAAGGGCACCTGATCCACGCCCCTTGGCCGAGACTCGCGGTCATTTACGGACGATGTTGTATCGCTTCGCCAAGTCGTCGAGGGTTGGGGCAGTTGGTAGGCCCACGTCGTCGAGGCCGTACCCCCGCCCTTGAGAGCCCACGACCTCGATCTTGACCCAGCTATCCTCGATGGGGTTGTCGGCCAAGGCCGTCGCCACACCGCGGCCGACCTCATCGATGAGTTTGAGGTTGGTGGTGTCGTCGTTGCTGTCGGAGTGAACCGTGCCGCTGATCCACGCCTGGTTGTGATTGAAGGCCCCCTGCAGCGAGTACTGGACATCCTGAAGCCGGTCGACATGAGGCAAGGACTGGATCTTCTCCACCAAGGCCGCCGTCCAGCGCTTCGAATCCTCTGCCTCTTCCGGCACCCCAGTGCATCCGAAGAACAACAGCGTCGCGGCGAGAAGCAATACCGTGGGTATTCGCATGTGAGCCACTCTAAGCGTCCGGGAGCCGCGTTCTGGGATTACGCGCTGACGGCACGCAGGCCGGTAAACTCGCGTGCCATGACACTGAAGCTGTATGACACCGCAACGCGAACAGTGCGTGAGTTCGCGCCCCTTGTGCCTGGCTCGGTGTCCATCTATCACTGCGGGTTGACCGTTCAGGCCTCTCCGCACCTGGGCCACATCCGCAAGGAGGTGGTCTTCGACGTGCTTAGGCGCTGGCTGGTGCATTCCGGCTACAACGTCACTGTCGTCGCCAACGTCACCGACATCGACGATAAGATCCTCGTGAAGTCCGCCGAGGCCGGCGTCGAGTGGTTCGCCCACGCCTATCGTTACGAACGAGAACTGCACGACGCATACCGCGCGCTGGGCTGCCTGCCGCCCACCTACGAGCCTCGGGCCACTGGCCACATCCCCGAAATGGTGGAACTCATCGGCGAACTCATCGAGCGCGGGCATGCCTATGTGGCGCCCGATGGCTCCGGCGACGTCTACTTCGACGTGCTGAGCTGGCCCCGCTACGGCGAACTCAGCGGTCAGAAGGTGGCCGAGATGGCCGCCGCCGAGGATGCCGACCCGCGCGGCAAGCGCGACCCGCGCGACTTCGCGCTGTGGAAGGGCCACAAACCAAACGAGCCGGCCACCGCGTCGTGGCCCTCGCCGTGGGGCCGGGGCCGGCCGGGCTGGCACATCGAATGCTCTGCCATGGCGGGAAAGTACCTGGGTGAGACCTTCGACATCCACGGCGGCGGCATCGATCTGCGCTTCCCGCACCATGAGAATGAGTTGGCCCAGTCTGCCGCCGCGGGCCGCGGCTTCGCGCGATACTGGATGCACAACGCATGGGTCACCATGGCTGGCGAGAAAATGAGCAAGTCGCTAGGCAACACTGCCCTGGTCTCCGAAGTCACCAAGACCCACGACCCGCGAGCCGTGCGCTTCTACCTGGCCTCCCCGCATTACCGCTCGAAAATCGAGTTCTCCCCCGACGACGACGGCGTACGCGGTTCGCTGGCCGAGGCGGAGAAAGCCATCGAACGCATCGACTCGTTCATCGCCCGGGCCGCGGAACGCCTCTCTGGCGCCACACCTGGCTCCGCGGACACCCCCCAGTGGAGGGCATTCGAGGCCGCAATGAACGACGATCTGGGCACCCCGGGGGCCGTGGCCGCACTCTTCGACGCGGTGCGCGCCGGCAATCAGGCCCTAGCTGCGGGCGACGTGGGCGAAGCGGCCAACCACGCGGCGGCCGTCGAAGCCATGGTGACCATCTTCGGCATCCACCCCGATGCCGAGGAGTGGACCGGTTCGGAGAGCTCCAGTGGCGACTTGAAGCCCGTGGTGGACGGCCTCGTGGGGGCGCTGCTGGAGCAACGTGCCACCGCGCGCGCCGCGAAGGATTGGGCCGCCGCAGACGCCATCCGCGACACCCTCGCCGGACTCGGCCTAGCGATCACTGACACGCCCGACGGCCCCACGTGGTCCCTCGAAAGGAAGTAGACCGATGGCTGGCAATTCCTCGCGCCGCGGTGCGACCCGCAAGGGCAAGAACAAAGCTGCGGGTTCGGGAGGACGGATCCGGCGTTCCCTGGAAGGCAAGGGTCCCACGCCGAAGGCGGAGGATCGCCCCTATCACAAGGCCTACAAGGCCAAGAAGGCGGCCGAACGACGTCAACAGGCCATGCCGAAGCGACCTCGTGGGGGCACAGGGGCCGACTGGGTGGTGGGCCGCAACCCCGTGCTGGAGGCACTCACCGCAGGGCTTCCCGTCAAGCAGGCCTACGTGGCCGAAGGGGCCGAACGCGACGACCGTCTCCGCGACATCCTGCGGTTCACCGCCGAACACGGCCTACCGATGCTTCAGGTCACCAGGGCAGAGTTGGACCGGGCCACTGGCGGTCTCGTCCACCAAGGGGTCGCGCTTCAGCTCCCCGCCTACGAGTACACCGACCCTGAGGATGTGCTCGCCGAGGCGCTAGACGTCGACGGCATCGTCGTCGCCCTCGACGGCATCACCGACCCGCGCAACCTGGGCGCCATCGTGCGCTCCGCGGCCGCGTTCGGCGCCTCTGGCGTGGTCATCCCCTCGCGCCGCTCGGCGTCGATGACGGCGGCGGCGTGGAAGACCTCGGCCGGAGCTGCCGCCCGGCTTCCCATCGCCATGGCCACCAACCTGAATCGGTCCCTGGCGCAGGCCGCGAAGATGGGTTTCACCGTTGTGGGCCTAGCGGGCGAGGCCGACCTGTCATTGACCGAGGCCGGCCTGAGCGGCCCGCTGGTGATTGTGGTGGGATCCGAGGATGAGGGCTTGGCCCGGCTGGTGCGGGAACACTGCGATGTGTTGGTCTCCATCCCCATCGCGAGCGCGGTGGAATCCCTCAACGCATCGGTCGCCGCTTCGGTGGCACTGTACGAGGCAAGCCAGCAACGCGTCTGAGCCCGCCTCGCGGTTAGTCGCTGTGGAGACGCTGCGAGACGACCGTCGAAATTCCATCGCCACGCATCGTGACTCCGTAGAGCGAGTCGGCGATCTCCATCGTGCGTTTCTGGTGGGTGATGACGAGCAATTGCGACGAGGCCCGCAGTTCCTCATAAATGCCGAGCAGCCGCCCCAGGTTCGCGTCGTCGAGGGCCGCCTCCACCTCGTCGAGGATGTAAAACGGACTGGGACGAGCGATGAACAGGGCCACGAGGAAGGCCACCGCAACGAGCGAGCGCTCACCACCCGACAGCAGTGAGAGTCGCTTGACCTGTTTGCCCGCGGGACGGGCCTCGACGTCGACACCTGTAGCGAGCCAGTCACCCGGTTCGGTGAGCACGAGGCGCCCCTCCCCGCCAGGAAAGAGGCGGGCGAAAACATCGTGAAAGCTGCGCTCGACATCGCGATAGGCCAGTTCGAACACCTCCTGCACCCGCTTGTCCACCTCGTCGACGATGTCGATCAAGTCAGCGCGAGTCTGCTTGAGGTCGTCAAGTTGCTCGGCAAGGAATTGATGCCGTGCGGTCATCGCATCGAACTCCTCAAGCGCCAAGGGATTGACTCGCCCGAGCACAGCCAGGTTACGTTCCGCCGCGCGTAGCCGAGCCGCCTGCTTCTCACGATCGTAGGGAACAGGGTCGGGTACCTCGTCGTCTTCGGTGAGCGCCGTGCCGTCGGGACGGGTGAGGATAGGTACCAACTGGTCCGGCCCGTACTCGGCGACAAGCGCATCGGGCTCGAGTCCAAGGTCGCTGAGTGCCCGATCCTCGAGTTGCTCGATGCGCATCCGGTGCTCGACGCGCACCATCTCGTCTCGATGTGCTCCCCTGACGATCTCATCCAATCTGCCGGAGGCCTCCTTGGCGGCGTGGCGGGCTCGGGTGGTGCCTGCCTCGGCCTCGCGGCGCGCCTGGTCCGCAGCGTCACGCTGCGACGAGGCGCGTGCCCTGGCCGCCTCGACTCGCTCGGCCACAACGAGGGCGGCCTCATGTACCGCACGGGCCACCTCGCCCTCGCGCCTCAGTTGCTGGGCGCGAGCCTCCGCCTTGGCACGAGATGCGCGCTCGTTCTGAGCGGCGCGCTGCAGCGACTCGGCCCTTCCGGCGATGGCCTTGACCTGTTCCTCAGCGGTCCGCAGCGCGAGCCGAGCGTCCATTTCCGCCTGACGCGCCCGGCGAGCCTCGGCTGCCTTATCGTCGCGTTCGGCGGGATCCGGCTCGTCGATCTCCCCTTCCGCTGACGCGGCCTCGAGCCGGGCCTCGACCTCGGCTAGGGCCTCTTCGTCTCGCACACGCGCCGCTTGTGCGGCCAAGATCGCCTCGGCAAGACGCTCGGCTTCCTTCGTGGCAGCGGCTTGCGCCTGCCGTAGGGAACCGAGCTGATCGGCGACGGCGGCCAGTTGCGCGTCTGAGTCGTGCAGGGCAGCCAGCGCCTCGGCCTCCTCGGCTTGTGCCTCGGCAAGCCGCGCAGCGACGCCTTCGGTCTCGAACCTCAACCGGTCCATCTCGTGCCCGGCCTCGGCCTGTTCTCGCTGGGCCTGGCTGAGGTCGGCCTGCACCTCGATCAGCGACGGTGAAGCCGCGGTGCCGCCCTCCACGAGCCAGGAGGAGAACGCGTCACCGTCGCGAGTGACGACGAACGCGGTGGGGTCGGCGGTCACGACCCCAATGGCTTCGTCGGCCGTCTCCACCGCGACGGTGTCGCCTAGGAGCGCGGCGAGGGTGCCACGAAGGTGTTCGGGAGCTTCGATGTGAGACAACAGCGGGCCGCCAGAGGCCACGGGGGCACCTCCCAGCAGCAGGGGCGCCCGGCCATGCTCGCCCTCCGCGAGGAAGGCAGTGGCAGACAGGGCCGCTTCGAGCGAGTCCACCACAACGGCCTCGGCAAGCCCGCGCAGCGCGGCCGCCACGGCTGCTTCCCATCCCGGGGTGACTGTGATGAGGTCGCTCAAACGGCCCAGCACGCTGGGGCGCTCCTCGGCCAGGAGCGCCTCCGAGCCATCCTTACGTTGCGCGAGCAATTGAAGCGCGCCGACCCTGGCCTCAAGGGCATCCCGTTCCCGCTGAAGGTCAGCCTCGCGCGCGGCGAGCTGGAGCCGTTGCTCTTCTAATCCGGCAACACGGGCCGCAGCGGACTCGTAGGTCTGATCTAGGTCGGACTCGCTGTCTCCCAATCCGGCCAGCGAGGTCTCGGTCTCATGGAATCCTCGGCTTGCCTGGGCGGCACGTTCCAGAGCCTCGTGGCGTCTTGCCTCGAGCCGGGCGACCTCTTCGTCGGAGGCCTCCAGCTTGGACGCGATCGATCCTTTGCGGCCGTTGAGCCGGGCGAGCCCCTCCCTGCGGTCGGCGATGGCCCGCAGCGCGGAACTGTAGGCCTGCTCCGCCACGGTGTGTGCCTGTTCTGCGGCGTTACGGTTCAGCGTCGCGTCGGTGAGTCTGGCCGCCAGCTCATCGACCTCGGCCCGCAACTGCGACTCCCGGGAACGCACCTCCGCGGCCTCCGCCTCGAGTTTGTCTGGGTCACGCCCACCTGAGTCGAAGGCCGGCTGGTTCTCCCCCGCGCGCATCCGCTCCGCGGAGATCGACAGCGTGGTGGAGACCTTCTCGCGAAGCGCCGCGAGGGCGTACCACTGTTCCTGAGCGGCGTCGAAGTCGGCGGCGGCGGCCCGCAGACGCTGCTCGGCTGCCTCCTCCGCTGCGGCAGCGTCCGCAACTGCACGCTCGGCCTTAGCCTTCGCCTCTTCGGCTGCCCTCTCGTCGGCCAGCTCCGCAGCAAGTTGGGCCCGCGCAGTGGCCAGCTCGTCGGCGAGGAGGCGGGCCTTCGCGTCGCGGAGTTCGGCCTGGATGACGGCTGCCTTCCTCGCGGCCTGTGCCTGCCTGCCGAGCGGCTTGAGTTGCCGCTGAAGTTCGGCGACGAGGTCCTGCAACCGTTCCAGGTTGGCCTTGGTTGCCTCCAGCTTCCGCAGCGCCTTCTCTTTGCGTTTGCGGTGCTTGAGTACCCCGGCTGCCTCTTCGATGAACCCTCGCCTCGACTCGGGCGTAGCCTGGAGAATGGCATCGAGTTGGCCCTGCCCCACGATGACGTGCATCTCACGGCCAATCCCCGAATCGCTGAGGAGTTCCTGCACGTCGAGCAGACGCGCGGGCGCGCCATTGATGGCGTACTCCGAGCCGCCGCTGCGAAACATCGTGCGGGTGATGGTGACTTCCGCATACTCGATGGGCAGGGCACCGTCGGTGTTGTCGATGGTCAGCTCCACTTCGGCGCGCCCAAGGGGGGCACGCTTGGCGGTGCCCGCGAAGATGACGTCTTCCATCTTCCCGCCTCGCAGGGACTTGGCGCCCTGCTCCCCCATGACCCAGCTCAGCGCGTCGACTACGTTGGATTTTCCAGATCCGTTAGGCCCGACGACGCAGGTGATACCTGGCTCAAACACCAAGGTGGTGGCGGACGCGAAGGACTTGAATCCTCGAAGGGTGAGTTGCTTGAGATACATCTACTAACTGGCTGCGGGAGTGGGTTGCTTGCCGGTGGCCCCCTTGCCCACGGGCTTGCCACGCACGGCGCGGAAGGTCCACAGCTTGTTGACCACAAAGTTGATTGGCATGGTCACCAGGATGGCGATGAACTGCGACCAGTACTCGCGCGAGGCCAAGCCCGCGTCCTCGTGGAAGTATGGCTCGGGCAGGTAGACAGGGCTCGCGGGATTGGTCAGGGCGATCTTGATCACCAGGCCCGCGGCGGCCGCGACGGCGCCGACCGCCAGGAACGGCCAGAACTCTCGCCACCACCCGGCATGGCGGGAACTCTTGAACGTCCACCATCGGTTGAGTTGGAAGTTGTACAGGTTGGCCACGAAGAAGCCACCGATCCACACCAGCGCGGTGAAACGAACGTTGAAGGACGTACCAGGGATGGACCAGATGACGTTCTGGGCGTTGCCCGAACCTCCGTTGAGCTTGTTCATCACGACGGCAACGGCCATGTTGACGAGGACCCCAGAGCCTCCAACTATCCCGAACTTGATCAACTGGCGGATGGAGTGCTGATAGCGCTTGAACAGCGTCTTCACTTACATGGCTCCCTTCGACGCCCGCTGGCACTTCGGGCACAAATAGCTGCTGCGGTTCATGAAGCCGCGGCGGACGATAGGCGTGCCGCAACGACGGCAAGCCTCCCCCTCTTGACCATAGACGTTGAGACCGCGCACAAAGTAGCCTGACTCGCCATTGATATTGACATAGAGCCCGTCGAATGACGTTCCGCCCTGCTCGAGGGCCTCGGCCATGACATCGCGCGCGGAGCGGAGAACCGCGAGCGCCTTGCGCGGCCCCAAGCCGTCGGCGGGGTGATCGAAGTGGACGCGGGCACGCCATAGTGCCTCGTCCGCGTAGATGTTGCCGATGCCGGAGACGAGTCGCTGGTCAAGGATGGCGCGCTTGACGCCAGTGCGTCTCGTGCGAAGCCTGCGGGCGACGGCGTGTTCGTCGAACCTGGGGTCGAATGGGTCGAGCGCGATGTGCGGCACGGGACAAGCGGCCAGCCCGGGCCGCCACTCGAGCCCTCCGAACATGCGCTGGTCCACGAACCGCAGTTGCCGTCCGTCGTCGAGGTCGAATAGAACGCGTGTGTTGCGGGGATGCTCGTCATTGGGGTCGTTGATCCGGAACTGGCCGCTCATGCCAAGATGCATGATCAAGGCGTCGTCGCCGAGCCGTGCCCAGAGGTACTTTCCCCGGCGCTCGACTCCGTCGATCCGGCAGCCTCGAAGCACCGCGGCGAACCCCTCGGGACCGTCGGGATGGCTGCGCACGGGCCGAGGATGGAGGACCTGGACGCTCCTGATCGTGCGTCCAGCGATGTGGTCGGCCAGCCCGCGGCGCACCACCTCGACCTCGGGGAGTTCAGGCACCCGTCAGCCCTCTGTATGCCTCTCGGGCAGCGACCTGCTGAGCCCTCTTCTTACTGGTGGCCGCTCCCCGCCCCAAGGGTTCGCCCGCGACGAGGACGGTGGCGGCGAACTCCCGAAGATGGTCGGGACCAGAGCCGGTGATCTCATAGATGGGAGCGGGCAGACCGCGTCGAGCACACGCTTCCTGAAGCGCCGTCTTGTGGTCGGTGTATTCGCCGCGTTCCTCGGCCTCCGCGATGACCGGATCGAAGATGTGGTGGATCACCAGGGCGGAGGCCGCCGCCCCGGCGGAGAGATGGATGGCGCCGATGAGCGCCTCGGTGGTGTCGGCCAGGATGGAGTCCTTGTCGTGGCCGTTGGTCGCGAGTTCTCCCTTGCCGAGGAGAATCAGACTCCCAATGTCGAGGGAACGTGCGATGCCGGCCAGGGCGTGAGTACTCACGACGCTGGCGCGCAATTTCGCCAGCGCTCCTTCGGCGAGGTGGGGGTAGGAGCGATAGATGTGCTCGGTGACGACGATCTGCAGCACGGCGTCGCCGAGAAACTCGAGCCTCTCGTTGGATGCGATCCCGCCGTGCTCGTAGGCGTAGCTCCGGTGGGTCAGGGCCAACTCAAAGAGCTGGGCATCGACTTCGACACCCAGCTCGTCGAGCTGTTCGACCAGTCTGCTCACTCACGCACCGCGGGCGCTGAGGGCTGTGGCCAGACCGTAGCTGCTCAGACCTCGAGAACCTGGCGACGGCTACCGCGCGGACCATACTGGCCGCAGCCAGGGCAGGCGGTATGCGGCAGGTGGGGCTCACGGCAAGCGGGGTTCGCGCACACGACGGTGCTCACGACGCTCGTCTTCCACTGCGCGCGACGCGAACGGGTGTTGCTGCGCGACATCTTCCGCTTCGGAACGGCCACGATCTTCTCCTTGATGAAGCTGCTTGGGCAGTCTTTGATTCAGTCTTGGGTGTCCCCGGTCAGCCCAGCCAGCTTCTCCCACCGCGGGTCGATGGGTTCGGCGTGGGTGTGCTCGGGGTCGTCGTTGCGGTTGAAACCGCATTGGGGACACAGCCCCAGACACCCCTCGTCACACAGCGGCGCGAACGGCAACTCGAGCACCACCGCATCGCGTAGAACCGCCTCGAGGTCAATCGTCTCGTCGACGATCGTCAGGTCGTCCTCTTCCTGTTCCCTTCCGGGGTAGAAGAAGAGTTCCTGCACCTCGAAGGACGCCTCATCCTCGATGCCGCCCAGGCAACGTACACAGCTCCCGCGGAGTCCCGCGTGAGCCGCACCCGTCACCAGGACGCCTTCGGACACAGCCTCGAGCTTGAGATCTAACTCGATTTCGGAATCCTGTGGCACCCCGATCACCTCGATGCCCAGATCGGCCGGTGCGGGGATCACCTCGGTGACCTGCTTCATCGTTCCCGCCTGGCGCGCCAACTCATGGACCTCGAGCACGAGGGGCGAGCGGCGATCAGGATGGTGATGCACGGGTGACACGTGGGGTTCCCTTCGTCGACCGTCCATGACCTCGTCATGTGACCGACTGCCAACTGTACCGCCGAGGGCCGCGGCGGCCAAAATCCGGTTCTGCGTCCCTGTGCCGCGCTCAATCTGCTCGGGCTGGCGACTGCAGTCTGTGCAGGCTATCGGTTTCATTCTCAGGACGTAGGATGCGCATCATGTTGACATCCCCAACCGCTGTCATGCTCTACGTCGACGATGTCCCCGCCGAACGCGCCTTCTGGGAGGCCATCGGCGCCCACATCATCGCCGACGACGAGTTGGGCGGAGCCCCCACCTTCACCTTCACGCCCGACGATGGCGGCACCCACTTCACGGTCTACGCCAAGGACTTCATCCGCCAGGTCTCTCCCGAGGTAGCCGACAACGTGCCCAGCGTGCTCTTCACCTCCAACGATCTCCCCGCCCTCCACGCACGCATCAGCGAGCAGATCGATACCGTGGGCGACATCGTCGACCAGCCGTTCGAGAACTTCAATTTCGCCTCTCCGAGCGGCATCTACTTCGCCGTCCGCTCGGCCTGAGGAGGGTGTGAACGCGCTGAGTAACGACGGCGAGTTCAACTACCAACCTACTGAGCCGAGATACCCGCCGATCGAGTAGCGTCATGAGGGAACTCTGTGACGCGGCGCGTCGCGGAAGCAAGAAGCGAGTTCCGACTCAGTTATCGGGGAGGAACCGGGCGCGCAAGGCATCTGCGACGTTGGGCGGGACGTAGGCCGACACGTCGCCGCCCAGGCGGGCGACTTGCCGGATGATCGTCGACGACAACGTGACGTGCTCCCGGCTGGCCGGAAGCAGAATGGTCTCCACGGCGCCCATGTCTTGGTTCATGTGGGCCATCTGGAGCTCGAAGTCGAAATCGGCACCAAACCGCAGACCCTTGACCACCGCCCTGATGCCCCGCTCGCGGCAGAAATCCACCAGCAGACCGCTCATCTCCTCCACCACGACCCCGTCGAGATCCGAGGTGGCCTCCTCCACTAGGCGAACCCGGTCGTCGAACGAGAACAGGTAATCCTTCGTCGAGTTGTTGCCGATGGCCACCACCACGCCGCCGAAAAGTGCGTGGGCGCGGCGGACGATGTCGAGATGGCCCACGGTGATGGGATCGAAGGACCCTGGGCAGAGCACCGCCATGGTCAGTCCTCCCCGTCCGCGGGAGCCTCGCCGAGCGCGCCGAAATACAGCACGGTCTCCCCATAGCGCTTGACCCAGTCCTGCCCGAAGGCCGCCGGCCACTGCGGAGGACGGTCCCTGCTGGACCGCTCGACCACCACCAGCCCACGCTCGGCCAGCCCTGCGGCGGCCAGATCCGTGAGGATGCCCTCGACCTCCTCCGTGGCCAGTCCGTAGGGCGGATCAAGGAACACTAGGTCGAACGCGTTACCTGGGGCCACGGCCACAGCCTCAGCCTTGGCGTGCCGGACGGCGGCCCGCAGCCCGGTTGCGGTGGTGTTGTGCTCGATGATGCGGGCGGTGGGGCGGTCGGCCTCCACCATGACGACGGGCGACGCGCCGCGGCTCGCCGCCTCCAGCCCAACCGCTCCAGATCCGGCAAAGAGGTCTAACACCGAGATACCGGCGAGTTGTTCGGCCGCTGAGTGCTGCGCCGTGCCGAACCAACTGGCTAGGGCCGAGAACAGGGCCTCACGGACCCGGTCCGTGGTAGGCCGGGTGTGTTCTCCCCGGGGCATGTCGATGCGACGCCCCTTGGCGCTGCCTGCAATGATCCGGCTCACGACTTCTCCATCCAGTCTCCCGCGGTCAACTCCTCCGCCTTGGCGATCAGGTCCTCCAGCAGCGGGTCGCTGACTGCACGATCATCCGCCAGCACCCGTTCCGCGAGTTCCCTGGCGCGTGCGATGACCTCGGCATCGTCTAAGGCACGCAGCAGCTTGAGACTACCGCGCCCCGACTGTGCGGCACCAAGCACATCCCCCTCGCGCCGTAGCCGCAAATCCAGTTCTGCCAGTTCGAACCCATCGTTGCTGGAGGCTAAGGCATCGAGCCTCTCCCGCGCCGCCTCGTTCTCCTCGACGGGAGCCAGCAGCAGGCAGAGCCCGGGATACTCGCCGCGACCCACCCGCCCGCGGAGCTGGTGCAGTTGCGACAAGCCGAAACGATCCGCGTCGAGCACCACCATGACCGACGCGTTGGGGACGTCCACCCCCACCTCGATGACGGTGGTGGACACTAGGACGTCGATCTTGCCCTGCGCGAAGGCTGCCATGGCCTCGTCGCGTTCGGCCACCGACTGCCTTCCATGCGCCATGGCGACACGCACACCCTCAAGTGCCCCCCCGGCCAACTGCGGAGCCATGTCCTCGACGGCGGAGAGGTCGCGCCCCGTCTCCCCTTCCATGCCGGACTCCAGATGCTTGGCGGTGATAGCGGGGCACACCACAAAAGCTTGCCTCCCCTGAGCCACCTCCTCGCGGATTCGTTCCCATGCCCGTTCCACCCAGGTGGGACGCGCGATGGTGTTGACGAATACGGTCCGCACCTCGGCGCGGCCTGTTGGCCGATCCCTCAGTTCGCTGACCTCCAAGTCGCCAAAGACGGTCATGGCGATGGAACGCGGGATGGGGGTGGCGGTCATGACGAGGGTATGTGGCTTGCGATGGGCCTTGGCCGCCAGAGCTGCGCGTTGTTCCACCCCAAACCGGTGCTGCTCGTCGATCACCACGAGCCCAAGGTCGAAGAACTCGACAGGATCGCTGAGTAGGGCATGAGTGCCGACGATGATGCCGGCGTCGCCAGTGAGGATGTCGTTGAGCGCCTCGCGTTTGGCGGCGGCGGAGCGGTTTCCCGTGAGTAGCGTCACCCCCGTGGCTTCGGGATGGGCGCCGAGCTGGCGTCCCGCCCCCAAGTCCCCCAGCAGCGTCACGATGGTGTGGTAATGCTGTTTGGCCAGCACGTCGGTTGGAGCGAGCAGCACAGCTTGACCACCCGCATCGACGGCGGCCAGCATCGCCCGCAATGCGACGATCGTCTTGCCCGATCCCACCTCGCCCTGCAACAGCCGATTCATGGGCACGTCGGAGGCCAACTCGGCGAAGATGGTCTCGCCCGCTTCGACCTGCCCCTCGGTCAGCACGAACGGGAGCCGTTCATCGAAGGCATCGAGAAGGCCGCCCTGGCGCCGTGGCCTAGGGGTCGCCTGCTGGGCCGCCTGTTCGCGGCGTCGCTTAGCCATCACCAATTGGATGCCGAATGCCTCGTCGAAACGAAGCCGCGCCTTGCCCTCCTCCGCATAGTCGCGACGCGTGGGGACATGGACGGCGGTGAGAGCCTCCTCGAACGGCAGCACCCCGGCTTCTCTCACCACCCAGGAGGGCAACGTGTCGCCCGAGACCCATGGCAGTACCAAGGCGACCGAGTCCGCCACCACCCAGGTGGGCAGCTTGGCCGAGGCCGGGTAGATACCCACCAACGTCGCCCGTTGGGCCACCCGCTTGATCGCCTCTCGCTTTTCCGCGTTCTTGCCCTGGGTGCGGGTGACGCCGTCAAGCATGACGAAGTCCGGATGCGCAAGTTGATAGGTGTCGTTGAACACGCCGACGCGCCCGACGAAGATGCCTCTGGAGCCCGGCCGCAGGAGGCCCTGCCAATGCTCGAGGTAGCCCTTTCGCTTGCTGAACAAGGCGATGTGCAATTGCCCGTGCCCATCAGTCAGGACGGCCTGCACCCGGCCAGTGGCCCCGCTGTGCCGGATCTGAGACGACTTGACGGTGGCCACCACGGCCACCTCGTCCCCCACCTTCAAGGTGTCGAAGCTGGTCATCTCCGTGCCCGCGACGTAGCGTCGTGGAACGTGCCGGACGAGATCATCAACGGTGACGATGCCAAGCTTGGCGAATTGGGCGGCCGTCTTGGTGCCCACCACGTCGACGAGACGCCTGCTCAGGTCTCGATAGATGGAAGTGCGCCACGCCATGGCAGCACCCTACCGGGCGCCAATGACACGCCGAGCGCGACGCGGCCCCTGCCCGTACGCCTGCCACGACTCGGACCCCTTCAGCGCTAGCCCTCGCCAAGCGCGCCTCGGGGACTTCCGGCACAGTGCGCGGCCGCATGGTCCGCACTGGAACTTGACTGGTGACGCCCTAGCGCCCGGCACCGGGATCCCCGCCGCACCGCATCGACACCGTGGAAGACGAGACAATC
>JBHADA010000218.1:0-5068 GCA_041854805.1 Arachnia sp.
CTCGTTGACACTCGGGAAGAGCACCTCGACGGACGTCTTATCGCATGAAAGAATCTGCGGATAGTTCTCGAAGCACAGCGCAAGCAGGGGCGTGTATACCGCGGCCTCTTCGTATTGTTCGTCCATGGCGCGGCGGCGCTCTCCCAACTCCTCACGGCTGGCCGCGTCTGCGGTAACCTCAATGAGTTCGCCGGAACGGTTCACCAGCCCCTCGCGAGCAAACATGTTGACCAGATGCTGGAAGTGCAGCCTGTGGCGCTCGATCACGCCTAGGCTGCGCGCGAACTCCTCCGCGGTGAACAGCGCGCCACGGTTCCAGTCGCCCGCGGCCTCGGCCAGCACGCTGAACAGCGCCGCGAGCGCCCATTGGGTCAGTTCACGATGCGCCTCGTCGTGCTCCTTCAACTCCTGCGACGAGAGATGGGGGACACGTGCAGCGGCATCGACTGCCGTCGCCTCAGCGGGAATATCGCCGACGCGCGGTCGAGGCAATGCGCAACGGTGGTCGTCGAAGGGATAGCCCGGCATCGGCAGCCGGCGCCTGTCCTCATCCGCGTGGAGAGCATCGAAGGGCACGACACTGCCGCCGCAGTAGAGTTGCGCGAGGCGTTCGAGGGTGCGCCGCGACGCTCGCGGGCAAACAAGGTGCGCTAGTTCGTACTCCCACACCTCCGCCTTGACGTCTCTGGCTTCGAGTCTTGCGCAAATATCAACGTCGCCCTCGAGGACATGCTTTAACTCGGCACGCAGCTCACTCTGGCTGGCAACGACGAAGGCGACACGGCACTCGTGGTGCTCCCGACCGACCTGCAGTGTGTAGGCAATGTCGCCCAGACGCGCGTCCTGGTCATCCAGCCACTTCGCAAGGTCCCGCAACCGCCTGCGCAGCGCCGACGGTGTCTTCGCAGACACCGGGACCACATGCGCCTCGCCATAGTCGGGCTGACGCGCGCCAGGGACGTGCTCCTCCAATATCACGTGCGCGTTACTTCCGTTGAACGCGTACGAGTTGACCCCGGCCCGCAGCGGCTCGTCGACGTGGCGTCGCCACTGTGTCGGAGACTGGTTGACAACGAACGGCGAGTCGCTCCGGGCAAGGCGATGGTGGAGCGACGCCGACGCACTGAAGGCCGGGATCTCCCGCCGGCGCAGCGCGAAAACGACTTTGGCGACCGCGGCCATGCCTGAGGCCGTCACCGAGTGGCCAAGAATGGCCTTCGTCGAGCCAAGCACGCAACTCGCAGGGGCGGCGCCCAGCTCCTGGAACGCCGAAATCAAAGCAGTCAGTTCAGCGCTGTCGCCGACGCGCGAGCCGGTACCCTGCGCCTCAATGCAACTGACGGTGGCGACATCTGTCTTTGTCGCTGTGTACAGGTCGACGACCATCTGACGCATGGAACGCGTGACGGGCGCCATGAGGGACGGCGTGCGACCGTTGTGGCGCATGGCACTACCACGCACGACCGCATGGACGTGGTCGCCGTCGGCCGCAGCCCGGGTCAGGGGCTTCAGGACGAGGACGCCTACCCCGTCGCCTAGCACCATGCCGTCAGCCTTTTCGCTGAAGGGCTGCACGGAGCCCGAAGGCGATAACAGATCCGCAGCGTAAGATGACTCCAAGTAACTGGGAGACGCGACGAAAGCTCCTGCGGCGATAGCAAGGTCGCACTCGCCCCGGCGGACACTGTTTGCGGCGAGATGGATCGTGGCAAGCGATGACACACATGCCGCATCGATCGTCATGCATGGACCTGTGAAGTCAAACCAGTGAGCGATGCGTCCGGACATCACGGACATCTCATGGCCGAGAAATGCATGAGAGGACGCCCCCTCCGAGGCATAAAGAACGTCGCCGTGATCCGAATGCCGAGCACCAACGAAGACACCGACGGACGCCCCCGCGAGAGACGCCGGAGCGTATCCCGCATCCTCGATCGCATGGTACGTCTCCTCAAGGAGCAGTCTCTGCTGCGGATCCATCCTGCGTGCCTCGCGAGCAGAGATACCGAAGAACGGCGCGTCGAAGCGGTCCGCGTCGTCAAAGAATCCCCCGTAATACGATCGCACCGCGCTATTGGCAGCACCTGCCGGCCTGATGCGCGACTCTCCACGCCACAAGGAAGTTTCGAGGAAGCCCGCGTTGGCCAGGTCCGCAAACCGCATCGCCATCCCCACGATGGCGACGGCGTCCTCCGACGCGGGTTCTGTGCTTGCCGTAGCGGCGAGCACCATGCTTTCCTGATCGTCCACATCCGCGGCGACCGGCTGTGTGACGAGGAGAGTCCTAGCATGGTCGGCCAGCGCGCGTGGCGTGGTATAATCGAACACCGCCTCGGGTCCGAGAGAGACCCCGAGCGCATCATTGATCGCGTCGATCATGTCCATCGAGTCGACGGAATTCAGCCCCGCCTCGACCCACGCGACGTCAGGGCTGATCTCCGAGCCCTCGCCCTCCAGAAACGTCCGCGCGATCAGCATGATCGTCTCAAGAAGGTCACCGCAAGGCGCAAGCACAGACGACTGTTCCCCCGCCATGCGCTCTTTCTCAACTAGCAAAGCGAGATCGCGAGCTGTGGTGTGATCATAGATGATCTCGTCCCCCAGGTTGAGACCGAACATGTGGTTGATCCGGTAGACAAGGTCGATCCCGACGAGCGAAGACACACCTTGCTCCGCCAGCGAGGCTGTCGAGTCTATACAGGACTCAGGCTCTTCGGTCAGGTCTGCGACCAGGGAGATCAATTGATCAAGAACGGTAGTCATTCGCTATCTCTTCTCGAGTGTACGTGAGGTCTGCTTGCTGCACCCACATGTAACTGTCGAATCTGCGCGTGGCGAGGGCTTCGGACGACATCACGCCAACGTCGCGCCAACCGCCCGAGAACCACACTGCTCAGGTATCCGTCGCGGACAAGCCGCGACGGAATACTGATCCCTTCAGATCGCGCGAAGATATCGTCACCAATCACGGCGCTGTGCGCCGCCACGATGTCGTAGTCGATGTCTTCGAACCCGCTCTCTTGAAGAAGGAGCGGGAGTTCGCGGCCAATCAGAGGGTTACCCCCCTCGTCTTCGCGGGCACGACAATAAGCGGCATACACATCGCGTAACTCAGGAACCGGCGGGCACGTCATAACGTGCATCTCGAAATCGTTGTCGACAACAACTACCTGTCCACCCGGCCGAAGGATCCTGAATACTTCCGACAGTGCAGCAAGCGGGTCATGCAAATGTTCGAGAACCAAGCGTACGAGGGCAAAGTCGAAGTACTCGTCGGGATATCCAGTGTCGAGAATCGAGGCCTCACGGATCTTGACGTCTAAGCCGGACTCGGCCATGAGGAGTCGAGCCCGCTCGACAAGCAGAGGGTCAAGTTCGAGGCCGTAAAGATCCGTCTGGGGAAACTCGTCCGCGATGTGCTTAAGGACGAAGCCGGGACCGCAGCCCAGCTCGACCGCACGCTGCGCCGCGCTAACTCCCCTACGTACGTAGAGACGCTTCTCCTTCTCCCACAGCAGGTCTACCTGGGCACCGAGGCGCGCCACCTCGGCGTCGACACCTGCGCCAATAGAACTCACGTCGTAGGAACTCATACAATCCTCGGAACACTCGCCGACACTCGTAGACATGGTGCTCACAACGCCTCCACCGAGGCGAGGAAACTGACGAGACAATCAGCAACCTCTGTCCAATTCTGGTCCAGCATCGCAGCATGTCCTACGCCCGGGACAATCGACGCTCGAGCCCCGTACGCCTCCGCTGTCGCGAGGTTCACTGCCGGGGAGAAGAATAGGTCTTTCTCTCCACCAATCACGGCTACCGGCACCTCCGTCCCACGGGGATCGCGGATGACGGCGCGCGAGAGCTGCTTGCCAACCCGACGCGACTCACCCTGCATACGCTCTCCGTAGGAGACCAGCACGTTCTTGTCCAGATTTCCGGCAAAGAACATCCCGTAGGGGAAAGCATCGAAGTTGGCCGCGTCCTTCTTAGTCAACTTGCCACTATGCAGCTTGAACAACTGTATCATGGGACGTAGGCCTAACTTCAGCCAGGCCATCGACTCCTTGACGCTGATTCCCGATGGAGGAATCGCGGAAATCAGCACCGCTCCGGACGTCTTCTCCGGATTCCGGTCCAGAATTTTCTGCACAATTCCGCCTCCCATGGAATGCCCGACGAGGACAGCTTTGGTCTCCATCTGGTCGAGAACCTGGACAACGTCAGTCACATATTGCTCCAGACGCACGGAGTTCAGCGACTGGTTGATCGGACTTCCTGCGTGCCCTCGCAGACTGACCGCCCACGATCCGAAGCCTCGGTCCGCTAGATAGTTCTGGAAGTTCTCCCAGCACCACGCACCGAAATAGCCGCCATGCACGAACAATACCTCGGTTCGACACCGCCTGCCCCTCGGGGCGAAACACACAGTCTCCAGCTTAGACATCGTCATGCTCCCTCCAAGTATGAGCACATCCTATCAGCACCTGACGCATTTCTGTCATCAATTTGATCCCAATATCGTCGACGTGACGATTGCGCCAACACGCAAGTTCACTTCCCCGCACCCATTGGTTGAAAGCACCCAGTGCCGGCCCGCAGTGAATCTGGAAGTCTACTACTCTCTCCTTGTCCCCCTCCAACGCAAGTTGGGTGGAATAGGCGAAATACCATTTGAAGACAGCTAGCATTTTCTGACGGCCACTAGGTACGTCGCTAGCACTATTGCCGGCAACACACCCGCGCAACTCTTCCCAGATGCTGTCAAACGAACGACGGAAATAGCGTTGCTCGAGCTGCTTGCGCGTCTCGAGATCGATTGTCTCCAGCGAATCATACTGACGGTATAATGCATACAACTTGTTAGCGCGCGCCGGAAAAAAAACGCCGCGCCGAAGAACCTGGACACGGCTGCCTAACTCGAACATGTCTCCCGCTGGTGCATAGTCGGTATCTTGGACATTGATGTCTTGCAGGAGGTCCTTTACGACGTCGCTTGCGCCCGACTCTACGGTGCACTGATTAATCGAGCCTGTCACGACGTAGTCGGCATTGAGAACTATGGCAG
>JBHADA010000219.1:0-28929 GCA_041854805.1 Arachnia sp.
TCTAGAGGACTCCCTTCGCTGCTATCTGCCATTACGGCTCGCAAGCAGCCTACCCTGGCAGAGGCAGAGGGTTCTTGACTGGTCACTCGAGCAAGCCGCGGCCGAGTTTCGCTATGGAGCACGGGTGGCCTTCTCTAACATCACGGTAGGGGCGGCGAACTTCTGTTGGAGGCTGACCTTGATCATTCTGGGAATAGTCTTGATCTCGAACGGACTTAGTTCCGTGGGAAACTTCGTATCGGCATTCCAGCTTTCGAGCCTCATGATCGCGCCCGTGGTCCGAGCTGCGCAAATTCTGAATATCCACGGGGCCGGCAGGGCAAGCCGGGAAACGCTATTCGCCGAGTACCCCCTAGCGCTTCCCGCTCCTCGCCGCTCCGCCACCACCGAATGCCTTGAGATTCCAGACACTCCGACGATGTCGTTCACCGATCTCTTGGTCTCCCCTGGCGGCCGCGACGATACGCCGCGATCAAGGGTCGCGAACACGGTTCTTCCTTTCGGGAGCAACTGGCGCGTCCCCGGGCCCAGCGGCTGCGGCAAGACGACGCTGTGTGGCGTCATCGCCGGGGTGCATCCTCCCTACCAGGGGGATGTGACCATCGATCATCGACCAGTCTCCGGCTTCGAAGAATCCTCCAGGTTTCGCTGGCTGCAGTACGTTCCACAGGACGCGCACCTCGTGCAAGCCAGTGTCTGGGACAACGTCACGCTCGGCCGCCGCATGCCCTCTTGGGTAGTGAAAGACGCTCTGAAACGCGCCGGCTTCGAGCTACACGGAGACCAAGTGCCCTCGCTCGAGAAACGCGACCCACTCGAATGGTCTGGAGGGGAAAGACAGAGGATCTGTCTGGCCAGGGCGCTATGCCTGCGGCCCCGCATTCTCATCCTCGACGAAGGGCTCTCCCAAGTCGACACGCCAACCCGAAATTCAATTTTGCAACGCCTGCTTTCCGACAAGGAGCTGACATTCATCTTCGTCAGTCATCACGAATTTGATGGCGAATTCGGCACCATTTATGTTCACAATGAGAAGAAGTAAATCTTCGTTCTTTGGGCCGGTCGCCGTTTACCCATCTCTGTGAGTTCGGCCTGGAAGTCGGTGGTCAACAGGTGAGCCGGGGCGGTGCTGGCAGAGTCGTCGAGCTGGATAGTTGGTGCCGTCGCTGCGGTTCCCGGGAGTCTGCGTGACAGCTCACCCGGAGCTGGTGTGCAACCCTAAGCGAACACTCATGGGCTGATTGGCCAAGGCCAATCAGCTCTTTAGGAACTCCAGGAGATGCTGAGCTGGTCTGACTGCGAGCCGAGCATTCGGGCGGTGGCCAGCGCGGTCACCTTCACCGGGTTGTTGCCGGAGGCCGTGCCGTTGGCATAGCGGAAATAGACGGAGGTCTGGAGCGTCACGCGGATCTGGGCCACCGACAGGTCCTTGTTGCTGAGCGTTGCCGTCGCCTGCGACCACGGATCGTTGACCAACTTCCACGAGATGCTCGACGCATCGATCGGAGCCTTGGAAGCGATCTGGAAAGGGCATCCCTCGGGGGCCAAGGACTTGCTGTCCAGGCAGCGTTCCAGCGAGTTCTCGGCGGCCTCCATGAAGGCCTTGCGTCCGGCCTCGGTCATTTGGGGAGTGACGGGGGTGAGCCGCTCAGTGCTGTGCGACAGGGAACCCACGGTGAAGTCATTGGTGGCGGGGTATTCCAGGAACGGTATTCCGGTGCTCAGGCGGTAGCGGCCGGGGACGAGTTCGACGTTCTTGGAGGGCGGGAAGTCCGTGCCGTTGATCCGCAGCGGCACGCGTTGAGCGGCCGCCACATCGAAGCGCACCGGCACGGTGGTGTGCGCCATCCGGTAGGTGCCGTTATCGAGCCGCACCACCCGCACGGTCGAGGTGATCTGCTCCTCGCCCAGCTTGTAGCGCACTTCCACCTCGGTAGTGCCGTCATCGCCGGTGAGGATCTCGACGTTGGAGATAGGGGCTACCTCCCGGGTGCGGCCATAGGCCACGTCGGTCAGGAGAGCATCGGACCCGGTGCCTCCACGGGGGCCCAGCTCCATGGCGCGTGCGATGTTGCCGTCTTGCAGTGCCTTGAAGTACTCCTCGACCACGGCGCGTGGGGATTCCAGCCCGACGACCTCGCTGGCTTCGCTGCTCGGTTTGATAATGACGTCCGGGTCGGGAGCCGGGGTGTAGAAATAGACGATGGCCACGCCCAAGGCGATGCCGGCGATGATGACGGACACGAGCGTGATGGCGAGTCCCCGAACCGGTAGGGGCCGACGGCGTATCTCGGGTTCGATGGGGGGAGCCACGAACCGGTCAGGCTGCAGCGATGGAAGGGAATGCGGTTCGAACGGGAGGGTGCGGGGCGAGACAGTCGGTTCGGGACGCACCGGAGTGGCTTGCGAGACCGGCCCGTCGCTCATGACTCGGCCGCCTCCCACGTGTCCGGTCCGGCGATGACGGCGGCTAGGGCCGCCCCGGTGTCCTCGGCCTTGGCCGAATCGATCTGCTCTCGCACCTTGTCATCGTATGCGGGACGTGAGACACGGCGGAAGATCCCGATGGGGGCTTGACGAAGCTGCCCGGTCTCGGTCAGTCGGGACAGAGCGAAGGCCTGCGTCGGGTCTGGCTTGGTCTCGTCGTGCACCACAATGTCGTCCGTCGCCACATCGGCCGTCTCGGCGACCCGCAGCGAACCGTCCGGATCGCGGACGACGCAGAACCGCCCGCCCCCGAAGACGATGGGTTCACCATGCTCGAGGGAGATGAGGGCGCCCTCGGGCGACTTGATGGCGGCGAAGGCGTCGTCGTTGAAGATGGGGCAGTTCTGGTAGATCTCCACCAGCGAGGTGCCGCGATGCTGGGCCGCCGCGGTCAGGACGTGGGTCAGGTGAGCCCGGTCCGAGTCGATGGAACGGGCCACGAAGGAGGCCTCCGCTCCCAGGGCGAGCGAGACGGGGTTGAACGGGGCGTCGGGCGAACCGAACGGGGTGGACTTGGTCACCTTGCCCTGCTCAGAGGTGGGGGAGTACTGCCCCTTCGTCAGGCCGTAGATGCGGTTATTGAACAGCAAGATGGTCAGGTTGACGTTGCGGCGCAACGCGTGAATGAGATGGTTTCCGCCGATCGACAGGGCGTCTCCGTCGCCGGTGACCACCCAGACGTTCACGTCGGGACGGGTCATGGCGATGCCGGTGGCGATGGCGGGGGCACGGCCGTGGATGGAATGCATGCCGTAGCTGTCGACGTAGTACGGGAAACGTGACGAGCAGCCGATGCCGGAGACGATCACCGTGTTCTCACGCTTGATGCCCAGGGTGCCCATCATCGACTGGAACGTGGCCAGGATGGAGTAGTCGCCGCAGCCGGGGCACCAGCGCACCTCCTGGTCCGAGGTGTAGTCCTTCTTGGTCAGCGGGCTGAGGCTCAGCGGGACGCCCGCCAGCCCGGTGCAGGCCACGTCGCTCATCGGTTCTCCTCTGTCTCGTCGATCTCGCCGATCAGGTCCGTTTCGAGCTCGTTAATGGAGATCGGCAGCCCTCGCACCCGTGAGTAGCGCGTGATCGCCTTGGCATACCGGGCCTGCAGAACCACGGCGAGCTGGCCCAGGTTCATCTCCGGCACCACCACCTTGTCGTAGCTGTGAAGCACCTCGCCCAGATTCGCGGGCATGGGGTTGAGGTGGCGCAGATGTGCTAGGGCGACGTTGCGGCCGGTCTTGCGCACCAGCCTCGCCGCCGCAGTGATGGGGCCATAGGTGGACCCCCACCCCAGCACGAGCACCCGCGCCTCGCCGCTGGGGTCGTCGACCTCGACATCGGGGATGTCGGCGACGATGCGGCGCAGCTTCTGCCGACGGGTCAGCACCATATGTTCATGGTTGTCCGGGTCATAGGAGACGGTTCCCGCCCCGTCGGCCTTCTCCAACCCGCCGATGCGGTGCTCCAGCCCCGGCGTGCCAGGGATCGCCCAGGCACGGGCCAGCGTGTCCTCGTCGCGCAGGTAAGGCAGGAAGGTGGGGTTTCCCTTCGCGTCGGTGCCGTTGGGTTCGCTGGCGAACCGCGGCGCGATGGGCGCGATGGCGTCGAGGTCTGGGATGCGCCACGGCTCGGCGCCGTTGGCGAGGTAGCCGTCGGTGAGCACGATGACGGGGGTGCGGTAGGTGATGGCGATCCGGCACGCCTCCAGCGCGGTGTCGAAGCAATCCGTAGACGACTTCGCAGCCAGCACCGGCAGCGGCGACTCGCCGTTGCGTCCGTACATGGCCTGGAGCAGGTCCGCCTGCTCCGTCTTGGTGGGCAGGCCCGTCGACGGCCCCGAACGCTGCACGTTGATCACCACGAGCGGGAGCTCGGTCATGACGGCCAGCCCGATGGTTTCGGATTTGAGTGCCATGCCGGGGCCGGACGTGGTGGTCACGCCCAGCGCGCCAGCGAACGATGCGCCCAACGCGGCACCCGCGGCGGCGATCTCGTCCTCGGCCTGGAACGTCATGACGCCCACGTCCTTGCGTTTCGACAGCTCGTGCAGGATGTCGGATGCGGGCGTGATGGGGTAGGAACCGAGGAAGAGTTGGAGTCCGGCCTTGTGCGCACCGGTCATGAGGCCATAGGCGGTGGCCAGGTTGCCGCTGACCTGACGGTAGCGGCCCTTGGGCATGGCCGCGGGCGGCACTACGTAGCGCACCTCGAAGATCTCGGACGTCTCACCAAAGGCGTGCCCCGCGCGGAATGCCGCGATGTTGGCGTCGCGGATGGCGGGTGATTTGGCGAACTTAGCGGTCAGGAACTCGACGGTGCCCTCCGTGGGGCGCGAGTACAGCCAACACAGGAGGCCGAGGGCGAACATGTTCTTGGTGCGCGAGGCGTCCTTGCGGCTGAGGTCGAACTCGGCGACGGCGGCGCCGGCCATGCCGGCGAGATCCACCGGGTAGACCGAGTAGTTAGCCAGGGTGTCGTCCTCGAGCGGGTTGCTCGTCCAGCCGATCTTGGCGAGATTGCGCTTGGTGAAGTCCGCCGTGTCGACGATGATGACCCCGCCCTTGGGGAGGTCTGGGAGGTTGGCCTTGAGCGCTGCGGGGTTCATGGCCACGAGCACGTCGGGCCGGTCTCCCGGTGTGACGATGTCGAAGCCCGCGAAGTGAAGCTGGAAGCTAGACACACCGGGCAGGGTGCCTTGGGGGGCCCGGATTTCTGCGGGGAAGTTGGGCAGGGTGGCGATGTCGTTGCCGAAAAGGGCCGATTCTGCGGTGAACCGGTCGCCGGTTAACTGCATGCCGTCACCGGAGTCGCCGGCGAAGCGAATGACTACTCTCTCGAGCGAGCGCGGTTCAGACACGATGGTGGTTTGCCTCTTCACGGTGCGTGGTTTCCTGGCCATTGTAGGTCCCGGAGTTGGGTGTGCCGCCGCGTGCGTGCGGAGGCGCGTCCCAGGAGCGAGCACTAGGGTACGGACAATATCTAATGAAATGCAATGTGAGTCATAACGTAGAGCTATGTGATGTGTGATCACGCGTCGAGTAGCCCGCGGATGTCGTCGGCCGTGAGTGGGGCCGCGGCGTCGGACGCGGAGGCGATGACGCTGTCGAACAGGTCGCGTTTGCTCTCCTGAAGCGCCACCACCTTCTCCTCGATCGTGCGGGTGGCCACGAGCCGGTAGACGTTGACGGGGCGGACCTGCCCGATGCGGTGGGTCCGGTCGATGGCCTGGTTCTCTGCGGCGGGGTTCCACCACGGGTCGAGAATGAACACATAGTCCGCTTCGGTGAGGTTGAGACCAAAGCCGCCCGCTTTGAGCGAGATGAGGAACACGGGCGCGTCGCCCTCGCGGAACCCAGCCACCACCTCGTCACGCTTACGGGTGGCGCCGTCGAGATAGGCGAAACGGATCTTCTCGGTCTGGAGCCGGTCTCGGACCAGCGCCAAGAACCCGGTGAACTGGCTGAACACTAAGGCGCGGTGCCCCTCGTCGATCACCTCACCCAGCATGTCGACGAGGGTGTCGATCTTGGCGGCATACGCCGCGTAGGAGGCGTCTACCAGGCGGGGAGAGAGGCTGAGCTGGCGCAGCAGCGTGAGGGAGCGCAGGATGGCGATGCGATGCTGTTGAAGGTCGCCCACCAGGCCCAGCACCCTCTGTCGTTCCCTGGTCAGGTGCCGGTCGTAGATGGCGCGGTGCGCCGCGGAGAGCTCCACGGGCACGAGCTGAACCTGCTTGGGCGGCAACTCGGTGGCCACGGCGGCCTTGGTGCGGCGCAGCATGAGGGGGCGGACGCGGCGGCGGAGCCGGGCCAAGGTTTCGTCGTCGCCGCGTTCGATGGGGCGGCGATAGTTCTCGGTGAAGGCCTTGGGATCGCGGAACAGGCCGGGAGCAGTGAGCGCCAGCAGGGACCACAGATCCATCAGGTTGTTCTCCAGCGGGGTGCCGGTGAGGGCCACCGTGAACCGGGCATTCAGCCGACGCACCGCTTGGTGCGCCTTCGAGGCCCGGTTTTTGACGAACTGGGCCTCGTCGAGCAGCACAGCGGACCATCCGAGCGCGCGGTAGTCGTCTGCCTCGAGCCGCAGCAGGGTGTAGGAGGTCAAGACGACGTGGGCATCTCGGACCACCTCGACGAGGGGTACGCCGCGACGTACTTCGGTCTCGGTGATGGTGACCACCTTGAGATCCGGGGTGAAACGAGCCGCTTCGGCGGCCCAGGTGCTCAGCACTGTGGTCGGCGCCACCACGAGCACGGGCCGTTCCAACTCCCCGTCTTCGTGCGCAGCCTGGATCATGGCCAGGCTCTGGAGCGTTTTCCCCAGCCCCATTTCGTCGGCCAGGATGCCGCCCAGGCCGGAGCGCCACATCAACCTGAGCCGGCGATACCCGGTGACCTGATAGGGGCGAAGCTCGGCGCGCAATCCGGACGGGATCTCGTCGTCGGGGAGGGCATCCGCGGAGAGGAGGGCCTCGACGCCGCGGCGCCACCGCTCGGCCTGCTGGGTTACCACCGCCACATCGGCAATGTCTTCCCACAGGCCCGCGTGAACCGGCCGCAGCCGCAACGTGTCGCCGTCGTGGTCGACGAGCTCGCGGGCCTCCTCGATGAGACGGCGCAACCGATCGAGTTCGGGGGTATCGAGCGAGAACCACAGGCCTGAGTCGAGCAGCATGTAGTCGTCGCCGGCGCTGAGAGCGCGCAGCAACTCGGACAAGGGGATGCTCTCGCCGGCCACGCGCACCTCGACGCCCAAGTCGAACCAGTCGCCGCGCTCCGGCTCGGTGACCGAGACCATGATCTCGGGCGGGTCTTCGAGGTGCCGATAATGGGGAACCGCGCCCGCGATGGTCACGTCGATCTCGGGGGCATCCCGCAAGGCGGGCAGCGCGGAGGTGACGAACTCGATCAGGCTGCGCCCGGTGAGACGCACATCCAGCAGGTCGCCGCCGTCGGTTTGCCACGGGCCGGGAGGCACGCTCCGGCGGAGCCGTTGTTCCTCATTACGGTTCCTGATGCGGGGCTCGGCGGGGCGAGGCGTGAGGCCCAACTCGACCGTGGAGCCGGGGAGCGGGTAATGCATGCCCCATGCGATGCTCGCGGAATCATCATCGAAACTGACCCGGCACGCCAGCCGCGGCCTCGGCGGCTCTGGCAGGGTCGCGTCTTCGGCCACCTCGACCCGCATCCGGTCCCGGAGGGCGGGCAGGTACCCCGCCACGAAATGTGGCAGATCGCTCTCTGTGATGGTGAGCCGACCCGCCGCGAGCAGGCCGTGTTCCCCCTCGTCGAGCCGCCGGGCGAGCGGGGCCAGCAGCAGTTCGTCGCCCACGCGTATGGCGATCCCGTGGGCGGGATTACCCACCAGCGACTTGGAGGTCACGTTGACGTGTGTGCCATCGATGATCACCTGTGGGCTGACCTGGATTGAGCCCTCGTCGCCAGCGTGAAGACACACTCGAATCTCGACCGGGTTATCCAGTAGCCGTGGGGCGGGAAGCGGATGGTTCCGGGCATCCTTGCCCGCGTGAAAGGCGAGCCCGCGGTCCTTGGCCCAGCCAAGCGACGACCAGAAGTCGGGGCGCACCTGACTCAACGCGATGCCATGCTGTGTCGTCGAGCCGAGGGCGGAATCCAAGATGGCCCGAAGCACTTCATGATGCCTGCTGAGAGGCGCGGTCCGGTCGAACCGGACGTCGAACCAGGAGGCCCCGCTCTTGACCCAGCGTCCTTGCTGGTTGCGGCGGAGCGGACATATGGTCAGTCCGTTGGGGCCGTCGGAGAACTCGAGGGCTAACGCCACCGGTTCGCTCGCGGTCTCAGTGGTGAGGAGTCCGGCAAAGGCACGTCGCCATTGCGGCTGCCCAGTGCCCCGCGCCAGTTCCTGGGCATACACGATGAGGGCCACGGCGTGCTTGCACTTGAAACCGACCGGGCAGGTGCAGAAGCTGGTGGGAAGACCGGTGCCCTCGTGGAGGGTGACGCGGTAACTGGTCGAACGGCTCCCACGTACGACGCCGAGCAGGGTCCCATCGGGCCCTAGCGACATGCGTTCCACCCTGTTTCTCCGGGCGTAGTCGGACCCGCGAACCACGGTGGTCGCACCGAAGGCGTGTTTCAGCTCACGATCGGTTAACCGGAGGATCCAGTCCGGAATCTCGTTCATTGCGCATCGATATTACCTGGGGTCGGTTGGTGTCTCTTCCGCCGTAATACCTCATTGTCTGGTTGTGGAGTACGGGGCGAGATGGGTGAGTCCGGCTTGGACCATGGTGATCCTCGGGTCATCGCGACGGGCTTCAAGCGTCTTGCTCACCACACCCGACCTATCCGGTCGTACTGGACCGTCCTGACTTGCTGCGGCACCCACCCGCCTTAGCCTTCCCCAAGGGCCGCCAGTTCCAGTATCGATACCACCCGGGATTGGGGCTGTGGCGTCTCCCTAACTGGATGCGAACAGGAGAAGTAGACTGCGGCCTATGGGCTTGCAGGCGCGCGACTGGTTTGACGACGGATCGGTGTTCGTCGTCGACGTCGCGCTGGCTTGCTGTGCGCTCGAGACCCAGGCCGCGGCGCAGGGACGCCCAATGGCGGAGGTGCCCGAGGGGGCGAAGGTGGTGGCGACGCTGTCGGGCACACTGACCACGGCCATGGCCCCAGCGGTGAGGCACACCCTGGAGCAACTTCCAGCCAACACCGCTATCGTGGCGTTTGGTGCGTGTGCCTGCGTAGGCGGTCCCTACTGGGACTCGTACGCGGTGACGCCCGGCGCGGAGGCCCTAGGCGTACGGGTAGACCACTTCATCGCCGGCTGCCCGCCGCCGCCAGAGGCCATCCACGACTACTTGGAGGCGGTGCGTCGTGGCTGAACGGATCCCACCCGGAGAGTGGGTCCAGCGAGCCCAGCGAGCCAAGGACGAGGGTTACACATTCCTAGCGAACCTCACGGCCGTCGACGAGGTGGGCGTTAGCGACGATTTCCGTGTGGTGCTGTGGCTGGAACGGCCCGAGGACGGGCAGCGAGTCGAGTTCGACACCTTGGTTCCGCGGAGCCAACCGTCGTTGGAGGACCTCACGCCCGTGTTTGTTGGTGCCTCTTGGCTCCAGCGCCAGATCCACGACCTGTTCGGCGTGGTCTTCGAGGGCGCGGACGATCGGCCTCTCGTCTATGCCGGTGGCGACGCCCCGCTGCGCAAGGACTACCTGTTGCGTCCCCGCCTCGAGCAGCGCTGGCCGGGGGCCTTGGAACCCGGGGAGAGCGGCGCCTCCCCCAGCCGTCGCAAGCTGGTGCCACCTGGGGTACCGGATCCCGCCATCCTGGCCGATCCTGACGCGACGCCAGCCGACATCGCTTTGTCCGCCACCGGTTCGCGAGTCAGGAGGCGCGGATGAGCGTTCACGGCTCCATCGTGCTCATCGACGGACTCTGCACGTCATGCATGATCTGCGCCCGCGAATGCCCCACTTGGTGCATCGAACTGACCAGCCACCAGGAACGAAGCGTTCCCGCGCCGGGCGCCCGGCCGCGCACCCACAACGTCTTGGACACCTTCACCATCGACTGGGCGCTATGCATGTATTGCGGGGTGTGCATCGAGCAATGCCCAACCGAGGCGCTGGCGTGGAGCGATGCGCGCGTGCCCTCGGCGGAGCGTCTCGTCGACCTGCTTCAT
Organism: Arachnia sp.; assembly: GCA_041854805.1. GTDB lineage: Bacteria > Actinomycetota > Actinomycetes > Propionibacteriales > Propionibacteriaceae > Arachnia. The sequence continues at coordinate 10,157 of JBHADA010000219.1, forward strand.
CGACGAGAGCAGCTAGTAGGTGGCGATGCGTAAGCGTTGGCAGCGGGGGCGGGAGGCATTGCTCAACGCCGTGGGTACCCGAGCGGTGTGGACTGGGTTCGTCGGCTCGCTGTGCATCCTGCTGGGTTCGCTGAGCCCCGCCTATCTGCCGCGGGCCTCACCCATCTGGGATGTCCTGCGTGGCCTCAGCATCGATGGCCCCGCGACGAAGGTGTTCGGCACGGTGGCCACCCTCGTCGGGCTTGGGCTGCTGTTGGAATCCTGGTTCAGGATCCGCCCGGCTCGCCGGAGGGCGCTGGGGCTGCCGCAGCTTCGGCATTGGGCCGTTCTGCTCATCATCTCCTTCCCCTTGCTGTTCGGCCCGCCGATCTTCTCGCATGACGCCTACTCCTACGCGGCGCACGGTTGGCTCATCGAGAATCACCTCAGCCCCTACCTCGTCGGCCCCGGTATCCTGCCGGGCTACTACGCCGACCAGGTGGCCTGGGTGTGGCGCGAGACGACGGCTCCCTACGGTCCGCTGTCCCTGTGGCTGAGCCACGGCCTCGCTATTGTCGCCGGGTTCGACCCCTATCTGTCTGCGGTGCTCATGCGTCTCCCCGCGTTCGTCGGGGTGATACTCATCGGCACGCTCGTACCTCGTATCGCACGCTCGGTGGGAGCGGACCCGTCGGCCGCGAGCTGGTTTGTGGTGCTCAACCCAATCCTGGTCATCGACTTCATCGGCGGTGCCCACAACGACTCTCAGATGACGGGCCTCATGTTGCTGGGCATCTGGGTGGCGTTGAAATGGAAGCGGTGGTGGTCCTGGATGGCGGGAGCGCTGGTCGTGGGGGTCGCGGCCGCCATCAAGCAGCCCGCGTTCTTGGCGGCGGTGGCGCTGCCCTTCCTGGTGACGCCGTGGACCTCGTGGCGGCCGCTGAAGGTACTCGCCGCCGCCGGCCGCGCCGTGTGGGCTCTAGCCTTGGCGGTGGGCGTTTTCGCGGGAATCTCGGTGCTCTCGGGGCTGGGATTCGGGTGGATCAATGCCATCGACGTGCCAGGCATGGTGGATACGGTCTCTCCGTTCACCGTGCTGGGTCACATCATCCAGGCCCCGGTGACATGGCTGGGGTTTGATCCGTCAGGACGGGCCGTCATCACCGTGCTGCGCACCATCGGTAGCGTCGTCGCCGTGGTGGGAATCGCGATGTTGGCCGTCCGTTTCCTGGGCAGAGAGCCGCTGCGGTTTGTCAGTTGGTCATTCATCTGGTTCGCCCTCTGCGCGCCCGCCATCCACTCCTGGTACCTGCTTTGGGGCGCTGTCCTGCTGCCCACGACTCACCCGACCAAGCGGCAACTGCGCGCCTTCATCGTCGCCATCGTCGTCCTCTTGGGCTACAACGCCATGAACTTCGGTATGCGCAATGGGCTGTGGATGCTGGTGCTCGTGCTATTCGCCGCCGCATCCTGGAGGATGCATTATCACGAGTGGAGTCAGCCCATGGACGAGGAGCCCGCGCCTCAGGAGCTTGGGGCCAGTAGCCCGGAGCAGGTGCTGCCCAGGCGAGGGGTTAGGGCCTGACTAGGGTGGCGTCAGAGTCCATAGTTGGCCAGCACGGGGGAGTGGTCGCTGATCCGTTCGTCGTAGGAGGCTTCACGGCCCACCCAGGCGGCGGTGGCGGCGCGCGCCAGGCCTGGCGAGGCGAGGTGGTAGTCGATCCGCCAGCCCGTGTCGTTGGCGAAGGCTTGGCCGCGCCACGACCACCAGGAGTAGGGGCCGTCCGCGTCCGGGTGTAACCGCCGGGTCACGTCGACGAGGGTGCGGGGGCTCAGGATCGAGCCGAACCATTCGCGTTCCTCCGGCAGGAACCCCTCCGATTTCTGGTTGGACCTCCAGTTGCGCAGGTCCTGCTTGGTGTGGGCGATGTTGAAGTCGCCCATGATCAGGAACTCGCGTCCCTGTCTCGCGGCTTCCCGCCGCGACGCGTCTAGATGCCGGGCGAGACCCTTCATGAAGCGCATCTTGCGCCGGTATTTCTCCTCCGTGCCCTCCTCGTAGGGCCAGGCAGCGCCCTTGGGGAGGTATAGCGAGGCGACGCGCAGCGGGGCGTCGGCCAGATCCACTTCGACGTAGCGCCCCTCGTCGGCGAACGGCCGCAGGTCTCGGTTGGTCAGCCGTTCCACCACGAGTTCGCGCGGCCCGTGGCCGTCGATCGCGACGACGACCTCGCCCAAGGCACGCACTCGTACTGGCGGCCGCCGGGTGAGTACGGCGACCCCGTTGCGTCCCGCGAGCAGTCCCGGGTCGAGCGTGACGTGATATCCGGCGAACGCATCCAGGGGGAGGTCGTCGACGCGGCATCGCACCTCCTGCAACGCGATGACGTCGGCCCCCGTGTCCTCCCAGAAGCGCCGGAAACCCCGGCGCATCGCGGCGCGAATCCCATTGACGTTGTGGGTGCCGATCAGCATGTTCGCCTCTTAGGATCGAAGTCGATGCCGGGGTCCTCCGGCCATGGGTCGGTGGCGAGCCTGCCGTAGATCAGCACGTCGACGCGTTCGCCATCGATGAGGAACTTCGCTCGCTCCCGGCCTTCGTGCACGAATCCCGCGGCACCGGCGACGTTGCCTGAGGACGCGTTAGTGGCGCGGTGCTCTAACTCGAGACGCTCCAGCCCGGCGTCGCGAAGCGCCCAGTTGGCCACCGCCACCGCGGCCAGCGAGGCCCAGCGGCGTCCCCGGTGCGACGTGTTCATCCAGTACCAGAACCAGCCCACGCGGTTCGCCTCGTCGACGGTGATCGCCACCAAGCCGACTAGCCGTTCGCCGTCGGCGATGGCGAACGCATGGGTTCTGCCCTCGGGGGCCAAGAGCTGGTCGACGTAGGCTTCGGCCTCGGCCAGTGTGCGCACCGTGCCCTGGCGGACCATGCCAGCGTCAGACTCGAAGGCAGCCAGCACGCAGGCGGCGTCATCGCGGCGCAGCCGCCTGACGGCGGGGGTGGAATTCATGGGTCACCACCTTAGCCCTGGACGGCGCGGCGGCTGTCCAGCGGCATTACCGGTAGTTGACGAATTGGACCGCGAAGTCCAGGTCTTGCTCCTTGATTAGCGCCTGTACCCGCTGCAGGTCATCGCGGCTCTTCGACGAGACCCGCAGCTCGTCGCCCTGGATCTGGCACTTGACCCCCTTGGGGCCCTCGTCGCGGATCAGTTTCGAGAGCTTCTTGGCATCCTCCTGCTTGATGCCCTGCTTCGTGGTGGCGGTGATCTTCCAAAGCTTCCCGGACGCACGGGGGGTGCCGGCGTCGAGGGCCTTGAGGCTCACACCCCGGCGCACCAGCTTGGACTGGAACACATCCAGCACCGCCTTGACTCGTTCCTCGGAGACGGCCTGCATCTCGATGGCCTCGCCGGACCAGGCGATCTTGGCGTCGGTGTCCTTGAAGTCGAAGCGCTGGCGAACCTCCTTGGCGGCCTGACCCAGCGCGTTGTCCACCTCTTGGCGGTCGACCTTGCTCACGACATCGAAAGAGCTCTCAGCGGCCATGGGTTTACCTTCCTCAGGGGTGACGATCCGCCCCATTGTGCCAGTCGGACGCCGCGTCCTGTGCCTCGTGCCAAGATGCCCGCTTGTTGGGTTGGTTGGTGAGGGAGAGCAATCCGCGCAAGGCCAAGCTTCTCTTGCCGAGTTCAGATGCATTGTGGGCTGCGGTATGTGACGCGGGTTCAGATGCTTATCTGAATGCGCCGGCGAGCGCGTAGACGCCGAGCGAGACGGCATAGGCCGCAACGGTGAATACGGCGACGCCGCTGTAGCCAGTGAACCGCGTCAGCAGGTATCCGCCGACGGCGCCGCCGATGGTGGTTCCCGCGTACATGGCGGCGTTGGCCAACGAGGACACGGTGCCCCGCGCGAGGTCTGTGTGGCTCTGGAGGTTGCTCATGAGCACCGGAAAGAGGAATCCGCCGACGAGCATGCTCAGCGCAAGGATGATCACGGCGATCCACATGGTGTGGACGAATGCGGTCGTGAGGTAGATCACGCCGAGTGCGATGATTCCGAACAGCAGTGATCGCTGCTGTCCGAGGCGGCTGACCAGGCGTGAGCCGGTCAGCGAGCCGATGGCGTTGCCGAGCCCGATGACGATCATGGCGGCACCGATCATCGTCTGCGTGGCGCCGAAATCCTTGGCGAACCAGGAACCGACGAATGACAGGGCGGAGAAATTGCCGGTCTGGAAGAGCAGGTACGCCCCGAGGGACAGCATGAGCGGCCGGGAGCGGCCCACAAGCGCGTAGGGGGCGAAGGGTCGCCCTTTCGCGGCGTCGACGGGGCTCACGTTTGGGAACTTTGCGTAGAGGAGGATCCACAGCAGCGCGCTCGCGGCGGCGATCGCGAAGAAGGGGAAGCGCCAGCCGAGTGATGATAGGAACGAGGCGATGGGAATGCCGACCACCTGGGCGATAGCGAGGCCCGCTGTTGCGTATCCCATGGTCTTTACGATCGAGGACGGGGCTACCGTCACTGGGATCGATGCCCAGATCTGCGGCGTCACGAAAGCGGCTGCGATGCCTGCGAGCAGGCGGGCGGCGAAGAGCGACCAGAAGCTCCAGGTGCTGCCGCATGCGGCGGTGAACATGGTGAAGCCGATCACCCCGGCCAGAAGAACCTTCCGGCGGTCGATCCTGTCTGAGATAGGACCTGCGACGAGCGCGAACAGCGCGTACCCGAGCGCGTAGGCCGAGACGAGCCAGCCTGACTGCGAGACGCTCACACCGAACTCTCTGCGCAGCAGCGGAAGCAGTGGAGCGGTGAGGAGCGTGTCCGTGCCGATGACGAAGAGTGTGGCGAAGGAGATTAACCGCATCGTCGGTTCGGACGCGGTCCTTAAGGCGGTGGTGCTCATGGCGCTCCTTGTTCGATGTTTGACGAACTAAGAATCGTTGCTTATGTCGCGCCGCGTCAAATCAGCCCGGTCTTGTTGACCCGTCTCGCGATCCGCGTGGCATGGTGCCGGCGGCCTGGGCTGCCGCGGCCGTCTCGCGCTTAGACCGTCGTCGACCGTTCACGCGGCGTGCGGGCGTCTTGGGGTGGATCAACGACCCCGCCCACGCGGGCGTCTGGCATGAATCAACTCGGCGCTTTGGCGCCATCCGAATCTGGCTGCTATGCTCGTGCGTCGCCGGAATGACCGGCATGGCAGGTTGCCCGAGCGGCCAAAGGGAGCGGTCTGTAAAACCGTCGCGTCATGCTACGTTGGTTCAAATCCAACACCTGCCACCCCAGGGCCCCGGAACCGTACGGTTCGGGGCCTTAATCGTCTTCAGCCAAGGAAGGGGCCTCGACGATGCCCACCCCGCACATCAGCGCCCAACCCGGAGAGATTGCCGACCTGGTCATCATGCCCGGAGACCCGAAGCGGGCCGAACGCATCGCCCGCACCCGCATGGACGGCGCCCGCCTCGTCTCCGACGTGCGAGGCATCACCGCCTGGACGGGCAGCGTGGACGGGGTTCCCATGACGGCCATGGCCTCGGGCATGGGTGTCCCCTCCATCTCCATCTACGCAACCGAGCTGTATACCCACTACGGGGTCAAGCGCATCTGTCGCGTCGGCACCTGTGGCGGGATCGCCTCGCGGGTGGCTGTCGCTGACGTCGTCATCGCCGCCAGTGCCCACACCAATTCGGCCGCCGCCACCATCGACATTCCTGGCGTCAGCCTCTCGCTGGCTGCGTCGTTCGACATGCTGCGCGCTGCCGCTGACCAGGCCTGCGGCGGCGACTCGCAGGTCCATATCGGCGCCGTGTACACGTCGGACTTCTTCTACTCCTCTCGCAGCGACATCATCCCCGCGCTGGATAGGCTCGGCGCCCTCGCCGTGGAGATGGAGGCTGCGGGGCTGTACGGCTGTGCCATGAGCAATGGGGGAGAGGCGTTGGCTGTGCTCACCGTGTCGGATCACCTGTTCGACGGGTCGGCAGACCTCACCGCGACCGAGCGTGAAACCATGTTCGAAGGTTCGCTGGAGGCGGCCGTTGCGGCTCTCAAGGCCTGATCTGGGCCGGATTTGCGGGCCAGGCGGGTCTCGTGTAGGTTTAGTCGGCGGCTGGCCCCTATAGCTCAGTAGGCAGAGCGTCTCCATGGTAAGGAGAAGGTCTGCGGTTCGATTCCGCATGGGGGCTCTGTTCTTTCCCTGTGGCCCAGGGGGAGGGCATTTGACGGGGTAGCTCAGTCGGTAGAGCAAGCGGCTCATAATCGCTGTGTCGCGGGTTCAAGTCCCGCCCTCGTCACCACGACGAGCAATACAAGCGCCCAGCGCGAAGCAAAGGAAGATCATGGCCAAGAAGTCCCAGGACGTTCGTCCGAAGATCACGCTCGCCTGCACCGAGTGCAAGGAGCGCAACTACATCACCAAGAAGAACCGCCGCAACGATCCCGATCGTCTCGAAATCAAGAAGTTCTGCCCGCGCTGCCGCACCCATCGCGCGCACCGCGAGACCCGCTGACATCAGGCTTACCCAGTCGGCCGCTCCGCATGGGGCGGCCGACTCGTGTTTCCGGGTAGATTGACGCCATGCCGATTACCCCCGAACATGTGGGCCGCCGCTACCCGGCGGCTCCGCCTTACGAGGTGAGCCGCGCCAAGATCGCCGAGTTCGCCGCCGCGCTGCACGACGACAACCCGTTCTTCCGCGGCGACGACCCCATCGCACCCCCAACCTTCGCCGCGATCGTGGCCGCCCAGGCCTGGGAAGCGCTGTTCGGCGACGAGGAACTGGGTTTGGCGCTGAATCGAACCATGCACACAGACCAGGGCTTCATCTTCCATCGCCCGCTGCGGCCAGGCGACGCGGTGGTGGCGCAACTGAGCATCGAGAAGGTGCGCAGCCGGGCCAACCTGGATATCGTCACCATCCTCGTCGAGTTGAGTGTGGACGATGAGGTGGTCTGCGAGGCCCGATCCACCCTCATGCACACCCGGGAGGACGCCAATGCCTGACCTGAGCCACACCGAGGTGGGCCTAGAGCTTCCAGAGCTGACCGTGCGCATCACGCGCTCCGGGGTGGTGCGGTATTCCGGAGCCTCCACGGATTTCAACGAGATCCACTTCTCCGATCGCCATGCCCAGGCCATTGGCCTGCCCGGCGTCGTCGCCCACGGCATGTGGACCATGGGAGCCGGGCTGGCACTGGTGACCCGCTGGGCCGGGGACCCCTCGCGTGTCGCGAGCTACTTCGTTCGCTTCACCCGGCCTGTTGTCGTGCCGGATACGGACGAGGGAGTCGAGGTGCGCTACACCGGCACGGTGACCGCGGTGAATGAGGGATTGGCCACTGTCGCGCTCACCGCCACTTGCGGCGACGATGCGGTGCTCGGCGCCGTGAAGGCCGAGGTGCGCATTGACTGAGTGCAGCATCGACCGCTCCGCCGGGCGAGGAGACGCGCGTCCCATTCCCGACACGCCAGAGCTCGCAGCGCATACCACCTTCCGCGTGGGCGGGCCTGCCAGCAGGCTCATCGTCGCCAGGACCGAGCGCGAACTGATCGACTCGGTCGTCGCGTGCGACGATGCGGGGGAGCCCGTCCTCGTCGTGGGTGGCGGGTCCAACATGCTCGTCGCCGACTCTGGCTTCGAGGGCACCGCGGTCCGGGTGGCCTGCCTGGGGATCAAGGCCGATGTGTCATCCTGTGGCGGGGCGGCCGTTCGGGTCATGGCGGGTGAGGACTGGGATCCCTTCGTCGCTCACGCCGTGGCCCAGGAGTGGAGTGGCGTCGAGATGCTCTCCGGCATCCCCGGATCCGTCGGGGCAACCGCCATCCAAAACGTTGGAGCGTACGGTGCCGACGTGTCCCAGACCATCGCCTTCGTACGTACCTTTGACCGCGTCGACCGTGCCCAGCGGACCTTTCCCGCTGCGGAATGCGGCTTTGGATACCGCCAGTCGCGGTTCAAGGCCGAGCCGGGGCGCTATCTCATCGTGGAGGTCGGCTTCCAGTTCGCGCTTGCCTCCCTCAGCGCCCCCGTGGCTTACCCCGAGTTGGCCGACAGGCTGGGTGTCGGTTTGGGAGACCGGGTGCCTGCGGCGAAGGTGCGTGAGGCAGTAATCGAGATCCGCCGAGGCAAGGGAATGGTGCTCGACGAGGCGGACCACGACTCCTGGAGCGCTGGATCGTTCTTCACCAACCCGATCGTCCCCGCGGAGGAAGCGGCCCGTCTCCCCGAGGACGCGCCCCGCTGGCCCATGAACGATGGCACGGTCAAGACCAGCGCCGCCTGGCTGATCCAACACGCTGGTTTCGCCAAGGGTCACGGTGCGGGCGCGGCCCAGTTGTCCACCAAGCACGTGTTGGCCCTGACCAACCGGGGCGGGGCCACGGCGGCCGAGCTGGTGGCGCTGGCGCGTGAGATCCGCGACGGGGTGCGCGAGCGATTCGGGGTGACGCTGGTGCCGGAGGTCAACCTGATCGGGCTCGGACTCTAAACGCTCATCAGGATCGCGCGATGAACGCCGGCCTGGGGAGGGCCCCCGGGGTTTGGGAGGCGCGCATCGTCGGTTGTCATCGGCTTTTGGTGCCGAACGGCCAACCCTGAACCTCGAGTTGAGAGTTTCTCAGGTTTATCTCAGGTTGCGCTACTCTCTCCGTAGTCGTGTCGGCGTGGGGGAGGCGTCGGTCTCATACCGAGCTTGCCGAGCGCCCCCAGCGGCGCGGCGCCGATATCAACCGAAGGTTATGAGGAGGGGGATAACCATGCGTTGGGGTAGGAGCCTCATCACATTGATTGTTGCGGTGGTGGCGGGATTCGGATTCTCGTCACCAGCGCACGCCAGCGCCCGAACGGATTTCATTGCCAAGCTCGTGCCTGGAGCCCAAGCGCTGCAGCGGCAGACGGGCATCCCAGCGTCGGTCACCATCGCGATGGCCGCGCTGGAGACGGGCTGGGGGCGCTCATCCATGACGTCGAGCCGCACCGTCAATGGCGCCACTGTGCACATCAACACCTTGTTCAACATCAAATGCACCAGCTATGTGTCGCCCTATCAGACGGGCTGCGTGCCCATCTCGACGGCGGAATACACGGCGAGCGGATCGTCCTACAAGGTGGTGGCGCAGTTTCGTACCTACGCCAGTTGGAACGACTCCATGCGCGACTTCGGGCGACTGCTGACCACCGCCTCGCGGTACAAGGCCGCGTTCCAGTACAAGGCCTACCCGGACCAGTTCGTCACCGAAGTGCGCAAGGGTGGCTATGCCACGGACCCGCGATACGCGCAGTTGGTGATCGACATCATGCGTCAGTACGGCCTGTACCAGTACAACACCAATGGAGCCAAGGGGGGCCTGCCCAGCGGCACGCCGACGCCGGCGCCGAGCCCTGCACCGGCTCCAAAGGCGGCCGCGGCAGTGGCCATCGATTCCACCTACCCGGTGTACAGGCGCGGTTCCAAGGAGGCTGGCGTCAAGACCCTGCAGGGCCTGCTCAACGTCAAGGTCAAGGCCAACCTGGTGGCCGATGGATCGTTTGGGTCCAGGACCGAGAAGGCCGTGCGCGCCTGGCAGGCCAAGAAGAAGCTGCGCATCACGGGGGTCGTGGACGCGGCCACATGGCGCAGTCTCACTCCCACCATCAAGCCGGGGATGCGAAGCGCCGACGTGAAGCAGCTCCAGCACGAGCTCATCGCCGCGGGGGCCAAGGTCAAGGCCGACGGCGTCTACGGAACCACGAGCCAAAACGCCGTGCGCGATATTCAGCGCAGGTCGCGGCTCGCCGTTGACGCCGTGGCCGGGCCGCGCACCTGGGCGGTCCTCATCCGCCGCTGACCCGTGACGCCTCGGCCAGGGTATGCCTGGCCGAGGCCGGGCCTCGGGTGCGTCGCGAACCGTCGATACCTGGCCTCTTGAGCGGCGGTTCGACTAACTTGGGCTCGTCGCCTATAGTTGGCACACCGGTACAAGTTGCCAATGTGCGGCGTGCCCACAAGCCGCCTCGCAGGTAGCCCAACCGCCAAAGGGTAGTAGCTCAATTGGCAGAGCAGCGGTCTCCAAAACCGCAGGTTGGGGGTTCAAGTCCCTCCTGCCCTGCTAGGTCGCCGATCCTCGGCCTCCTTAAGTCGCCTACCGGCCTAGTGGGCCGTAGGCATTTTGTTTGTATACGCGAAGGGGAATCAGCGTGAGCGACAAGTCGCACGACGCCGAGCCTGACGAGGGCGGGCGGCCCGACAACGACGACGCCATTGTCGACCCCGACGCCGTGACCAGCGACGACGAGAGGATCGCCGAGCTCGAGGAGAGCCTCGGCGAGGATGCGGAAGGCGCGGAGGACGCCGACTCCGATACGGAGGACGACGAGTCGAAGGGCAAGGCGACCGTCATCAAGCGCAAGACGGCCAAGGCCCCGGTGAAGAAGTCGGCGCCCACCAAGAAACGCGACGACCACAAGCGCGACGAGGATGACGACCCGTACCGGGCCAAGAACCCGGTGCATTTCGTCAAGCAGTCCGCCGGAGAACTGAAGAAGGTCGTCTGGCCCACCTGGCCGCAGTTGGTGGCCATGTTCGTCGCGGTGCTGATCTTCGTGCTCATCATGATCCTGATCGTTGGCCTGCTGGACTTCGGATTGGGCTCGCTGCTGCTGAGGCTATTGGGAGGTAGGTCGTGACCGACAACACCGACAACACCGACTTCGAGATCGACCTGGGCACCCTGGAGACTCCGGCCGAGGAGGAGATCGAGATCGACTTGGGCGTCCTCCCCGCGCAGGAGGGCGACGAGGCCGAGGTGGAACTCGCCGAGGAGCCGGCCGCGGACGAGGAAGAGCTCGCCAGCCACGACGATGCCCTCGCGGCCGCGTTGCAGGAGTTGCGCACTCGTCTCGAGTCCGAGTACGGCGAGTGGTACGTGCTGCACACCTACTCCGGCATGGAGAACCGGGTCAGGCAGAACGTCGAGTCTCGGGCCACCAGCCTCAATATGGAGGACTACATCTTCGAGACGATCGTGCCCACCGAAGAGGTGGTCGAGGTCCGCAACAACACCAAGAAGACGGTGACGCGTTCCTCCCAGCCCGGTTACGTGCTCATCCGCATGGAACTCACCGACGACTCGTGGAGCGTCGTACGCCAGACCCCATCGGTGACTGGCTTCGTCGGCTACGGGCAGCAGCCGGTGCCCCTGACCATCGACGAGGTGGTCAGCATGCTCACCCCCTCTGTCGTCGCCAAGGTCAACGCCGAGCAGGCGGGAGCCCAGGCGGCCCGGAAGAAGAAGATCGAGGTCGTCGACCTGGGCGTCGGCGATTCCGTCATGGTGATCGATGGCCCCTTCGCTGGGGTTCATGCCTCGATCACCGAGATCAACGCCAACAACCAGCGCCTCCGCGCGCTTGTGGAGATCATGGGACGCGAGACTCCCGTCGATCTCGAATTCAAGCAAGTGGAGAAGGTCGTCTAAGATTTGGCGCCGAGCCGGTTTCCGGCACATCCATCCCTATAGGTAAAGGACCCATCCATGCCTCCCAAGAAGAAGGTCGCGGCGCTCGTTAAGATCGCCCTCCAGGCTGGTGCCGCCACGCCCGCGCCGCCCGTCGGTACCGCGCTTGGCCCGCACGGCGTCAACATGATGGAGTTCGTCAAGGCATACAACGCCGCGACGGAGTCCCAGCGCGGAAACGTCATCCCCGTCGAGATCACCATCTACGAGGATCGCACGTTCAGTTTCATCACGAAGACGCCCCCGGCGGCTGAGCTGATCAAGAAGGCTGCAGGCATCTCCAGCGGTTCGTCGAACCCCCTGAAGGACAAGGTCGCCAAGCTGACCAAGGACCAGGTGCGCGAGATCGCAACCACCAAATTGCCAGATCTCAACGCCAACGACATTGAGGCCGCGTGCAAGATCGTCGAGGGTACCGCCCGTTCCATGGGCGTCGAGACCGAGTGACCTCCACCAACCAACCAACCCACTGGTAGGGCGTGCCCCGTACCAGAACTGGTGAACCGGCCCGCGAGGCCGTAACGCATAAGGAACCAGCATGAAGCACAGCAAGGCGTACAAGGCCGCCGCGGACAAGCGCGACGGAGCCCAGGCATACAGCCCCGAAGAGGCCATCCGCCTCGTCAAGGAGATGGCGTCGGCCAAGTTCGACGAGACCATCGACGTCGCCGTCCGCTTGGGCGTCGACCCCCGAAAGGCGGACCAGATGGTTCGCGGCACGGTCAACCTTCCGCATGGCACTGGCAAGACGGCACGGGTCCTCGTCTTCGCCGCCGGCGACAAGGCGGAGGCCGCCCGCGAGGCCGGGGCCGACGAGGTGGGCACGGACGAGTTGATCGAGAAGGTGGCCGGCGGCTACCTGGACTTCGACGCCGTTGTCGCCACCCCGGACCTCATGGGCAAGGTCGGCCGGCTCGGCCGCGTGCTCGGCCCCCGCGGCCTGATGCCGAACCCGAAGACCGGAACGGTGACCATGGACGTCGCCAAGGCCGTCAGCGACATCAAGGGCGGCAAGATCGAGTTCCGCAACGATCGTCACGCCAACGTCCAGTTCATCATCGGCAAGGCGTCCTTCACCGCCGAACAGCTCACCGACAACTACTTCGCGGTGCTAGACGAGATCCTGCGGCTCAAGCCGTCGGCGGCTAAGGGTCGCTACGTGCGCAAGATCGCGGTCTCGGCCACGATGAGCCCGAGCGTTCAGATCGACGCCCAGGCCACCAAGCCGGCCGAGTGAGCCACTGAATCAATCGTTGAGGGGCGGGTACCTATGGGTGCCCGCCCCTCCGAGCGTCAAGAGGAGCTAGATGCGTCCCAAGGGCCTTAGGCAGCGGAAGGAGGAGCCCATCGCGAAGCGCGTGCTGCTCACAGGTTTCGAGCCTTTCGGAGGCGAGGAATGCAACGCCAGCGGCGAGGCCGTTCGCCTCGTGGGGGAGCGCGGCCTGCCCGGCCTCCACGTGGCCTGGGGAATCCTGCCGGTCACCTTCAGCGGTGCTCCGCGTCGCTTGAACGCCCTGATTGGGCGGCATGAGCCGGACGTTGTCCTCTGCGTCGGAGAGGCGGGAGGGCGAACCGCCATCACCCCCGAGCGCTGGGCGGCCAATCTGGCCGATGCCCGCATTCCCGACAATGACGGGGTTCAACCCCGCGGTGAGCCCCTCGACGACGGGCCCGAGGCCCTGCCCAGCCGGCTCGATGTCGATGCGATGGTGGCCGCGCTCCGGTCGGCGGGGCTGCCCGCGAAGGCGTCCGAGGACGCCGGACGTTACGTGTGCAACGCCACGTTCAGGGCGGCGCTTCGTGGATTCGACGGGCCCGCTGGGTTCGTGCATATTCCCGCTGTTCGCCCCGAGGGCCAGGCCGGGGTGGGGGATGAGACCGACGGCGCCGCCGGCCTCGACAGCGGGCTGCGGCTCGAGGATGTGGCCCGGGCGCTGGGCGTGATCATCGGCGCGGCCGTCCCCTCCCCCAGACACTGAGAGGAAGGGGGATCAGACGAGGCTTCACGCACCCATTCTCGGCCAGATACCATCGCAAGGACGACGAGCTTAGGCGTACTGGGCCGTAATGGTAGTGAGGAGGCGGCCTTGAGCCGCCGCATCCTTCGGCCGGATAGCGTCAAGTTATCTCTAGGCGACACGGCACTAGTTCTGCTGGCTATTCGGTCACGTAGTCCGGCCAGCCCTTGGCGAAGAATTCCACGAAGGCCTCGCCAAGGTGCTCGTCGCGCAGGTGCTGTCTGGTGACTGGATAGCTGGGGCCGGGATAGGCCGGGTCTGTCAGGCATCGCTCGGCGAATCGATGGTCGGCGATGGCGCCTCGTCCGATCGAGACGAAGTCGGCTCCCCAACCGAGGACCGTGTCCACCGCCTCCCGGCTTCGGATCTGGCCGGTTATGCCAAGGCGATTGCTCCGGGGGAGCGCCTCGATCGTCTGCACCAGGGTCGGATCGCCGGGCTGGGCGCCGGCCGCCATGCGTCGGTAGTCCCACACCGACGCCTCCACGTAGTCGAGACGGTCGTCGACGAGGAAGCCGGTCGCAAGCCGCACCAGGTCTTCCTCCTCCTCGGGTGAGACGGCGGAGAGGCGGATTCCGAGCTGAAAGCCAGGGCCGGTGGCCGAGCGAATCGCGTCGGTGACCTCGTGCAGGATGCGGGCGCGTCCTTCAAGGTCGCCGCCGTAGCCGTCGCCGCGCTGGTTTTCTCGCGCCAGAAACTGGTTGAGCAGGTAGCCGTGGGCGCCGTGAATCTCGGCACCGTCGAAGCCTGCGCGTTCGACCAGTGCGGCCGCGGAGGCGAAGTCGTCGACGATCCGGTGTACCTCGCCGGTGGTTAAGGCGCGTGCGCGGCCGTGCGCGACGGGGGCGACGGGGTCCCCGTCGATGGGTTTCTCGGCGCGATGACCGCCATGATGGAGTTGGGCGCACGACACCGCGCCGGCCTCACGCAGCCCGTCGGCGAGTCTGGTTAGCCCAGGTAGATGGGTCTCGCCGGTGAGGCCGAGTTGTCCTTGCCAGGCCCGCCCCTCCGGCGATACGAAGGCGGCGGCGGTCAGGATCATGCCGAAGCCCGCCCTGGCGCGCGCCAGCAGCCAGCCGATCTCGTCGTCGGTGAGGGTGCCGTCGTCGTTGCTTTGCGCGTTGGTCAGGGCGCTGAGCACGAGGCGGTTGCGCCACCGAGGGCCGCGCCGGAACGTGAGTGGGGAGGTGGGGTCGGTCATGAACGCCAGCTTATGTCGCTGTTCGCGTTCCACGGCTAGCGAGGCGCCTCCGAGGGAAGGCGTGGGCGGACAACTCCGCCCACCCGTTCTACAGCACTTTGTTCAGGAAGTCGCGGGTGCGTTCCTCTCGGGGAGAGTCGAGCACCTCGGCCGGCGGGCCCTGCTCGACGATCATTCCGGCGTCCATGAACACCACGTGATCGGCCACCTCGCGGGCGAAGCCGATCTCGTGGGTCACCACCACCATGGTCATACCGCTGGAGGCCAACTCCTTCATGACGCTCAGCACCTCGCCCACCAGCTCTGGGTCGAGGGCCGAGGTGGGCTCGTCGAACAGCATCAACTCGGGCTTCATGGCCAGGGCCCGGGCAATGGCTACCCGCTGTTGCTGACCGCCCGAAAGCTGAGCGGGGTAGTGGTGCACCCGGTCCGCCAGCCCCACCTGCTCCAAATGCGCGCGGGCCAAGGCCTCTGCTTCCGGTTTGGAGAGACCCTTCACCTGGCAAGGGGCCTCCATCACGTTCTGCAGCGCCGTCATATGTGGGAACAGGTTGAACCGCTGGAACACCATGCCGATCTTGGCTCTCTGGGCCGCGATCTCCCGGTCTGGCAGCCGGTGCAGCACCCCGTTCACCTCGCGCATGCCGACGAGTTCTCCGTCCACGAACATCCGCCCGGCCGAGATCTCCTCCAACTCGTTGACGCAACGGATGAGGGTGGACTTGCCCGAACCTGACGGCCCCAGGAGCACGCACACCTCGCCGCGGGCAACCGTGAGGTTAACGTCCTTGAGTACGTGGAGTTCACCGAAGAATTTGTGGACGCCGATAGCTTCGACCATCGCGCTCATGGGGTGACCTCCCTTGAGGGATCGGAGTGGACGGTGCCGGCGGCCAGAATGGCCTGCTGCCGCGCGGACATGCCCTTGGACGCGCTGCGCGGAGCGTCGTTGCCGTCGAAGCCGCGGCCGTAGTAGGCCTCGAGCCTGGCCTGGCCCACCATGAGGATCGATGTGATGACCAAATACCAGATGGCGGCGACGATGAGCAGCGGGATGGGCAGGAACGCCTTGTTACCGATGCCGTTAGTGACGAACTGCAATTCGAGCGAGACGGGCACCGCCAGCACCAGGGAGGTGGTCTTGAGCATGGAGATGGTCTCGTTGCCTGTGGGCGGCACGATGACCCGCATGGCTTGCGGAACCACGATGCGCCACAGGGTCTTCGACCGCTTCATGCCCAAGGCGGTGGCGGCCTCCCACTGCCCCTTGTCCACCGAGTTGAGGCCGGAGCGCACGATCTCGGAGAGGTAGGCGCCTTCGTTGAGGCCGAGCCCGATGATGGCGAACACCGCCGCGTTGTAGATGTTCTTGGTCGCGATGCTGACCCACTCGGGGCCGAAGGGGATGCCGAGGGTGATGGTGGGCCACAGCACCGCCACCAGGCCCCAGAACGTCAACTGGGTGTAGATGGGGGTGCCGCGGAAGAACCAGATATAGGCCCACGCCACGGCTCGCAGCACGGGGTTGGTGCTCATTCGCATCACGGCGGTGGTGACAGCCAGCACGATACCTAGAACCATGGCCCCGGCGGTGAGGATGAGGGTCCACAGCACCGCCGACAGGACGCGTGGGTCGAAGAGGTGCCCCGCCACGACGTCCCACCGGTAGTTCGGGTTGGTGAGCAGGTCGTAGCCCAGTAGCGCCACGAACGCGATGACGAGGCCAGCCCAGATCCACAGGCTGGGCCGGGGCACCGGCTTGGCCTGGATCAGCTCTGGCGTGGTCGGCTCCCGGCTGCTCATCAGTTCGTGGGGTTGAGTTTGGCGGTGCGAAGCGCCGCGTCCTGCGAGATGCCCCAGTTCTTGAGGATCTTGGGCCACGTTCCGTCATCCATGAGATGTTGCATGGCCTTCTGGATGGCCTCGGTGAGTTCCGGGTCGTCCTTCGCCACGACGATGCCCTGTGGCAGGGCGCTTCGGATTCCTCCGACCACCTCGAGCTGTCCATTGGTCAGGGTGGAGGAATAGTCGGCCACGGTCGAGTCGGCGTAGAACGCGTCGGCCTTGCCGCCCACGACGTTGGTGGTGGCCTCCGACTGACGCGGATAGGGCAGGGACTGAATGCCGCTCTTGCCCTCGGATTCGCAGGTCTGGCTGATCTTCTTGAGGTCGTTCTCCTGCGCGGTTCCGGTCTGGACGGCGATGGTCTTGCCGCACACGTCGTCGGGGTTGAAGCCATTCGGGTTGCCCTTGGGTACCGCGTAGCTGGAGCCCACGTTGATGTAAGAGATCATGTTGACGGTCTTGATCCGCTCCTCGTTGATGGTGAATGAGGAGATCCCGATCGTGTACTCGGAGCCGATGGCGGGGATGAGGGAGGAGAATTCGCCGTCGACGACCTCCGTCTCGAGCCCGAGCACCTTGCCCAATGCCTTGCCAAGATCGACGTCGTACCCGATGGCAGTGGTGAGGTTCTCGTCGCGGAACTCGGCAGGCGCGTAGTCGGTGGAGGCGCCGATGGTCAGCTTGCCGCCGGACGCGATGTCGGCCGGTACTAGGGCGGCAATCGCGTCGACCTTCTTGATGCCCGAGACGTCGTAGCTCAGGTCGGCCGCCCCGGATCCGCTGCTGGAGGAACCGGCCTGGTTGCAGGCGCTCAGGGCGAGGACGGCAAGTAGGCCTAGTGAAACAATGCGGCGCATGAAGATGCCCCTATCCGTGAGGTGATCGTGCACGGCTGAGATTAGTCGAGCTACCAGCGCTATCCACCCCATGCCCATAAGTGTCGCTTTTGGCCTCGCGCGAGTGCGTGCTAAAGTCATCTGGCCGAAGACCGCAGGTGGCTGAACAGCCATAACGCCGCAAGGCACCCGCGCAGGTGAACGACGACACCGCCCGCAAGGGCGTGCCCCGCGCCGCCGGCTCGGGGTCTTTTGTTTTTCTGCTCCCCTTCGGCCCTCGAACCGCCTGCCAGCGGGACGAGGTGTTAGACCGGAAGGAGACCCCATGGCGAGGCCGGATAAGGCTGCCAAGGTCGCGGAGCTGGCTGACTCGTTCAGCAACTCCGAGGCGGCAGTGCTGACCGAGTACCGCGGGCTCACCGTCAAGGATCTGCAGAACCTGCGCCGATCCCTGGGTGAGAACGCCACCTACGCCGTTGCGAAGAACACCCTGACGGCGATCGCGGCCAAGGAAGCTGGCATCGAGGGGCTCGACGAGTCGCTCACCGGCCCCACCGCCATCGCGTTCGTCAAGGGAGACATCGCCGCTGCCACCAAGCAGTTGCGCGACTTCGCGAAGGCCAATCCGTCTCTGGCTATCAAGGGTGGCGTTCTCGAGGGCAGGTTCCTCGACGCCAAGGCCGTGCTGAAGCTCGCGGACCTCGAATCTCGCGAGGTTCTGCTGGCGAAGATGGCGGGTGCGCTGCAGGCCAACCTGGCCAAGGCCGCTTACCTGTTGGCCGCCCCGCTGTCGCAGGGTGCCCGCGCGTTCGGTGCGCTGGCCACTGCCGCGGAGGCCGACCCCTCCTTGATCGGTGGTGCTGGCTCCGCGCCCGCCGCCGAGGCCGAGACCCCCGCCGCGGATGCGGCACCCGAAGCAGCGCCCGCTGCGGAGTGAAACCCGCAGCACCCGCTGCGTCAGTAATCGAAAGGAACGCCCATCATGGCGAAGCTCACCAACGACGAGCTCCTTGACGCCTTCAAGGAGATGACCCTGATCGAGCTCTCCGAGTTCGTCAAGCTCTTCGAGGACACCTTTGGTGTTACCGCCGCCGCCCCCGTGGCTGTGGCCGCCCCTGCTGGCCCCGCCGCCGGCGGTGGCGAGGAGGCCCCCGCGGCCGACGAGGGTTCCGACAAGGTCGACGTCATCCTGACCTCTGACGGTGGCAAGAAGCTGGCCGTCATCAAGGAGGTTCGCGCGCTGACCTCGCTCGGTCTCAAGGAGGCCAAGGACCTTGTGGAGGGCGCCCCGAAGCCCGTCCTCGAGCAGGTCGACAAGGACACCGCGAACAAGGCCAAGGAGGCTCTCGAAGCCGCCGGCGGTACCGTCGAGTTCAAGTGATCGCTGCGGCAAA
>JBHADA010000220.1:0-42568 GCA_041854805.1 Arachnia sp.
ATGCATAACGGGGGTTACTTTGGCGGGCCCCCTCCCCCCTCATGCAACAAACTCTTCGACGACATTTCGAACTACCTTTCGATAGATTCCTGTTGGATGAAGGTCGATGATCGAGTCGATCGCAACTTCGATTGCTTCTTGATTGTCAGCATCAGAGAGCTCGTTCGAAGTCTTCACAACTCTGCCTAGGTAGCCCGTCGTTCCGTACCCCCTGCTTTCATCAAAGAGGTACCACTTGTCAAAGTCGTCGAACGGATCATACGGGTTGTCCGTGGTGGTGATCCTGGCTACACGCATGATCAACCTAGCACCTCCTTAATCGTTGCGGTGGATACCCCCATCAATTCGGCGACCTCGGCGTATGTTGCGCCGTTACCGATCATGTTCCGAATCCTGGACGCCTGTGTAGGACTGACCGAGGCTCCCTGTCTCGGCATAGCATACTTCTGCACCACATCCATGTCGCAGTTGTCGATGATCTGCGAGAGCATGTGGTTTGAGAAAGCGCCTGCCTGGATGGCCTCCCACTCGTCCGGGGTAGGGACGATGCGTGTACCTGCACGATCGCTACCGACCCGGGCGCGTGCTGTCTGGATAGCCAGTCGCTCGACCTTGGCCCTCTCGTCCTGCCCCATGTCGGGGTTAGCCTGGAGCTTCATCTTGACCACGCCGTTAGCGACGATCTGGGCCTGACGTTCCTTGGGTTTGTTCAACTGGGCGCGCTGGAGCTTAGCCCGCAGGCTCTCAACCTGAGGGGCATAGTCTTTAGCAGCCTGGGGGTTTTTACGGACGTTGGGGGTACGGATTTGTTCGAGGCGGGCTTTGTTTGCCAGCCCCTTCATCGCGTTAGCGTACTCGGCGTACACTGTCTCCATCGGCTTACCCGATGAGAGCTCGAACGCGTCGTCCACCTCCGACATCTTGTTCGTCTTGGTCTGTCGGTTGAGAGTCTCAACTCGAAGGACCTCGTCGGTCTTGACCCCTCCCCTTGTCTTGTAGACGGGGGACTCATAAGTGCGTCCAGTCTCGACGTACACCTTCTTGCCGGTGACGGGGTCAACTGGGCCGCCCTCCTTAGCAGAGCGCTGGCGCCTCTCATTGACGTACACCGGGGACTTTGCTCTGGTGATGAGCGTGGCGGAACCGCCCTGCTTGGACCCCTGGTACTTCTGCCTGAGTGCGGCGATGCCGTTGTCAATCTCGCTCTGCTTGTAGTTGAGCTTGTGCTTCTCCGCGTCAATGACGACCATCGAGTGACGCACAGCCCTGGCCAGCTCGTCTGCGCTGGCCTTCTGAAGGGTCATGTCGCTGATCAGGTTGGTGATCCTACCCATCTGCATCTGGGTATCAGTCATGACCTTCATGCCCGGGTAACCAGGGTACGCAGCCTTGGTGTCGAATCCCTCAAGCCCTTTCAGAGGCTTGGAGGTCGTGACCTTGACCTTGTCGTTGACCGGGATCACCAGCACGCTGTCGCCGTCGAAGTCCGCTCCTGACAGGATGCCCGCAACAGACGGGTGGATGCCCACCGCGTCTCGAGGCTGCCCCATGATCGCACGAGACTTGCGCGATCGGTTATTGACTACGAGCTCCGGGATCTCGAACGTGCCGCCGTGCGGGTGCCTGACCAGCACGACACGCTCTCCGTCCTTGTAGTTCGGCGCGTAGATCTCGTTCTTCTTCAGGTGCGTAAGCGGAAGGATGACCGCAGACGACTGCCTCGGGAGGGCTGCTGCCTTCAGCTCGTACGACGCTGCATCTGCCTCGTCAGCGAACTGTCCTAGGAGCTTCTTCCTGACGACAGGATTGTCAAGCGACATGATGCGCTGGTACTCGTCCTCACGCTGCTGACGCGCCTTGCCCAGCTGCTGCTTGGCAAGGGAGATCCGCTGCTTCGACAGGAACTGGGAGGAAAGGGAGACTGACCAGTCGTCCCACGCTCCCTCCTCGTACACCATGTTGACGGCGGAGAGCTTCTCGTTTCCGGACTTGTCCTTGTAGGCGAGCTGCTTCCTGATGGTTGACCCGAACGGGTTGTCCGGGTCGTCCTTGATTGGCTTCATCACATCGGTCTTCTTACCGCCCTCAGTGCGCGACTTGGGCGTGTTGAAGCGGATGTCCACGCCATCAGGCAGATCATCGGCGTAGATGACCATTCCCTTGAGGTAGTGGGTGCCGTCCACCATGATACGTCCTTGGACGTACGAGGCCCGACCGAGGTCCAGGTCCGGGACACCACGACGGATCTGGATGACGCCGTCCATGTCGCCGCCTCCGTCCTCGCCGTAGCGCACCTCGATGCGCTTGGAGTCGATGGAAGTCGGCTTCTTGATGCCGAGGCTGAAGTTGCCATCAACATCGGTGACG
Organism: Arachnia sp.; assembly: GCA_041854805.1. Taxonomy (GTDB): domain Bacteria; phylum Actinomycetota; class Actinomycetes; order Propionibacteriales; family Propionibacteriaceae; genus Arachnia. Next base: position 2,368 of record JBHADA010000220.1, read on the forward strand.
ACACCGGGCGTCTTGATCTTGTCGAGGTTTGCCATGACCTCTGCCCTTGTTGTCCCCGGAGGGGTTAGCACTCGCAGGTTGGTGTACTGCTTCGTGCCGAGCTGCTTGACGCGCACCTCGTGGTGCACCTCATACCCCTGGTCCTTCAACATCTGGACCGCGGTCTTGAGGTTCACGTCGGAGATGCCGAGCTGTACGTTGACGCCCTCACCGAACTCGACGAACCCGTTCTCGTCCACGAAGTCCTTGAGGTAGTTGGCTACCTCGGTCGTCCGGTCGGCCTTGGCCGTGACGCCCTGCTTGAGGAGGCCGCGGACCGAGGACTCGTTGAGCCCGAGCTTCTCACCGATCTGCACGTTGTTGAGGCCCTGCTCCTTGAGCTGGGCAGCGCGCGCGGAGAGGTGAGCCTTGCGCTCGTTGTTGGCCAGCGTCTTCCTGGACCTCAGCTCGGTGGTCGTCATGCCAAGAGCGCCTGCGATCTCAGTCTCAGTGAGGCCCTCGTCCTTAAGACGCTTGACCTCCCCGAGAAAGGAGACGGCCCCCTGATACGGGTCCTTTCCAGAACCATACGGGTACCGACCGCTTCGGCGAGGCATACCGTAGTGGACGAGGTCCTCATGCATCGGCCTTCATCTCCTCGATGATCTTGTCGAACGTCCGGATTCTGCTGATGACGCGGGCGACCTCGTCCGTCTCCGGCTTATGGATGAGTATGTCGTCGTTCTGGTAGATTCGAAGCTCAGACTCGATCTCACCAGGACGGACCCCGTACTCAAGGCAGAACAGCGACTCATAGACGAGCAGCTGCATCATACTAGATCGGGTAGTCCCGGTCTTGAGGTCGTGGATACGGAGGTGCCCACGCGCCTCGTCGAACCTGATGGCGTCTACCGTACCGAAGCAGTTCACGCTGTAGAACAGGACGAGCTCGGGGGTCATGTCGAACCCGATCGCGTCGTTGACGTACTTGTTGAACGTGATGTTGTTGCGCGGCATGCGCAGCTTCAAACGGATGTGCTCGGCTGCGAGGGCGTGCATACGCGTCCCGTGAGCAGCAGCCTGGGCGGTGAGGTAGGTGGCCCTGAGCTTGTCCTCGTCGTAGTTTACCCAGGCGTACTTGGAGGCGCTAAGGAAGGCGTGGCTTCCGGCTAGCCTCGAGTGATCGTTCCATTTCATCTAGGATCTCCTCATGGGTGTCTGGAGATATGATCGCGCCGAACGACATGTCCGACGCCTTGTCGATGTACCACTGCTGGTTCACCCGCTTGGAGGCAGCGCGGGAGCGCTTGACCTCTAGCATGGCCCAGAAGCCGTCACAGAGCACTGTGAGGTCCGGAATCCCTTGGATGTAGTTGGGGTCGTTCTTCAGTACGATAGCCCCGGGAAACCGCCTTTTGAGCTCTATGATAAGGTGTTTCTGGTACTCGCTCTCACGCATGCGTGCTCCTTTCGTTACGCATGCTGCTGAGGTCTACTTGACCTCGAGCCCGAAGGCCGCCTTGTTGACGACCTTGGTGGGCCAGATCTTGACGGAACCGCCGGCCTGACCGACAACAGACTGCGCGTCGGTGTAGGTCTTCGGGTCAGGCAGGTGCTGGTGCGTGTGCGTCCAGGGCGTGTAGATGTAGCTGTGCCCCTCGACGGTCTCGAAGATGATATGCTTCACATCGTCCTCCTGCTTCATAGGGTTGACTGGTCCAAGAGTGATGCCCCGTGCTCGGGCGTCGAGACGGGGCAGTGCTGCCATCCACTTTCCGGGGCAGCTGGTTGCCATGTACTGCTGGTGTCCGCGCAGTGGCAGGTCGCCCCACTCCGATCGGATGGCGGCGATCAGAGCGGCCACGGTATCGAAGTCGCCGTCGCTCATCTCCGGGCGGCACTCGATGCCGATTCCACGGGGGTTTCCGGTCTTTCCGGCGTGCCACGCGCGGTCGGAGTCGGACACGAGCTGTGTTACCCGGCCGGCGGAGGCGACGTAGTGTGCGGAAGCTCCGTGGTTAGTCGTGGAGCAGAGGTAGTCAACGACGAACTGGTGCCTCTGTCCCGTGTTCCCCCAGTGGTGGATGATGATGACGTTCGGCGAACCGGCGGGACGTCCTTGCGAGAAGTTCGGGGACTGCCTGATGTCGGTCACCGCGGCGTTTGGTCGGATGACAGTCATAATCCTCCTCGAGGTGTAGTGTGCCAAACCGTATAGAGGGTGTAGAGAGCGCTGAGGCCCTCTCCCCTCATTATACACCGTGTACGCGAGACGAATCTGCTTCAACATGTTGAAGGCCTTGAAGGTGTTGGGTGTTGTGGGGTTGGCCCACTTTTGGCCCAGATCCCTATTCTTCTATATACTCTATTTTCTCGAAAAATCTTTTATAGGGAAAGTAGTGAAAAGTGGGCCAGACGTCGACCTTTCGTTGGAATTGCAACGAAAAACCCTGGCCCACTTTTTGGCCCACTTTTGAAAAGTGGGCCACCTCGTCTAGGACCAAAGTCCTAATGGGGGTCTCAGACACCCCCTTCGAAGTGGCCCAGCCGCCAAAAAGTGGGCCAAGAAGTGGGCCACACCTTCAACATGTTGTGGGCGCACCCCCAACACCTCCGACAGCCTTCGCGAACCCCCTCTCGTTGAACGTCCTCTTCTCACGCAAGGCCTTGAGTATGGCCGCGTCGATGCCCGACCTGGTCCTCAGACGGTAGTAGTGCAGGACCTTGAACGGCGTGTTGATCCGGTCGATCCTGCCCTCGGCCTGCGCCTGCTGCCTGTACGAGTACGTCGGGCTGTAGAACACCACCGTGTCGCACGTCGTGCAGTTCCACCCCTCGGCCCCGGCAGCATACTGCACAAGGTACACCCATCTCTCTCCACCAGGAAGAGGGTCGTGCTTGTGCCCGTTGCACTCCGCCACCTCGAACCCCTCACCCGCAAGGTCCTCACGCATTCCCCGAAGCCTCTCGAGCTCGTAGTCGAAGTTGTAGAACACGATGGACCGCTCGGCCTGGCGGCAGATCTCCAGAGTCTTCTTGTATCTGTCAGGACCCCCGTCAGAAAGCCTTCTAAGGGCCCTACAAAGCCCTCCGGCGTCCTGTATGGGCTCCCCTACCACCGGGTCGAATCTGGTCTCTCTGACGGCCTCGTACGCGTCCACGTCGTACTCCACTACGACGTCGTGGTACCTCCTCTCGGTATGCCTCTCCACGTCCATGCTCACAAGGACCTGAGCCCTGAGCCACTCGAGATGCCTCACTCCAAGGTACCTGCTCACTGATGGGTACTTCGTGAACCTGTTGTACACGACGTGCTTGTTGCAGAACTCAGTACGGTTCTTGAAGTAGCCGTTCGCGATGAACACCGGCACGTAGTCCATCCACACGTCGCCTGGCGTGGCGGACAGCAGGATCCACCTGTTTGACGAGGCAATTTTTAGAAAGCTTGTCACCCACGCGCCGTTGCCGACGACACGCTGCTCGTCGAATATGAAGAACGAGTCCTTCACGTCCGCAAGCTCCTTGACCTTGTTCCAGCTCGTGACGACGACGTCGATGCCCTTGCCTGGCTCAGTCGTCATCCCGAACCGCGCAAGCTCCCGTTCCCACTCAAGGGAGTCCCTCTTCTTCGCGGTAGTGATGATGTACAGGGGCACAGGGCGCCGAGGAGGCGCGAAGGGCGAGTAACCGCCCTCCACGACCTTCTCGACGAAATAGGCAAGAGCCGTCACGCTCTTACCAGACCCTGTACCCCCGCACAGCACGCTACCGTCTCGAAGCCGGTCCACGGCCGACCTCTGCTCCGGCAGCAGCTCAAGCAAGATGTGTGACACCCGCCTCTCGGTCGATCCAGAACGGGAACGGCCCCGCGTCGTACACCAGGACCTCTGTGAAGTCCGGTCCCGACCTGCCGAGGGTCCCTGTGTAGTGCCCGTACAAGTTGCGGCGCAAGAGAGCCTTCTCGAGGTAGGCCTCTTCCTCAGGGCGCCGGAACCTGAGAACCTCCACCGCGACCTTGCGCATCTGCATGACGCTGTTGATCATCACGTAGACGACCATTGTCTCGTCACGCTGCTTGAAGCGTCTGAAGTTCAGCTCGTCTGATGTCGTGCCACAGATGTCGATATGGTCACGCTGCTCCATTTTGGTATTCCTTTCACCATAGGGCCATCTGGCCGCGAACCTCTGACGGGACGGAAGCGAACCGCTCCCTACGCATCTCTGCGACCTCAGCAGCAACCCTCTCTCGAGGCACGACGCGGAGGTTGGAGACCCTGTTGTCGGCAAGGTCTCCGTTGATGTGCAGAACCGCATCCGTACGGTCGATTCCACCAGAGAAGGCTGCGGCCACGAGACGAGCAGCCGGTACAACGGTCGTGAACTTTCCCCTCGTGCTGTATACATTGTACACAAGGCACCCGTCCTTTCGGACGGTGGGCGTCTTGATCTCTCCCGTACGAGAGTTTCGCACCCTTCCCATGTTAGAGGCCTCATACGAGGCATACTCGGGAACGGTCTTCCACGTCTCGTACCGGTCAACTCCTGGACTTAGTTCTCCCATCCGTGGTCCCCTGTCTGAAGCTGCCGGTACTTCCGCGTGAGCTTGTCCTCGCGAATGTTGATCCACGCTTTCTCCAGGTACGCCTTGACCCCGTGCTCGCCCCTCACGGACCACTCGTAAGGGTTGATGATGACGTCTGCCGACTCGATGTCGGCATAGTCGATGACGTCAATGCTGTCCTCGTCCAAGGGAGTCTGGATGCGGCCCTCGTCTGTCACGAGGATGATCGAGGGCTTACGAACGCGGTACGATACGGTGACGTTCAGGAACGCGTCAGGAACGTCGTGCTCGTCTCTGGGCTTGAAGAACTTGACGTTCCACCCGTCCTCGAGCATCGAGTCGAGGTCGAAACGGTTCTGGGGGAGCCGCACCGCGAAGTTGCGGTTCCCTGCGTCATTAAACATTCCTTCGCGCCCAGCGAAGTTCCTCATCGACCTGATCAGGTCGATGTTCTCTAGAATCAACTTCTCAGCCATTTGTAATCCTTTCGATAATCCACTTGACAGCGTTGCTGATTGTCCACTCAAACGGAGTGTCCGTAAGAGCGTAGTAGGCGTCCACGAAAAGCCGAGCTTCCACGTCTCGTTCGTCCTTGACGTCGAACGACTCCCGGTCCAGCCCCTCGGGCTTGCCCATCGCGTTCATGAGTACTACCCCACGCACGCCGAGCCTGAGCACGTCGTCCATACCGTATCTGCTAACAGACAGAGCCAGCCTCGTCGCGCGAACAGCCTCTTCGAACTTCTCGAGCCCGATGGACTCGCAGAGCCCAGTCGGCACCCAGAGGAAGTCGTACCACGCCTGGACGGCGACCTGCTCTGGGAGGGAGAGCTTGTCGAACCTCCAGTTCTCGATAAACACCCTCGTGCACGCCCACGACTCCGGTCGGGTCAGGATGATGTAGTTAACGTGGTCGTGTCTGTTGTAGGATGTGATCTCCGCCATCATCTTGAGATAGCGGCACGACTCCCCGTCGGGGGTTGCGTTCCAGAAGAAGCACATCCTCACAACGAGGTCGAGGATCTCCCAGACATCACCCCGCGAGATACTGCGAAGGGCCCAACGCCCGTACAGCTTCTCGACCTCGTCGTACAGCTTGATGTCGGACCCGATCCACTCCGGGGTCCAGGGCAGGACAAGTGTCTTCTCAGTTAGACGATCTCTGAACTCGTCGTACAGTGGATCGCGAAGCTCAGACATCGTCACCCTCATCCTCGTCATCAGTGATCCCGAATGACTGAAGAATCTCCTGCCAAGTCGGGGAGTCGTCCTTACCGGCGACGCGGGCAACCAGGAACAGGTCATCCGCGTAGACGGACTCCCTGCCGAGCTTCAGGTCCTGGCAGGCAATCTCGAAGCGACGCCAGGACGCGTTCTTCCGGAACGAGTCGAGCTTTCCGGCCTCGTCGATGAGGATCAGGGCTCGAGCGGCGGTGGCCGCGATTGCCTTGACCTCGTGGTCCGAGAGCCGGATGGGCTGCTCGTGGACGAGATAGTAGAGCCTGTTTGCTGCGGTGTAGAACGACTCGGCGTCGAGGCGATAGAAGTCCTCGACGATGGACTGTACCATTGAGTCGAGACGGTGCGTGAAGTGGATGTTCTGGGGGTTCACCGCCCCGTTCCTCGCGCACATCTCGTGCACGTGCTCAAGAGTATACCAGTGCCCGCGAACGAGGGCGAAAGGGGATGCGAGGGGCTGCGCCTCAGCCATGCCGAGACGCTGTCCGAGCTCCACCAGTTCCTCGGTCTGATCGAAGTCCGGCGTGCAGCCGAATGCGAGCAGCGCCGTGATGATGCGACGGAACGCCGCGCAGGCCGCGGTGTCATCGACCTCGTCGTAGTACCACCTCTTCCCGAAGCGGACGAGCTTGTTGCGGAGCTCCTTGTAGTGTCCAGCGATATAGACTCCGTACTTCTCAGAGTTCTGCTCGCGAAGTAGCTTAAGCTCCTCGGCGACCTCGGAGGCGATAGTATCAACAGTGATGTACTCGTTCACGGTAGGTTCCTTTCTGAGTCGTGAACTGGTTTTGACCGTTATAGAAGTCGGCTGGGTATGTCAGAACGACTTCGGGTGGAGGATCCGGTTGATATCGATCGTAAGCTCCTTGATGGCGTTCTGGTTGGTCACGCCGTAGATCTTCAGGAGGCTCTCCCTGAGGAGTCCGAGCTCCTTCCTGTTAGGGACCCACTCATCACCCACGATGGACGGAGTGTACGTGTTGATCAAGCAACGATCAACGTACCGAGCAAACAGCTTGGTATCACTGGTGCGGACATCGGTCTCGGTGGGCAGATCGTCTGCCACGTAGGCGCACGCCTTGACCGCGTAGATATAGAAGTCGCCACCCACGACATCTGCCGCGGGTTCGAGCTTCTTGATCGCGATCTTGTACGGGTTCTGGTCGCACGGGTCCAACCACGGTGCTGTCCAGATCAGGCGCCCTTCAGAGAACAACCAGGGACCGTAGAATGAGAAGTCGGACAGTCTAGACGCGGCCGCCGCACGGTAGAGATGCGCCAGTGTCTTCTTCGAGAACACGACGTACTCTCGAGTGGCAAGCCGTGCGATCTCGAGCAGGCTTTCGCATACGAGATCCTTGATGTCCTCGCCAGGCTTCGCGGCGTACCACTCAAGAAGCCACGCCGGATACGGCATATCTAGGGCGTCGATTGAATCACGGTTCTTGTAGATTGCTTGCTCGTAAGTGCGGCGGATGCTGATAATATCCGCCATGTCGTCGTTCTTACTCATTTGTTCTCCATATCGTTCATGATGAGCGTGCACGTGGTTGCCACGTCCTCCCACCGGCCGTCGCCGGTGTCGTTTTGGTGGAAGAGGACCCCGTCCCGCAGACCCTTGATCCGGTCGTAACCGACTGGGTACGGGTTGCGGATCGTGTCGTACGCCGATCGTACGATGAGTACGCGGTCTACGTGCGCGATGACTGACAGGACGTGGTTTGGTTCGCCAGAGGAGAAGTCCGTGCAAAGTCGGTACTTCGGATCACCGACCGACCTGTCGAACCACTCGCAGAGCCTCTCGAACCAGTCCGTTTCGAGCTCAAAGCTCGCATTTATGCAAAGGTCGATCACCTCGTTACAGGGGCAGTCGGACTCACGAGGAGGGCGCTGCAAAGCGTGCGGTACCCATATCGCACGCTGGTGAGAGAACAGGTCAGTGTCGAATGACCCGTTCTTCGTGAGGTCCACGTTCTGGGCTGCGGTCTGGAAGAACGACCGCGTGTCGGGATGCAGCGACACCCCGAGCCGTGCCGCCTCCGCCGCAATGTCTACAAGTGCGACTCGAACCGCCTCGCGCACCCCGAAGTCATCCGACTCCGACGCACGCGCCATCTGCTCGGCAAGGTCGAACACGTCGACTTTCACTTCGGACGTCATAAAGAACACCCGGTTGATAATGTTGATAATGGTGGTCCTGAGCTGCCTGACGGTGTGCACAGCGTGTGTGCGGCTCATACTAACTCCTTCTTGAAAAGCCCATACCACTTGTTTAGTGGTACGGGGGGGGGGGACGTTGGGTGTGGGTCAGATTCCCTTGGACTTGTCAGTCGCGTCTGCCAGCTTCAGCAGGCCAAGAAGCATGATGAAGGGGGCGACAAGCGCGATAGCTACAGTAAGCATTTGGGGACTCCTTTCATAGTGTATGGGTCCTATTATACACTATGTAGGAATCGCGACCCGAAGACCCCAACCCCGTGTAGGGGCTGGGGCCGAGAGTGGGGCACTACTCGACAAAGAGCGAGTGCACGCTAGCCCACGTCTCCTCATCGTACCGCTTAGCGCGGCGATCGGTACTGATCGCCCACGCGCAGAACAGCAGAACAGCGACGAGGATTGCGGTGATGAGCATGGTTGCTCCTTTCTGTAGGGTCTCACTATACGCCGTGTCCGTCCGGCGACCAGTTACTCATACCCCAGCCCGAGGTACTTGTACATATCCCGCCGGTCGGCCATGACCCTGCGAGCGAACTCCTTTGGATCGTCGCCCCTCTTCCTCGACCGCTTGGTAAGCACCATGTCAGGAGCGTCAAGGTAGTGGATCGTGACGCGGTCTCCGTACAACCGCTTCACCTTCCGAGCTCCCCTCGGGTCAAGAATGACGACCACGTCGGCAGAGCGCATATACGACGCAGCAGCAGTTCCGTACCAGACGATCTTGCCGTCGGCCATCTCGTACGACCTGCACTCAGCAAATAGACCCTGCTTACGCATCTGGTCGAACCACTCCTGTGAGCAGAAGTGGTAGTCCCACCCGTCCAGCTCGCCAGGACGTGGAGGCCTGGTAGTATAGGATATCACCCCCTCATACCCGGCTTCCATGAAGACCCTCTTCAAGGTGCTCTTGCCGGAGCATGTCGGTCCGACGATGACGTTGATCTTACCGCGTGTCGCGGATGAGCTCATCGTAGCCTCCGTAGTTGTCGAACGCTGCTCTGGCAGCGTCAACCAGCTTCTGCGAATATGACATGTCGATCTGGGCAACCGACCTAACGGCATCCGAAAGAGCCCACGCGTGGCCTTTGGTCCCGCCAGCCGCGTAGAACTTGCCGTCCTTCTCACGTACGAGACGCCCGCCTCCGGACAAGACCGGCGCGAACCGCCCTACACGCCCGACGAACACACGATCGGGGTTCTCCTCGTCCCCGTACTCGAGATACAGAGCTGTTGTGACGCTCTTCGTCTCGAAGTAGTCCTCAAGGACGATCTCCTCGTTGGAGAACAGAGACTTGAAGACGACCGGGTGGAGGAACTGAGCACCGGTAGCGTGCCATCCGTCCTCGTCGTGCGCGACGTAGACCGCGTCGTTGACGAGCCCGATGACGTCGTACGTGGCCTCGTGCTCGAGCTTGTATCCGTACGACTGTCCGAACGCCTGCACCTCAGAGATGATCTTCTCGTCGGCATCTGCGATCTTTACCGAGTCCGTCTTGATGTGGACGACCTGGTAGCCATTCTCCTGGATGAAATGCTTGAGGTCGATCATGAACAGGGCCCCTCGCTTCGCGACTATATTGTCCACGTTGCGAGGGTCGCGGAACTTGTTCTCGAACCGTGCAGCCGTGAGGCCGTATACGCTGTTGATCACGATCTTGAGAGCGTGAGACAGCGCCCCAGCGTCACCACCGTCGTCGAGATATGGCTTGAACGCCCCGTCAAGAGCGGTCGAGACCTTGCCCATGTCACCGTGCTTGATGGCGACTCGCGCACTCTTGAGCTCACTGAACCGCTTGGTGTACGGACCGAACAGGTTCAGACGCTCGATCGACGTCGGGTGCATGGACTCGACGTCAAGGAGCGCGACGTTACGGTGGATCCCAGGCTCCGAGTAGACGTACCCGCCCTCACTCGGGTCCTCTCCTCTGTAGGAGCTCTTCCCGAACGAGTACTTGTACCCGGGAAAGAGCTCGGACAGGTCCGTGTACACGAACTGTGCCTGCGGGCTCTTATCTGTCCCGAATATGATTCTTGCGGTGTGCGAGTTCGTGCTTGAGTTGACGGGAAGCCCTGAGATCATGCTCAGGACCTTCCGCGCCTCCCAGTCCGCGGACAGGTGCGTGAACACCGCCTCCGTGGCCAGCACGTCGTTACCGCAGTACTCGGCGACGCGCTCCCACATCGTGGGCTCCACAGGATCCTCCCAGGGAAGACCCAGCTCCTTGTGCGGAAGACCGAGTTCGATCTCCCACTTCTTGAGCGACTGCTTCTTCGATGAGAAGTCCCACACGTCGGTGTAGGAGACGTTGTACGCCTCCGGGAAGAAGGCGTTCCGGTCTCCGCCGACGATACTCTGCGACAGCTTGAACAGGGCCTCGTTCGAGTACCCCATATAAGCTGCGTACAGAATATGGTTGTCATACCGCCGGCAATTGAAGCCTACGAGTCTGCTTCCCAGGAGTGTCTCAATCTCCGACGGCTTCGGGTTGACCATACGCACCGTCTCGCCGCCCTGCTGCTTCCAGCACACGACGAACAGATTCGGAAACACCTCGACGTCGAAGAAGACGAGAGGGTCGCTACCGCCGTCCGATGCAGAGTCCTGGTAGTCCTCGATATCGTGATCCGACGAGAACTTCATCTTGCTGACCTGTGAGATGCAGTATGCGGCCTGATGCGAGCTGTTGGCCGCGAACGCCAGGACGCGAGGCCGCATCTCTGTAAGGTCGTACTGAAGTCCGTCGTCATACGCATCGTCCAGTACCTTCTTGATGAAGTCGACAGAGGGCTTCGTACCGGGGTGGATCTCCTTACGGAGGTTCCGCTCAACGAGCTCCCTCAGGGCCTTGTCAGACCCTACTCGTTTATGGTTGATCACGCGCGCCTCCTTGTGCGGAAGAGCCTCCGTACTGATACGGGATACTCCTCGACCGTTGTTGGCGAGTCGTACTCTCCGTAGAGCGGATGACCCCCGATATATCTTGACCTCGATGCCCGGAGCGTACTCGCTCGCCAGGCACTCAAGGCTTCCGGAAGCAGTATAGTGAAGATGGATCCCGGCGCCGCTACGGGAGTACTCGGCGTACGTGGGAGGCCATTCACTAGCCGCCTCAAGGTTGAGAGCTGCATCCTTTCCTCCTTTCTCATCCTTAAGGTCGAAATCGATTACCACATGGTCTTCAGGTACCTGTACGAAGTGCAGCCTCCGCGTGTCCAGGTCCTTCAGGGTCGTAGTTACGTTCGCCCATCGCATTGACGGGGTCCCGTTCTCATTAGCGTACTGCGCCGGGCAGTCGGCGAGCAGGCGGTCAAGGATGTCGCTGTCCCGGTCGAGGGTGATCTTGTACTCCTCGACCGGCTCTGGCACGCGCTCGGCAGTGTTGAACTTGCTCTTGAGGAACCCTGAGTAGTGGTTCCTCACACGCTCTCCGCCGACTCGGGCCCGCTCCTCGAAGTGCTCGAAGTAGTTCTTGAGCTCCTCTCTGAAGACGTGCCGGGGCATCTTGTACTCGACAAGAGTCGCCTCGCAGTACGCCTTGTACATGTCGTAGGCCCGGGTCAGGGTGATCCCGTCCGGACCGCTGAACTCGACGAACGAGTCCTCCACGAAGTTGTAGAAGACGTCAGTCCGGTGCATCATATTGACTGGCTTGTATCCGTCATAGTAGTTGCGACCGCGAGCGCGATACACCTCCAGACAGTGCGAGGCGATAGCTCCGAGCTCTGTGTCGATGGCCGACATCAGCTCGAAGTACCTTGCGTGAGGGATTCGACGACCTGACGGGGAAACGTCGATCAGTCGTCGGATAATACCAGACTTGGCGTCCGTGATCTTGACAGGTCGGTTTGTCCCCATGAAGAGGAACGCATTCGCTCTTGCGGCGTACGGCGTCTTGTACTTTTCATTCACAACCATGACCTCGTGGGACACAAGGCTGTTCAGTTTCGTGTTGTCCTCGATGCGGCTGAGGTCCCCGTCGTGCTGGATTGCGACGAGCGGGTTAGACCGGAACGCCTCGAGCGCGAACTGGTTGTTTGACCCCACAAGAGCCTTCGCCTCGAATGGGACCGTATACCCCTCGAACAGCTTCTCTATGATGTTCAGGATCGTCGACTTACCGGCGCCGGCTGCGCCGTAGAGCACCACGAACTTCTGAATATCCTTGCTGTCGCCGGATACGATGGCCCCGATCGACCACTCGAGCTTCTCCCTCTCCTCGGGGTCGTACAGCGTGCTGATGAGCTCCTCATACGCGCTGTAGTCACCCGGCTCGAGGGAGTACGGCAGCCTCTTGCTCGCGTAGTCCTCCTTGCGCACCGGAGTGTTGTCGAACGTGAGGCTGCTGTCAAGCTCTCGCGCATTGTCCGAGATGTTCGACTGCCACTTGCGGAACATGGCCCACGACCCCGAGGAGAAGTTGCCCATGTACCGTACGCGGACAGTCCCGTTGTTCCGACGCCTCGCGTCCGCGGCGTAGGACTCAAGGTCTGCGTCCAGAAGGCGCTGCGCGTCGTACTCGTCAGTAGACCACAGCCCTCTGGACTCATCCCATATCGCATAGAACGACTTCCCCCGGATCATGATGTCCCGGGAGCGGCACACCTGGAAGTCGGGATATACCTCCAGGACGTCGTTCTTCGCGGAGGACTCACAGATGCGATAGAAGTCCATTCTACCTCCGGTTGTTTATAGCGGGACTAGCGCGTAGTAGGCGCAGAACTGGTCCCACAGGTCTGCGCGACGCATGTCGGACGGATATGGCGGACTAGGCTTCTTGGGAAGCGGGAACAGTCCGCCGACGCCGAGCTCATCGAATGAGCGCTGGTTGACCGCCCGCACTGCCTCCGAGATCTCTCGCTCTGCTTCGGAGTCGTAGGCCTCGTCGTTGTACCTGATGAGGCCGAGGTTGTCGACCATCATCCAGAACCACCTGGCCTCGTCGTCCCCGTCGTCTCCGACCGTCTCGTCGATCCTTCGGGCAAGGGCGATCAAGACCTCGAGGAACGAGCACGGAGAGTTCCCCCACCCGAACGGGGGCAGAGGCCCGACCGACAGGTACTCCTCTCGGAGAGCCCGCCCATCAGCCGCGCGGTTCATGTCGAACCCGACCGAGTGGTCAAACAACGAGCAGTGCAGATCGGCCAAAAGGCACCAGTACGTCAGTGACGGGTCGTCTCCGTCCTCCATGACGATGCCCACCAGCCATCGAAAGTACTCTTCGTCCTTAGGGAGGTCACTCCTCTGGCGCACCGCGCGGGTCCCCCTTTCGCTCTGGGGCCCTGCCGATGACGCGCTCCTCGTACGACTCATCGCGTTTCACGACGTGGAAGTCCCACGACTCCCGCATGTTTCGTACGTAGAGCTCGTCTGAGGACGCCCCCTCAGACCCGAAACGTGTCTCGAAGTCCCCGAGGAACCTGTCGATATCCTCGATAGGGATGCCCTGGTCATCGGTAACGACTCCGTCAACTGCATAGTACAGCAGCTCCACAGTGGCCTGTCCCGGTCGACCCTCGCGGTACATCTCGGGGGAGATCGGGTAGATTCCGTCGTAGATGCGCTCGTCATCCGGACGGTCACCGTCGTCAACGACTAACGGTTCCCCGTTGAAGAGGACAAGAGGATCTTCGCCGACAGGGGCATACAGGATCTCACCCGTGAGCTCGATCGTTTCAGGATCTGCCAGGTTGACCGTTATCTTGTTCTCGTCCTTCTCGGCAGATTCCTGCGAAGCCGAGTAGCGGGCCCTATAAAGAGCCCTGACGCCGTCCACCTCGTTCTTGAGGCGCTCTTCGAAGCGCTTCTTGGCGAGGATATAGACGGCTGAACCACCGGCGAGGGCTCCTGCGACGAAGAGCCCCGCACGCAACAGAACGCCGCCCATCAGATCTTGTCCCAGATAACGCCATCGACATTAAAGTCGAGGACGTAGACCGACTCTGTACGACCCTTTGACAAGTTGGCGATCTTGAGCTCACGCGTTTCGTACCCGATGCTGATGCGGTCGTCCCCGTTACCGAGGACCCATCCCACAACAGCCCCGGCCTGGGTACGAGAGAGCCCGAGTGCGTCATACGCCTCGTTCAAGAAGACGTGTCCTCGAGACAGGAGGAGGTCGTTAAGGTAGTTCTGCTGGGCGTGCAGAAACATCTCGGTGTTCGCCCGGTTTGGCGACCAGTCGTGGTTGGACTGGTCGAAGACACGAGCGTAAGGGCTCGTGTATCCGATCTCCACGTCAGCGCAGAGATCGAAGAGCCGCTTGGCGTCGGGTGACTCGAGGATCTCGTCGTCCTCAGACACCTCGTCCATGACGAGCTCCTTCTTGTACGGAGCGCTGAGGATCTCCTCGACCTTCTCGCCGCCGATCGCCTCGGCGATGCGTGAGCGGTAGTTCTCGAACGCAGCCGAGACTGCTGCGTAAGCGCCCATCAGGGCGTTGAGACGCGCGGTCGAGATTCGGTTCGACCAGATGATCGCCCCGATCGTGAGAGCGCCGGCTGCGATGGGGAGCGCGTAGTGCTTTACGCTCCGCAGTCCGATCCTGGAGTACATGACGAGCCTGTCACGGCGCTGGAGCTCCTCGGTGTAGGTATCCAGGTGCGCGTGCTCCTGGATCGACGCCAAGTCGTCGAACTCCTGCTCGAGGGCGTCGTTGTAGGACAGCGTAGCCTTCGAAGCGAGTACCGCGGTCCCAACGACACCGGCAGCTCCTGCAACGGAAAGAATAGTGGGTGCGTGCTTCTGAACGATCAGGCTTGCTCGCCCTACAAGCCTGGTAACAGTTCCGAGATCCATCTGGATCTCCTTTCTGATTTGGTTGGTTAACAGTTAACTGTGATGCGGCCGTCCTTGAGCAGCCGCATATATACCGCATATACCTGACCATCGGTCATGGCGTCCACGCGGTCCGACCATCTCGTGCCCGGGTACGCGTGCCTGATAGCGTTGCGCATCTCGGCGGTCGTCTTGCTCGCCATCACGACCCCCTAAGAGGCCTCGGCGGAGGGATGTCAATAATGTACCCGTCGCGGGTCTGTACAGCGACCGCATTCCGTATCGACGTCCACCCGTAGTTCTCATCGGGGTGGTCTGGGGTGACCCCAACAAGGTCGTAGAAGTCCCCGACGGTCACCTTGCCGTACTCGGCAAGGAGTCTCTCCATGTTGTCGAGTACATCGTACGCAGACTCGCGGCTGGGCAGGACGATCTCGTCGAACCTGTGCGTCATTCGCGCTACTCGCGAGATCTCGCGCTTGTTGCCTGGCGAGTCGTCGGGCTTTTGGTACATCCGGCTGTACGAGGTGTATCCGCGCACCGGTGCGGAGGATCCCCTAGGCCTTGTCCTGACGTCACCGAATATGGCGCGTTCTAC
Source organism: Arachnia sp. (assembly GCA_041854805.1). Taxonomy (GTDB): domain Bacteria; phylum Actinomycetota; class Actinomycetes; order Propionibacteriales; family Propionibacteriaceae; genus Arachnia. The sequence goes on from JBHADA010000220.1 coordinate 17,737, forward strand.
GGATCCGGTCACGACGTCCGCGACCAGGTTCTTCACAGTCGGAAGGATCACGTCCCACACGACGTACGACCCGACCTGCTTCACATCCTCCGCGAAGAAGGACGACAGCACCTTCCTTCCGGGGCTGGGCGGTTTCACCACTGCCTGGGTGACCGCGGTTACCTCTTTCTTCGTGTCCGGATCAGGAGCGGAGGAGTACTGCGAGTTTGACGGAAAGTCCATGCTTGTCACGGACCACTCCTTTCTGAAATATGAAAGACTCAGACCCCGTGTTACGTGGTCTGAGCGAGGTACTACAACAGGACGATTCTGATCTTGTCCTTCACCTCTTCTGGACTCTTGCAGTCCTTAACGGTGTTGTAAGTCGTTCGTGCTGTGTCGATCATCTCACGGGTAGCGCGCTCAACCGGAGCGCTGATTGTCAACCCGATAAGCGTCGCTCCAATCTTCTGGAGCACGTTAGGGTTGACGATAGCGGCTTTTATTGCGCTACTCGTAGTGTACGACGCGAGCGCGCCGGACACCATTGGTGCAAGAGACAAGAGAACGGACATGGTGGTTCCTTTCTGTGTAGGGTCTCACTATACGCCGTGTACCGACGGCGAGGGCCCTGAGCCGGGGAAGAGACCCAGGGCCCTCTTCGCATCAGTACACGCCGTCCTCGGTGAGCTTGTCGAGCTCCGCCTTAGCGGCCTCGAGCGCCTCGGGGGAGTCAGCCTGGTCGCGGAACTCCTTTGGGAGGATGCCTTTGATGAAGTTCACGGCCTTGTAACCGGACTCATCCGTGATCAGTCCGATGAGGAACTCGTCGAACTCAGGCGACTGCTCGAACGCGGCCCTGATCTCGGCGGACTTGATGAACCGGGCTCCGTCAGCAGACTTCTCTCCGTAGGACAGAAGCACCAATTCCTTGAAGAGGTCATACATACCCAAGATGTCATGGTTGGCCGTGATCTCGCGAACGCGGCCGGCCAGTCCCCCCTTGAGGGACATCTCGAGGGTCAGTGCCTCTGTCCGGGTCAAATTGAAGTAACACACCTTTTCGGCGGGCTCGCCGTTGAAGTCGGTGTACTTAACTGTCTGGCGCAGCATGTGCGCCTCCTTTCAGGTTGTTGGTCGAAATGAAAAACCCCAACCCCGTGTTGGGGGTCGGGGCGAGACGGTTTAGGACTCGTCTTCGGTGGTGTCGAGGTCCTTAGCCTCCTCAAGCGCCTCCTCATAGGCAAGGGCGTCCTCAACGCCATCGCTATGGCCGGCCAGATATGCTGCGGCGCCGACTGCGGCGAGGGGGAGCACAATCTTGGCTCCCCACTTGGCCACCTTGGCAGCCGCGCGCTTGGCGCGGGTATAGTCAATGATGAGGACGTCCCTCTCCTCGGAGGGGGTGGTCTCGGGGGTGGTCTCGATGTCCTTGTCAGACATGGTGGTTCCTTTCTGTGTAGGGTCTCACTATACGCCGTGCGGATCTCGCGACCTTAGAAGCACGACAGTATGGTTGCAGCGGAGTTCGGCCCGTCCTCGACGATCGTCTCATGCGGGAAGACCGGCTCCTCCTCGAGGTATTCGACCCGCACGAAGCCGCCATCGAACACTACGAGTCGTCGCTTCTCACCGAAGGTGATGATGTACTTGTTCCGATTCTGGCTGGACAGAAACAACGGGGTGTCCCAGTCCTGCTTCGCCCTGAGGTTTAGCAAGACGTCAAATATAACCGACATTGGGTCCTGTACTGGCATGCTCATCAGACCATCTCCCACGTGGCGATGTCGCGCTTGAACTGGTGGATGTTACGAGTGAACCATGGCGCGATAGCAGCCACAAGGTCGTCGTCCCGGGGGATGGCCGAGATCTTGATCGGGTCGTCGTGCAGATCGCCGTACGCGTCGACCACGGACCGCTTTACGATGACATATGACTCGTAGAACTTGATGGTGAGGACGACGTCTCCGAGCAGCACCTCCCAGTTGTCACGCTCTATACACGTCACCATCAGCGACGTATCACTCGGCGACCCATCGGGGTTGTGCTTGTGATGGAGCCACAGATAGTGTAGCAACTCGCCGATTACGTGTGCTGAGTCAGGATATGGTGTAAGCCAGTCCAGGGGCGGATTGGCATTCATAGTTCTCTCCTTTCTTGGGGGGGGGCTAGCCGATCTTGTACCAGCTCGGAGCTGGCTCTCGATCGAACGACACGACAAGGCACGGCTTGCCGTGCTCTGCGATCTGGGCGTTGAAGTCAAGCTCCAACATAATCCCGTCCCCCCATCCGAGCTGCTCGCCCATTGACACAGGCTCGAGACCGATCGCGTTGTAGTACTCATTCAACGAGACGCCCGCGCTGTGCAGGATCTCGTTGTTGAGGTCATTCAGTGCCTTGCGGATGGTCTCCACGTCTGACGTGAAGTACCGACCGGAGTACGAGTCAAGGCAGAGGACGTCGCCATCCCCGACAACGATCGTCTGCCGGCTATCCTTCGTCTCGTCCAGACGCTTCTCAGCGACCCGGTCCTCTAGCATCCGTACCTGGCCGGGCTCGAGGACCTCTGCCGCGGAGGACTTGTAGCGGTCGAACGCCTGTTGGGCCGCACCGAGAGCGGTTACAGCGGCAGCAGCACGCCCCGCTCCGATGCGATTCGAGGCGATGACCGCTGCGACGGTGCCGATCGCGGACAGCGCGGCGACCGAGTACGGCCGGTACACGAGCTCCCACTTCCTCTTCGCGGGGAAGTCCTTGTAGTCGATCCCGGTACGAGCCTCCTCGAAGAGGACCGCCTCGTGCACCGCTAGGTGCGCCCTAGCAGACAGGACAGCGGTCGAGAAGACACCCACGACCCCTACACCCGTCAGGATCTCGGGGGCGTGGCTCTTCGAGAAGGCGGTGGCGACGCGGAGGATGCTGTGCACGTTCATCGTAGCCCCTCGCAGTCTGTCGGAGGAGGGATGTGGGAAGCAGTAGGCGGCGTGTAGCCGCTCTGCGTGTGGATCTGAGGGGGATAGTTCACGTAGTGTGATGTCTGGATCTGCGGATGGGCGTTGCCCCGTCGGCTGTCCTGGAAAGAGTCGTAGGCCTTCTTGGCGAAGAACGCACCGACACCTGCTTTCATGACCCCCGAGCCTCTGCCCGAGAAGATCTTCTCAAGCACCGTGATGATCCCTAGGAACACGAAGCCCCCGATGGCCAGTGCTCCCATGATGATTGTGGCGACGATGTCACCCATTTTCGACCTCCTTGAGGTAGGTAGCGGTGTTTGACTTTTGAGCGAACTTGTCGATGATGGCCGATGCCGAGATCGAGCCCATGTACACGTTATCTCCTTTCGAAAAACCTCAACCCCGTGTAGGAGTTGAGGTGAGATGTCATTCGGTCTCGATGATCCTCTTCTCAAGCTTCTTGACCGTTTTCTGCTCGTACTTCAAGTCCTCTTTCAGGTTCTGGATGTCTCTCGCCTGGAAGGCGAGCACAAACATGGCCACGATTCCATAGATGGACAGGAAGATGGTAGCAAGCGCAAGGGCTGTGATGATCATATCGGTTCCTTTCGTAGTAGAGTCGATCTCACTATAGTCCTTGTTATAACCGCGAAAACTCCAACCCCGTGTAGAGGTTAGAGTGGGGGACTCACCTGCGCTTAGTCAGGTCAGTATACATACCGCTGATCCCCGCGGCAAACAAGAAGGCGGCGAGGAAAATCATAGCGACATACATAATAGCTTTCCTTTCGTATAAGGAGATGGGTCTCACTATACGCCGTGCGTTTTTCGCGAGAACTCTGCGGTAAAAGCCCTATACCGCGTGCGGCATAGGGTGCAGACGTCACTCGTGGAGGGACATGTCCTCGGGGAGCAACTCGTTACACGTTTCCACGAGATCATGGATGTTGCCCAACCTCTCGGCAAGGGCGTCGATAAGCTCTTCGAGCTCTGGGTCGATAAGCGGCTCTTTGTGTCGCTTATGCCAGATTCGGGCTGCGATTACGCCAGCCGAGGCGAGTGCAACAATCGAAGAAACGGCGATGATAGCATTCTTCTTTGACATGATGTTCCTTTCTCATTGGTGAGGGGTCTCACTATACTAGGCGTATAATTCGCGAATCTGAAAATCCCTTCCGCGCATTTTTTAGAGTCCGTGCCGGACCCTAGACCCCAGGTATCCGGTTAGGGACACGAGGGGTCTAGGGCGTGAGATCACAGGCGGATCTTCATCAGAAGGCTGAATGCCTTCCCGGTGATCGGGAGGAAGTGCTCGTAGCCGAGCACGGCGACCAGGCCTACTCCTGTGACTACGGCGTTCAGGATCGCCTCCTTTGAAAGACGGCGGGAGGCCGCAAGGTTGCGGATCTCCTCCATCTTCTTGAGGTGGTCCAAGTACGCCGCGTACTTAGGGTCGGCCGGATCTGTCGCATCAGCGACTCCTAACACATACTCCTGAAGCTCGTCCAGGGTAGGCGTCGTGTCTTCTGACATGGCGGTTCCTTTCTGCTAGGGTCTCACTATAGCCTGTGTTTATCAGGCGTCCAGCTTCTTGACCCCCAGCGTGACCTCACCGCGCTCGAGCAGCTCAGGAGTGGGCGTCTCAACGGCTGCGTAAACCTCCTTGTCGTCCGTCACGTAGAGGTTGCCCGCCAGTACCGTCGGCTCGACCCTCGCCACGTAGCGGCTCGACGACAGCTGGAGCACGGCACCGAGGAACGCGTCGACCGCAGTGATCGTACCGACGACTGCGGCTCCGTGCGGGAGTCCCCAGATCTCACTCAGTGAAAAGTACAGCGTTCCAAGAGCAGGCAGCACTACCTGCGCGACGAACTTCAGGATATCGTATGTGCGGTTGCTGAACATCACATGTGTTCCTTCCTTGAGATAGGTACTGGCGGATACTCGTACACGGGCAGGTCCAGTACATCGTGATAGATGCGGTCGGCCAGTCCGTTCCCGCCGAACTCGTGGTACCATCGGTAGAAATATGAGTAGTAGTCGTCGAGCTCGTCCTTCGTGATCCATCCTCGGTTCAGGTACATCATACCGTTGGCGATGATGCGGTCACGGGCAAGGCCGAGCAGGAGCTTCGTCTGAGCATCGTTTCTGGACAGGCGATGCTGTAACAGGGTCCAGAAGCCCCCGCTGGCCAGAACAGTCGTGAGAACCGTCAGGGCGGTGGCAATCATTGGATGCATATGCCCTCCGGAGAATATGTCAGTAACCTACGACAATAAACGGCCTGTAGCCCAGGGTCTGCTGCCGATCAGTGTCGGACACAAACCCATCGGTGTCAACCGTGACGAAGTATGTGTGCGCAGACTGGTCCCGTGTCCAGAACTTGGTGTTGATCCAGTACGGGTACCCAAGACTGAACAGCCGGAACTGCCGAGGAGAGTAGGTATTCGCCCCACCGTACATAGGCACCGGCCGCGTACGGATACGGCTCCCGAACAGCTGGATCTCGCTGGGCGGTAGCGACTTCACGTTGACGACAGACGCCGACAGAAGCTCGCCATTGGCGTTGGAGAGGTTAGACAGCGACTCCTTGTACGTAATAAGCCCGTTACCGATCAGTGTCGTGAGCTGGTTGTCCCAGCTGACCCTCTGGGAGGAGTACAGTGTCGTCGCCTGGAACCCGTCAAGATATGAGTTGCTTGTGAGCGTTCCTCCCATCTGGTAGTTGCCGACGGCGACGTCCGGCATGAGCACGACGTGGTGTTTCGTGACCCCGGCCCCGCCTGAGTAGAAGTAGTCGATGTCGACCACTCGCCAGATACGCCCTCCGAGGTTCCAGTAGGCGCCAAGCCAGATGCCCCGGAACGTACCGTTGCGGATCTGCGTCTGCTGGTCGGTCGTGATGCTCGTGCCAAGACTCACCGACCGCACCTGGTTGTTGTGCGCGTACGGGCCCTCGTGGTCGTGCACGGAGTACCCGAACGTGCTGAGAGGCTCTGCACGGGACGTGCCCTTGCCTGTCGGACGCCACATCACGACGTCTGTCGGCGAGCTAGTAGCCTGGGTCGTGACGTTGGACGCCAGCGTGAGCTGCTCGAGAGTTGCAACGCGCGTCGCGTCCGTGCCCGAGAGCGAGGACGACCCCGACACGTTCTGAGCGCTCGCCAGCCACTCATCGATGACGGCGTCCCACCGGGCCATGATCTCGGTCGTGGTGACCGTCTGCACGACGCTCGTGACGTACGGGCACGTCGTATGGCCACGGTTGTCGTAGACGTTGCTCGAGCTCAGGGATGTCTCAGCGGCGACCCTGTAGATGTACGCGAGAGGGTACCGCTTGATCGTGTCCGTCGACGTGATCGTTGGTCTGGACGGAGAGACCGCGGGACTGCCCTGAACGACCTCGATGGTTGTCTGGCGGACGCCCTCCGTGCGGTCAGCCACGATGACGAGAGCGTCCCACCTGGGCTGCGTCGCGTTTGCCGCCGACAGCGTGACGGTCAGGGGGGCGTCGTTGAGCAGCCACGTGTTGTTGAACCAGCCCCTGCCAGTCCCGACAGACAGCGTTGCGCTGGTCGCAGACAGTACGCTCACAGCGAACGCGCTGCCCCAGTTCTGGTAGACGCCGTCGGTGATGAGTCCGTCGAACAAGGACCCGAACTGCTCGGCCTTGTACACGCGGTCTCCGTTCACCGAGTTATAAAAGCCACTGGATAGTGCCATCAGTCCTCGATTCGGAAGGTAGAATATGACTTGAAGGTCCCACCGGCGTCGATGGACCAGGTGTGCTCGACGACCTGAGCTTTCTTAGGGTGCATTGACAGAGGAATTTTGATGTACACCTTGTCGCCCATCGTGTAGTCGCGGTCGTAGAGATACGTGCCGTTAGGATCAGTCTCCACGTCGTACAGGACCTCGGGCAGGTTCTCCTCGTACACAGACCGCAGGACTCGTGTCTGGGCGCCGTACAGGGTGTTGTACCGGTCCGTGTCGTTGGAGTACGCGTTCCAGATCGCCTCGACCTCCGCTCGCATCTGTGACGAGAGCTCCTTGCTGAACTCCTTGGACTCGAGTCCTTGCGGTACCGGTAGCCCGAGGTTCCCCATGCCCCACCAACCAGGCCCCATGTACACAGTCGTCTCGGTACCGTTGAAGTTGAACTTGACGGTTTCGTTCTGTAGGTACACGGTGGTGATGCCCTTGGATCGGTCGTAGACATACCTGAACCCGGACAGCCCGGTGTCGGTCGACAGGACGACGTGCGGGAGGTCGTTGCCGGTGATGAAGGACGCGTTCAGCGTCTCCGTCATGTCGTGCACGACCTGGAAGCCCGCGTTGTACGGCTGGAGTGCCTTCGTGATGATGGTCAGGAGGTTCTCCCCGACCTTCGCGTTGTTCGGGAGCCACGAGCCGGACGGGGGTGCCGCGATCTGGCGGTACTTGACACCGGGTATTGGTCGCGTCTGACCGAGGCTGCTGTCGAGCATCTCGTAGTTCATCATGTTGACGAGCGGGTGGTTCGGTCCGTACCACATGTACCCAGGACTAGTCATGACACGGTACGTGAATATGCTCTCTCCGGACCTTCCCGAGATCTTGATGCTTCCGCCGTCATTTTGACTGACGAACTCGAACCTCTCGGCGATCATCACCCTGTCGGACTCACTGAACAGGATGTACTTCGGCCGGGTCTCGATCCATCGTTCCACGTTCTCGGCGGTGTACGGGATGACGAGCTCGAAGTCACCGGTGTCGATCAGACGCTCCGTCCAGATGAACGACAGGATGTCTGTCACGATGTACTCGATGGCGTACTGCTGGTTTACGATATACACCTCTGCCATCAGACACCCCTGTACCGCTTGGCGTACTCGATACGCAGTGTTCCTGCGTTCGGGTTCGTCGTTATGAGCTTGACGTTGGTCGTTCCGAGGTTGAGTACGGGCCAGACAGACTGGTAATGTAAAGACATGATTCCGCTGACCCGCGTGTTGCTACGTGTCACGTAGATGAACTTCCCCTCTGAGTTGTTCATGATCTCGATGACGTCTCCGGCCTGGAACGGAGAGAGCTGACCGTTCCACCAGAACGCGCCGCCCAGCTGCATCGTCCCTCCGGGCTCGAACACGATATAGGTCCAGCCTCCAGGAGACCCTGTCAGGTTGATCGTGATCTTGTAGTCCGAGGGAGCGTCGCCGGAGTAGACCACCGTCATGTCTGTCGGGGTGTCCCCGCTGGGAGACCCGAATATGATCGGGTCTGAGAACGGGAACTCGAACCCACCGCGCCACCCACTGCCGTCGACGACTAGGTTCGCATCGGGTCCTACTCCGGTGAAGTGCGGGTCGTTGCACAGGACTGTCACGACGACCGAGGTCTCCTCGGAGAATATGTCGGGCTCAGTACGCTTGACGTAGCCCTGGATGGTGACCGCCCGGAGATCCGTGTCGAACCGAAGTCCGATCTTCTCCCCCGGAGGGAACATCTCGTACAGCCGGTGCCTACGTGCCTCAGCGTCCCCGCCGGGAATCACCAAGGTGAGAACGATCTCCCGGTTCTGCACCCTGGTGTTCCCGACGTGAGACCCTGGCCGGAACGCGTAGTCCAGCGCCGAGACGGTGGCCTCGGAAGGGCCGATCCCGGTGATTGATCGGATCACATACCCATCGAGCGTCGGGGGACGCATTGGAAGGACCAGTATGTCCCCAGTCCGTGTCAGTGTAATTGTGACCGTATGGATCATGCTACACGTTCCTTGCCTGTGCGAGTAGTGACTTCGTGTCGCGGTAGATGTCGATCTCCGACAACGCCTCGGGAGAGGTGTTGTTCTGCTCGAAGTTCACGGTCTTGTTGTTGGTGATGTTGGTTACCGTCGAGGTCGGCGGGGTCGCTTGGAACCCGCGCGCCGCGAGATCGGCGTTCATCCGAGCACCGGAGAGGTCGATCGTCTGCCCACCGAGGATTCCGGTGATCTTGCTCGCCTCAGACTCGACGTTCGACAGGTCCAGCACCGGGGAGATCACGGGCTGAAGGTCGAGGTCGAGGTTAGTGCTTCCAGTACCCTTGTTGAGCTCCTTGATGAAGGCGCTCGTCGCATTTTGACTGGCTGCAACCATAGACGAGGACACGAGTCCGGCGTTGCTCTCGATACCGAGCGCGAAGCCCTCCATCGTGTAACGTCCAATCTCGCGGAACTTCCGTGACGGGGACTTGATTCCGAGGAACTTCTTGGCCCCGTCGAGAGCGTTGCTTGCAGCGCTCTTCACCTTGTCAGCGAGGCTGAACGCCAGGTCGGACACACCCATCGTCATACCGCTGATGATGGCCTTTCCGAGCTCCCACGCAGCACTCCTGATCTCCTCCTGCCTCGCCCTGAGAGTGGTCGCGGCAGAGCGGATGAATGCGATGATCAGGTTGGCAGCGGCGTTTGTGAGGTCGTCTGTTCGGCTTGCGATCGCGTTCATCAGCTTGATGACGATGTCGATTCCGATCTGGGAGACCTCAGGCACGTGCTGCCTGGCCGCGTTCAGGAACGTAAGGATCATGTACCAACCGGTCGAGACGATGTTGGGGGTCATCTCGTACGCCACGTCAAGGCCCGTCTGAATCAGGGTCTTGAACATGGTGCCCATCTCAGGCGTCGACTCTGTGATGGCGTTGAACAGCGACTGTAGTATAGCTGTGAAGCCATCTGTGATCGTCTGCTCGTTGTTCGCCAGCACCGCCATGAAGTCGACGAACCCTTGCGCGAATGCCGCTATAAGTGACGGGATAAGGCTGATCAGCTGCTTCAGGATCGGTAGCCCGATCGCCGACAGTGCCACTAACGACGCTACAAACAGAGCGAACGCAGCAGTGATCATGCCTATTGCCACGCCGACTGCTGTCACCGCCAGTGCGAACGTCACAAACACGAGCGCGAGAGCGAGCAGCCCCAGCGATACCGCTTCGGCAGCTGCTCCGGCTATGATCAGCACCGCAAGAGCGGCCGCGAGGGCCAGTATGCCCTTGGCGAGCGTTGACCACTTCATGGACCCCAGTGTTCCGATCGCCGCTGCGAGGACGAGAAGTCCGACAGACAGCGCGATGATAGCCGCGCCGCCGACCGCAGTCGCGTTCATGAGGTTGACCCCGACAGCGAGGACGACCATGGCGGCAGCCATCATCGTAAGACCCTTGATGTAGGTCTTCCACGGCATGAGGGCGAACAGGGCTATGACCCCTGCTGCCATGTACATTGACGTAGCGACCGCCAGGATCAGAAGGGACTTCGCCGTGGCCCATTCCGGCATGAAGTTCATCGCCGTGGCCATCGCCGCAAGTGTCAGCCCCATATAGGTAAAGCCCTCCGCGAATGTCTTCCACTCCATCTCAGCAAGCGTCTTGATCGCGTTACCGATCTGGATGAGGGCGGTTGACACCGCCAGCAGTGACAGCGCGTTGCCGATGCCGATCTTCTGGGCTCCGAACCTGCCGTATGCGGCAAGGAACGTCATGATGAAGCCCATGGCGACTACGCCCTTCGCCAGGTCCCCGGTCTCGATCGAGGCCAGGTTCTTGACGGCGCTGGACATGATGAGAACCGCAGCGGATAGTACCACCAGGACTGCCGCGACCGCGAGCAGCCGCCCGGTGGACAACGACTTGTCCTTGCTGAAGATCGCGTCGAGCGCCTTCATCGTGAGGATCAGCTGGAGGAGCCCGACCGACAGAGCGGCCAGTCCCGCGGCTAGGGACTTGGCCGGTACCTTGGACAGGACCAGGAGCGACAACGCGAGCACGAGGATCGCGGCCGCGATGATGAGGATGGACTGCGCCTTCGTTCGCTGTGCCATCGCGTTGATGTTGGAGGACACGCCTTTGAACACACCGCTCAGCGAGTCCATAAGCCCAGACGCGGAGCCGACGAACGTCTTCATCGACTCGAGGAACTGCGCCCCCTGTCGAAGGAACAGGAAACCGAGGATCGTCTGTAGGATCTTGGTCAGGTTTGACACGATGTTCGGGTCACGAAGGGCCTGGAACGCAAATATGAATCCGTTCTTCAACGCCGCGCCGAGTCCCGAGAACACGCCAGATGCGAACTCCTTGATGGCGGGCCAGAAGTCCTCGGTTATGTTCTTGCCCAGGTTGCTGAACGCCTCGCCGAGTGTCTCGAGCACCCGCGAAGTCGTCGCCCACGAGTGGACAGCAGCCCCGATCGAGCTCAGAATATACGAGATCTTCTCGAGTACCGACTCCTCCTCGGCGGCATCAGCTGAGGAGAATGGATTCATCTTCGCGGAGCTGGTCCGGACCTTCTCGGTGTCTGACGTGAACAGGTTGTAGATCTTGTCGATCGCGTCAGCCGCCCCGTCTGTAAGGCTGTCCCAGCCGTCAGAGGCGAAGTCGCTCACGCTTGAGCGGAGAGCCTCTATTTTGACGGTAAGCCAGTCAATCGCGTCGACGAGTCCGCCTCCGACAGTGTTGGCGAAGTCGCTCATGCTTGTAGTGGCGCTGTCAAGCACGTCGGTGAGCCAGTCGAGAGCCGGCTTAAGCCAGTTTCCGACCTTGTCCGCAGCGTCCCTGGCGCCGTCGGACAGCGTTGTAAGCTCTCGTGCGGTCTCAGACAGCTTCGGGATCAGGCGGTTGTAGTCCAGGAACCCGAAGTGCTTCCCGAGCTCCTCGAGAGCGGACGACACCATCCTGACGACCGGCTCGAAGGACGACGTCAGAGCGTTCCAGAACCTCTCGAACGCGTAGCTCACCTTCCCGATAGGGACCTCGAGCTTGTCGTAGAGAGCAGCACCGAACGAGGAGAGCAGCGCGCCTGCTTGCTTGGCCTTGCTCCCGATCTTATCGAAGAACGACGTGAGCTTTCCGGCGGCGGTGCTGCCGAACGACGAAAGAGCCTCAGGAGTTCCACTGAACGCGTCGGAGATGAAACCCCCGACCTTAGAGAACCCGCTCCTAATCATGGCCGCGAACTTGCCGATTCCCTTGGACGTGTCGGACAGGGCAGCTCCGAAGCCCTTGACCCTCTCCTCGATCCACGAAAGCATAGACCCCGCAGGGTCCATAGACGTTACCCAGTCCTCGAACGACGTGATCCAACCGCCGACAACACCCGCGATGTTTAGCGTTCCGCCACCGAAGAACGAGACAAGAAGGTACAGCACCTTCAGTACGCCGCCGATGACTGCTCCGGCGATCTTCCCGCCCTGCGTCATGATGTGGATTACGACTCGGATGACGGAGAACAGCCCACCGAAGATCTTGGTGAGGTTGCCGGCTGCCCTGTCTGTGATGATGAGCTTCTCGGTGAATCTCGCGAACGCGGCGGTGATGTCGTACAGGTTCTTGGCGGACGGTCCGCCGAACGTATTGGAGAACGCCCGGCCGATCGCCTCAAGCGGCTTCCACACAGCCCGGAACAGGTTCGCAAGGCCCTCAATCAGCCTGGTACGCCCACCAAGGTCCGACCACCCCTGAAGAAGGTTGTTTCGAGCCTCGGCAGATCGGTTGATCGCCCCGCTGATGAAGTCGTTGATTCCGGTCCAGAACTCACGGGCCTCCTCGAGGTCACCAAATATGATGCGCCATGTCTGGGCCCATCCGGATCCGAGGGACTCCCCGACAGTCTGCATGAGCTGGGTAAAGGTCTTGACCTGCGTCGCGGCCTTGCTCGCCTCGGCAGCCAGGCGCATCATCTCGTCGGCCTGCTGCTCGGTGTAGCCCATCGAGATCAGCTGCTCACGGGAGAGGTCCCCTGTGAACTGCGCCAAGGTCTCCTGAAGGATGCCGGCGGTCAGCCACCCCTCCTGCAAGGAGTCTCGGAACGATCCGTTCTTGGCGATGATCTCGTCAACGGCGACACCGTGCGCCCGAGCGGTTCGCTTGAGCGCCTCCTGAAATACCTCGCCGCCCATACCGGCGTTGACCACCGAGTTCCAGTCCATGAGGCGGACCGTACCGGTCGACAGCGCCTGGGACAGCTGGTACATGGCGGTTGCTGCTTGCGTAGCGCTAGAACCCGACATCGCAGCCAGGTTGGAGATGCCCTTAATGGCCATGACCGAGTCGTTCAGGCCGACACCGGCTGCGGTGAACGTACCGATGTTGCGGGCCATCTCACCGAAGTTGTAGATGGTCTTGTCCGCATAGGTGTTCAGCTCGTCGAGGGCTGCGTTCACCGTACCGATGGTCTCGCCCTTGTGCATCGTGTTGGCGAGAATGGTCTGGACCGAGTTCAGCTGCGTCTCGTACTCACGGAGACCGTCGAGCATCGGCTTCGTAGTGAAGGCCGCGAGCAGTTTTGCCCCGGCGGCGGCTGCCTTGGCAGCGATGTTGCCGAGTGCCACCGAAGCAGCTCCATCGAGGATGCTGAACTTGCTTGCGGCCGATACGGCTGCGTCTCGAAGAGCGCTCGTACCCGATACCGCCGTTGCGATTCCGCCGGTCGGCGTTGAGCTGCCGAAGACGCTGGTCTTGACGGCTACGGCCAGACGCTTCAGGCTCTCGAGAGAGGTCTTAACCCCGTTCTCGAAGTTCGCGTTGTCAAACTTCAGAGATACGATGCGCTCCTCAACGGTTGGCATCAGTCACCTCTTTCCACGCCTTGGCGGCGATCTTGTCGAATACTGGTCGTAGGGCTGGGTTGATGTAGTCACGGCCCTGCACGTACCCGCCGGTTCCGGTTCCGTGTCCGTACTGTAGTATGACTGCGATAGGAACTCCATGGTTCACGTTGGAGTTGTTCCACGTGATAACCCACCCGTTCTTGTCCAATGACACCTCGTGGTACCACGACCGCGCGGTGGTTCCGGTCTTGACCGGGGTCGCCGCCATGAGAGCCGCGGTACCCTCGGCTCCGAACGACTCCAGAACGGCCTTGAGGTTGAGCCCTCGAAGCTTCATCAGGAATCGGTCGGTGCGGTCGAAGTTACCGCGGCTCTCAATGACGATCATTTTGACCTCACACAGCAGGTTTCAAACACGACGAGACACCGGCAAGCATCACTCCTCGAAGGTTGTACGACTTCATTCGGTCGTAACCTCCCTTGTTGGTGATGATGTGGCCCAGACAGACCTTGCCGGTGCCCTTGATCTCCTCGAACGCCGCCGGATCGGCGTTCTGCTCCATCATCAGGATGTCGAGATTCGGCGAGGCTAGCGTGGTAAGGTACCACTCAGGCCTCTGCGTGTACGCGTCGGGATAGGCGTAGCCGAGAGTAGTAAACCCTCGAGCCTTCCACCTCTCGAACAGCCAGTTCGCGTCCCCTGCGGACTTGAGTATGACGTGATCCTTGTACGGCCCGAGAATCCCGGTGTACTCGTCGATCCGCTCCCAGGAACGGTACTTGGGGTCGATGACGAGTACGTGGCTCGGAAGGTACTTCTCGATGAGCCACTCGAGCGTGCACGGGAGGTACTGGTTTCCCGCCATCGCTGTCTGGATCTCGCTCCACGTCATGGCGGTGAGATCCCCGGACGGTCCGCCGAGCCTCGACAGGTCGCTGTCATGGCACCCGAACCATACTCCGTCAGACGAGCGGTTGCACGAGAACTCGAGCGCGTTCGCTCCGTGAAGGACCGCGTTGGTGTACGCTCTCTTCGTGTGCTCGGGCCACGAAGTAGAACCGCCGCGGTGAGCGATCGTGAACCAGTCCTTGCTGAGGAGGTCGGAGACGCTGAGCGCGCCCTTTGGCATGACTCCGGCGCCGATGACACGGGCCGAGCCTTCGATTGTCGCGACGTGAAGCTCTCCGGTGACGTCGTCCACGGTCCCTGTGACCCCGGAGACGACGATAGGTGTCTCCTCCTCGGTGAACTCGACCATCGCGAAGGCGGCGACACCTGTAAGTGACGCAGGTACCTCGTGGACCCACCCGATCCTCAGCGAGGACCAGGAGGCGTCCGACGCATTTTGACCGGCGTAGACGACCTCGTCGCACTCCCACTCCATCAGAGGAGCGTTAGCCACCCCGTGCTGCTGTGTGATGTACAGAGCACGCTGCGTCGTAGGAGTAGGAGGAGTCGTCTGCCAGTTGGTGACCGTTACGTCACCGACATTGCGGAGGACGAGAAGAGCCCCTCGCTGTCGTGCTGCGTCATCAGTGTTGGGGCTGTACCATACCTGGTTCTGCGTCTGAGACGGCGCGGTCAACCTGCACTGGGCGATGTATCCGCACCGGTTACCAGCAGTAACTACCTCCCCGACGTAGCCATCTGGAGGAATAGCCGCTGTAGTCGCGTACTGGGACGCCATCACGACCAGCGCGAGCTCTCCCGGAGAGGACCCGTTCACGGTCAAAGCTGTGCCGGCACCGTAACGGGCGCTCTGGTAGTCCTGTCCCTTGATGAGGATCGCCATAGTCGTACCTCATGCCGTGCGGATGATGAGCGTACCCGACTCAGTTCCATCAGGAACAGGGTCCGACGCTCCGAGCACGAGGGCTTGAGCCGCGACGCTCGGGGTCGTGGAGTACCTTGGGCGCCAGGCCAGAACCACCTCGCCGATCGGAAGAGTGGTGATCGACTCGTGCATAACGCCTTGCGGGTCCGAGGCGCTCTTGGACTGGTAGACCATACCGTTACCCGCGTAGATACCGGTGTGGTACACGTTCATGAAGTAGCGCCCGGTGGTGTTCGCACCTTCGGGGTTCTGCTTGCCCCAGAACAGCACGTCTCCGGCCTGCCAGTCGCTTGCGACCGGACACCAGGCATCACCGTTCGCGAATGCCCATCGGGCCAGCCGGTGCGCCTGCCACAGGTCCGTAGTTACAAACTTTCCGAACGAGACGAGAGGGTCGGCAAACGTGTTCGACGCGCTGGTGTACGTAGACGTCCCGTACGTGAGGCCCGAAAGGACCATGCAGGCGAACGTGGAGCACGTAAGCCCCCACTTCCCGCTAGGAGTCCTCGTCGGTCCGTTGGCGTGCAAGGGGGTTCGAACCGACGCGTTCCACTCGATCTCGGTACCCGCGTCAACGAACGTCTGAGCTCGCTTGAGCATGGCGTTGACGTTCTTGACGTCCGGCGACGTGACCGGAGCGGTACGAAGGTTTCGCAGGATGGCCCACCGGCTCCCGATACGCACCCCGATGTTGCCGTACGTTCCAGACGGGGTCCAGGTCTCGAGTGTGAAGTCCATCTGCGCCCCGTCAGACGGGAACTCGTGCCCGAGTGTGCGGACCGCGGTGGGAAGTTCTGCGGGTGCAGAATATGACATCAGCGAGATGAGCGAAGGGAACGTCTTCGCCGCGTCAAAAGAGGCCTTGGTCGTGTACCGGGCTGCGGCGTCGGCCGAAGTCAGATATGCTGAGAGGTCGATCTCACCCCCAGGCCCCACGGCTCCGCCTCCTCCGAACCAGGCGCCGCTGTTACGCGGGACTGGAGTAGTAGTCGAGAGATCCACGACAGTGCCCTGGGCCGGAGCGAAGTGGAAGCTCACGTCGTCCCGGTCGGGGATGTGGATATACGCCCCGTAGGTCCAGGAACCCGATGGGGTGACGCCGCTTCCGGGAGACAAGATGTCTGCGTAGTCGTTTCCCATGTGCGAGAGAGCCCCGTCGGTACCGATCTTGGCGCGAACTGATCGCGCGTACGCGGTCCCTGCGGTGGCTCCCGTTGCATCGGGGTACAGCAGTACGTAGGATTGGGATGCCTGTGACTCCGTGAGGGAGTCGGCGAACTTGCCCGTAACACGACAGTACGGGGGAGAAGGATTCTCGGCCATTATCCGCTCGTTCCTAGTTCTCTACGGCGCCGTGCGTTAAGCGCCCTGTAGCTTCGCGCGATCTGTGACGGATTGCGCTTCTTTGGTGGAGTTCGCTTGTGGTTGACGATTCGAATGAGCATGAGCAGTCGGTTGAGGTGCCAGTGCTCACACTCTAGCCAGATGTTCAGCTCAATCATCCAGTAGTAGATGAGCTCGGACGTGATGATCTTCTCGCCCGCGGAGGAACCGTGCTCGGGGCTGTTTACGGTGCTGGCAGTAGCCTTGTCGTATATGTAGTCGGTGATCTCGTTGACGTGACCGTTGACAAGTCGGCTTAGAGTCAGGTCGTCGATGTCTTCCTGAACCATGAACCGAATATAGTCCTGGGTCTCGTCGGGCGTGAGCTCACTACCAAGAAACGACTTGTGGTGCTTCTGTTCCCATTTTGACACCGTGACTAGAGAATGCTCGAGTGTAAGAGTTCTCGCCTCGCTCTGCACGAACTCCTGCGACTCCTCGTTCCAGTACTCGGCTCCGTCTAGGTCTATCCTGAGCACGGTTCCTCCGATCAGTCATCCACCGATCAGGGCGACGATCTCGTCCGGCGTGAGAAGGGTCGACTCCCCGGTCTCGGTGCCGTAGAGCTTGTCCGTGATCTTCTTCAGGTTCTCGGGCGTAAGCCGGGTCGAGATGATCGTTGCCTCCGCGGTTGGCTTGCGGTCCTTGACATTGACCGGAACCGTCGAGACCTCCCACGAGAAGGTGACGGCCTCGGGGGAGTCATTGATCGTCGGGTAGTCCTTCTGCGACGGAGCTGCGGTACAGCCGTACGCGATGTGGATCTTCTGTCCGGCGTTCTGTCCCTGGGCGTCGTTTCCGATGTTCGTGGTCCAGCAGAATGCGAACGACGACCGGTTCTGCTGACCGATGGACACGCCGTCAACGAGCTCCGCCATGCCGTCACAGGCCTCGAAGGCCTCGGGGTACGTGAACGCCTCGATCGTGAACTTGAAGTCCTCTGCCGACCGAAGGTCGAGGTACTTGATGTTGTCGGCGTACTGAGCGTTGCTCTCAGCACCCTCCGGGGCCGCGGACACCTGCGTAAGACCGTTCCAGGCCACGCCGTTACCGTATCGACCGTCGGATCCGACGACCCACAGAACTCCCCTCGAGACACCAGTCTCGAAAGACTTCTCTCCGGTCTTGTCCCACTGTAGAACTGTCATTTTTCTACCAATCTAACTCGAAGACTGTATGGTTTAGGTAGTCGGCCGTATAGGTCCTGATAAGCCGACTGAACAGCATGCTCGCTACGATTTCGACGAGCCTGCTGTCGGGGTTTCGGTCGATGACTGTGACCTGGTACCTGCGTGTCGTGTAGTACCGTATATCGTCTGCGAATGACGAGTCCATCCGTTCCAGCTGGTACACGACGCACGGATACTCAATGGCCAGCCTCTCAGGAGGCTGATAATATGCCTTGGCTCCCTCGAGGATTTCCTCGAACTTGCGTTGCAGGTCGTCACGGGACCTTCCGAGATGGGGCATTGTACACACCCCCGATCGTGAGGTTCAGCCTTGGACGGGCTACCTCGACGTTGGTGATTCTCCATTTTGACCCGTGGAACTCAACATACAGCATCGACTGCATGTGGTTGTATGCATAGGCGTCCGCCACAATACTGATCGAGTTGTTGAGGTCGATGTCGTCATGGAGCTTCTCGGTTGCGTCGAGGCGCCGGGCGTTTCGGAGAATGGCGCCTCGATAGGTTCGTTCTGTGATCTTCTCCTCGTAGACTCCGGGAGACGTCTCCACGAACTCTACATAGCCCACCTTACCACAGAAACGTGCCATCACGCAGCCCGCTCGAACACCAGAGCCGACTTCGGCACCGTGAGCATGCCGGAGACGCGAGTCTCAAGCAGGTACTTGTGCTGGTTGAAGTCGATGTCGAAGTCGTCGAACGAGGTCAGCTGACCACCCTGATCGGCGCCGAGCGTGTAGTCCGTCGGGTTGAGCATGATACCGACGAGGTTGCGGGTCGCGGCCTCGACCTGGCGGCTTGCTCCCTCCATGACCTCGACGGTCACGATCGAGGAGACACGAAGACGAGCGGCGAGGGACTGCTCGGACTCGAACACGTACCGATCCATCTTGTCCTTGATGAGGAGGAGGTCGGTGAGGACGTCCGCGGTCGTGTAGAGCGTCGGAGTGCCGGTGCCCTTGTAGTGCTTCCGAGCACGGATCATCGCCTCGACGAGCGACAGGTCGTTGGTCGCGGTCGAAACGAGGACCTTGTGCGAGTACAGGTCTGCGTCCGTCCACACGGCCTTGATGTTGTCGTCCTTGATCTTGTCGGGGGACAAGATGTCGCGACCGTCGCCGATGAGCACCGCTCGAGCGAGCTCCTCCTCGATCATGAGGCGCATCTCCTGGCGGACCCAGGGAATGATGTCCCACTTGATGTCGATGAGGTCGTCTCGGTCGAACTTCTGCTTCTTGTAGATGGTCTGAGGAGTGATGACACGCTTCAGAAGCTTGAAGACTTCGTCCTTCTTCTGGGTACCGGTGATGTACCCTCGGGCACGAGCCTCGTCCTCGGTGATGTCGGCATGGACGCACTTGATGCGCGAGAACGGCGACTTGTGGATCGCACCAAGGAACGGAGACACCCATCCGGTATCGCGCTTGATGAAGTCAGGCTGCTGCTTGAGAACCTGCGCGTCGGGGAACAGGACCGAGATGTCCTTGATCCCATAGGTGTCCGCGTGGGCGAGGACCGCGTCCTTGAGCTTTCCACCCGAGTGGATCGCAGACTGGATGACCTGGTCCATGTCGGCGTGCATGAGCTCGGCGGGCTGGGTCTTGTCAGCGGCCTTCTCGAAAACGTTGGCCATATCGGCCTCTCCTTCCGTGGCAGACTGCGCCACGTCCGTGCTGGTGTTGGTGTCGTCGCTCTTTGCCGCCTCGACCGCGGCTCCGAGCATGTGGAACAGGACTTCCTTCTGCTTCTCGTTCATCGAGTCGATGACGTCGATAACGGTCTCGCTGTCGTCATCATCGGACTCATGCATGAGAAACTCAGTCGGCTCCCCGTAGATCACAGCCTCCGACTCGGACTCGGTGAAGGAGCCGTCGGCGTGCTGCAAGGCGATGTTGTCGATCAGGGCCCCGGGATTCGCTCCCTTGAGGACGATCGACACCTCGCGTAGCTGGCCGTGCACCACGGTGTTGCCACGCTGATCGAGGTTCGTGGCGTAGATGCTCAGTGCGTTGACGTCGCCGTGCTTGAGCAGCTCCCGGGTGGTATCGGCCTGTCCGGTCTTGTTGAACAGTCCGTACGCGTAGACGCCCTCGTCGCGGTGCTCCAGCGTAACGTTGCCAAGCACGTTTCCCGGGTCGTTGTGACCGTGCTGCCAGACGAGGGGCAGCGTGTCTCCGTCGTTCAAGGCGAACGCACCGTGCTTGATCGTACGACCGTCAGAGCACTCGATGCCGTACTTGGTGGCCCATCCGGCAAAGTCGTATTCAGGATTGGTCATTTTGACTCTCTTCGTCAAGTTGTGTCGGATCGCTGATCAGCGGATCACTGCTCAACGACTGTCGCGGGTTGATGTTGGAGTTGCGGAGCTCGTCCGCGGCCGCGTCGTCAACCGGAGGCAGCCCGAGGTTGCTGCGGATCTCGTTCGCGGTCACGACCTCGTCACGCTTGAGCAGTGTAAGTGTCTCAACCAGGCGAGCGGCGGACAGGCCGCGGAACGGGTTGACCACCGGAACGATCCGCTGCCCTTGAGCTCGTGCCGTCTTGGACAGGAACTTCCTGTTCATCTCGTCGGCGAGTGCCGAGACTACAGGCTCCACAGTTCGGGCGTAGTACTGGGCCATCACCTCCTCTGTAGCCGTTCCGTCGAACACCTTGTCCGAGATCCCGAGACGGCTGTACAGCTGCGTCGTCAGGTACTTGATCTGCTCGAGCAGGTTGTTCTCCGCCGGTCGGTTCAGCTGAGTGATCTTCTCAGTCCCGTCGGTATACACGACGCCGTACGGGTTGTCCTTCATCTGGTCGATGATGGACTTCATACGTCGCTCAGCCTGAGCTTGCTGCATCTCGGACTTGACGACGTATGGTAGCTGGATGATCAGGTCCAACTTGCCGGACGACGCCTTCTCATCCATCGCGTCAAGCAGCGCGAGCTTTCTCACAAGCCTTGCGACGGTAGAGTTCTCGCGGTTCATGATCTCGTAGAGAGGATTCTCCACGATGGCGACCATGCGCTTGGGGAGACGCACTGTCTGGAACTGTCCAGTCCACTCGTTGTAGAGCTCGACGTCTACGGAATCCGTCCACCAGTCGGTGATCCTACCGACGCGAAGCGACTTGACGTCGTACGCGTTTGAGTTGACGGGATCGCTGGTGGTCTCGGTAGGAACGATGGCGATAACCCCGGTCTCGAACAGCGCCAGCACCGCGTTCTGGATAAACGTGCGCGCCGACTGATCGATGTTGGCCTCGACCCCGAGACACTCTGCGAGGTAGGACTCCTCGTCGTACATGTACAACTCATTTTGATCGACGCGGACGTGCCGGATGTCCACTGCTGCGACGTCGAGCGCGATCTTGGTGTAGATCGTCGTGACCAGGCCCCGGTCGTTGGCCGCGCCTGCTAGAGGTCGAGACCCCTGATGCCCGTACGAGACGCTGAGCTGCGCGAAGTCCTTGTTCCGGTTCTCGTCGTACCGGAACGCGTTCCACGCGTGCGCAAGTCGTTGTCCCAGACTCACTCAAACACCTCCTTGTGCAGCTTGTACGCCACCAGCGCGTCCATGAGCGCGGCGACGTTATCGATCTTGTACTCGGCCCTCTTCTTCCAGAGCTTCCGATTGCCGTTCGTGTCCTCCAGCGTGATGGCGTTACCCATCGTGTAGGACATGAGCGACTGGTCGAAGTCGAGCATCCTCTGGGAAGCGAGGTGCTTGAGCTCTCCGAGAGGCACAGACTCTGTTCGCGACCCCTGGTTCACCTTCTCGACCCCATAAGGTCCGTTCTCACGCTCCCACCGTTCCACGAACTCACGAGCGTTGTACGGGTCGTAGCCGACAGCACGCACGTCGTAGTGACAGTCGAGGATGAAGCGGTCGAGATCGTCGTAGACCTCCATCATGTCCAAGATGTTCCCATCGAGGACGTGCAGAGACCCTTCCGACACGAACTCCTCGTACTTCATACGAAGAGCGCCGGGCAGGCGCATCATAGTCAACGACGAGATGTAGCTCCGAGTCTTCACCCCGAACGATCCGTTCGGTAACGGGAACAGGAACGTGAACGCGCAGAAATCGTCGCCCTGCGACAGGTCTACGCCCATCGAGCACGGCATCTTCCAGAACTCACGAGCCCTGTGCGGAACAGTCTCCTCGTACGTGAAGAAGTACGTGTAGCCCTCCATGGGGATGCCGAACCTCTTGGCGAGGATGTCGTTGCGCGCTGCGGGGGCCTTCTCGGCCCTCTCAACGTCACGTGCGTACGCATCGTACGACACGGTGATCCCGATGTTGGGCTGAGCCTTGACCCACATCGCCGGGTCGGCTACCTCCTCGACCTCGTCCAGCTTGTAGTGCCAGATCGAGACGTGAGGGTTATAGTAGTCGCCCTTAAGGATGCTGGCCAGCTCCATTTTGATCGTGTCGCCGACACTGTTCCTGACGGTTCCCTCTGACGAGATCGCGATGATCAGGTAGTCCTTGATCTTGGAGGCTCCCTGCTCGATCGCCCCTACTGGATCCTCTCGGATGTCACCAGAGAGCCACTCGTCTACTGTTGCGCACTTAGTCCTCAGGCCCTGAAGCTTGGCGACCGTCATCGGGCGCACCTCGAGAAGCGAGTTGGTCATCTTGTTCTCGATGCCGCGCTTCGTTGTAGCCAGCTTCTGCTTGAGGTCCCGGTTCCCCGTCGAGTTCATGAGAGTGCCCATGGTCAGGAACTTGTACAGCGGACCTCTTGACCGAGCGATCGCTGTAGAGATCGGGTTGATGACCTCCTCGGCCTGCTTCATCGTAGGAGCCGTCGTGATCTGATGTGTAGTAGACGTATCAACCACAAGGAAGTAGTTGTGCATGACGGATGCGTACATCGACTTTGCGGCACCTCGTGCTACGATGAGATACTGCTTGTTGATAAGTCGCATCTTCACACGCTTGCGTACGTGCTTCCCGCCTTTTCCGTCAGGATTAGGCGTATATACGCTGCGCTCCTCGAAGTAGAACCACGATAGAGCTGACTCTGCCCATAACTTGAAGGTGTCGAGAAGAGTCAGGTCGCTTCCGTCGGTCAGAGTGAGCTCGGACTCGCAGAACTTGATGAATCCGTCGATCGCAGCATCGTCATAGTAAAAGCTCGGATCGGCGATCAACTGATCTATACGGTTCATCTCGAGGGAGATCTCTCGACACACCGGGAGATCTCCTCGAAGTACCTTGTCGCGGAACGCGCCGTAGTACTTGGGCGTAGCGGTGTTGGAGAGAGCCATTACTTCTTCTTCGATCCGCTCGACGGCTTATACGTCGGGTCGTACGTCCGGATGAAGTTGTTCAGTACGTGCTTCGAGTAGTCGGTAGCAACCGATTTCAGAACGCCGGAAGCCACATCTACCACGATCTGCACTCCGGCATTTCTGCGCTTCTCGTTCTTCGGGTTGACGAGTTTTGCGTACTCGTTCTCGAGACGCATCCGCTCAACGACGGCGCGTAGCTCGTCGGTCTCCAGACGATACGTCTCGGTGTTCTTCCGGGTCCGAGTCTGCCTCTCCTCCTGCTTCCTCTCCTGGTTCTCCTTTCGCTTCTTAGCGATCTCCTGTCCTTTGCGTCGGATGCCGAGGTCGACCCGCTTCTTGCGGATGCCCCACTTCATACCCTTCACGCCGTAGTGCTTCATGACGGTTTCCTCGGAAATGCCGAGGGCCTCAGAGAGCCTTACAGCACTGCTATCCGCCATGCCGCCTCCTTAACCTGTTCCTCGATCGACCTAGTGACGAACGAGTTCTGTGGCGGATCGAACACGAGACGCACCTTGAGCGCCACAAAGGTGGCGTAGTGCGGTCCCTCGATCCCGAAATCGCTCCACTGCTCTCCGGCGCCGGTGATAGACGGAAGACTGTCCATTTTGGCCAGCTCGTACAGATCGATCATGGCTCCGTTGATATGCAGCGTCAGCTCGTCGTCGAATGCGTTATAGTCCTGCTCGATGCCGAGCAGGCTCTTGATGTCATTGAGTACTGAAGACATGGGGCTCCTACCACAATCTAGTGTCTCCCGGTCGCCTCTCCGGAGGAACCGCAACCAGAATCCTGTCTGACCCGAAGTGGATCGCGTTGTGCGTCGTATGAGACACGCTTATGAGATACTCCGGGTCCAGGATGTCCGGGTTGAAGTCCTCAAGGTCCTCCGGAGCGATCGGGTTCATATGGTGAACCAGAAGACCGCGCTGTACGTCCCTTCCCGGTATTCCGAGATCGCATCCGTTGTCCCTTATAGTTACGATGTTACGCACCTTGCGCCACTCGTGTGACGTGTAGAACCTCTGGTTGAGATGCCGGTCGAATCCGAATGTAGGCACACCCACAGCACCCGGAAGACGCAGGTACTCGTACCGCTCCTCGAAGCTCTTGAGCCTTGATAGCTCAGTATATGTCCGGATCATCGTCCTCGTCTCCGTGGTACGACCGGAACGCCTTGAGGGCGTCAGCTACGAGCTGCTCGACATGAGCCTGAGCCTCCAGTGAGGCCTTCCTCGCCTCCAGAAGAGCATTCTCAGCCCGGAGACGCTCCTGCTCTAGCTGTTCTCGCGTCGTGCCGAGCTTGAGAAAGTGCGTTACGATCGAAGGAGGCGCGGTACCCTCCAGGAACATGCGCTCGGCGGTGTCGATGGCCATCGTGATGAGCCTGTCCTCCTGCTTCTTGACCGTCGGTCCAGGAGGCGGGAGCTCATCAGGACTCTTTCGGGCCACCTTTCCTCCTTTCATAGATGATTCCGGTGTGCCTCAGACAGGGATTGTCCGGTCCGGGAGCAGCTTCTCATACCCATTTGAGGCGCTCTTTGGCGGGTAGAAAGGAGCAAAGACCCCGCACTCTACCGAACAGGACAATCCTTGACCGAGGCACACCGGAATTGACGATCTCAGCAGACCCTTCGGGGGAAAATATGAG
>JBHADA010000221.1:0-3881 GCA_041854805.1 Arachnia sp.
GACTCCGGCACGCTGCGAATCCAGGTCGACGAGCAGTTCCGCGTTGAACGCACGGAGTTGACTTTGGACGGTGCCATCACCACCACGGTCTTCTCCGACTACGACGGCTTCACGCCGATCCCATCGGTCGAGCGATAGTCGGGTCCCCGAACAAGACTCCGCCCCGTGAACCCAAAAGAAAAACGAAACTCGCTTCACTCGCTTCCTGCCCCGATGGCTACGCCGCGCCACAGAACTACCGCGGCCAGCCACTGAACCGAAACACCCGCCAGTCGAGTAGCCTCGCGAGGAACGAAACCAGGCATGTCGAGACCGAGCGACGATACGCATCAAGGTCTCAACACCGCACGGGGCTCCGCCCGGAAGAAAACGGACTCGCTCCACTCGCTTCTAGCCTCGGCAACGAGCGGCTACGCCGCACCGCGGAGCCGCTACCGCGTTCGGCTACTCGACCAACAGGCACTTTCCTCTCAAGAAGAACACCTGCCAGGGCCCCGTGACTGACCTACGGGCTTCCCCTCGAAGAAGACTGGATAGTGCGCCTGCGCGTCGCCGAGCACTACGATCCCCCTCATGACCTACATCGCCGCCGATGACCGCTATGACTCCATGCCCTACCGCCTCCTCGGCAGTTCGGGCCTCAAGCTCCCCGCCATCTCTCTGGGGCTGTGGCACAACTTCGGGGACGACTTCCCCATCCAGCGCCAGCGTGACATCCTGCGCCACGCTTTCGACAAGGGCGTGACTCATTTCGATCTCGCCAACAACTATGGCCCACCCTATGGGGCGGCCGAGATCAACTTCGGACGCATTCTCGCCGAGGATTTCAAGCCGTATCGCAACGAACTCATCATCTCTTCCAAGGCGGGGTGGGACATGTGGCCGGGCCCCTATGGCTTTGGGGGATCCCGCAAGTACCTCATCGCCTCGCTCGACGACTCACTGCGCCGCATGGGGTTGGACTATGTCGACATCTTCTACCATCACCGCCCAGACCCAGAGACTCCTCTCGAGGAGACCATGGCAGCGCTCGACCAGATCGTCCGCAGCGGCAAGGCCCTCTATGTGGGCATCTCCTCCTATTCGGCCTCGCTCACCGCGAGGGCACAATCCATCGCCACGTCGCTGGGCACCCCGCTCGTGATCCACCAACCCTCATATTCCATTCTCAATCGGTGGGTCGAGGACGGCCGCCCCAGCCTGCTTCAGGCGTGTCACGACGCGGGGATGGGCGTAATCGCCTTTTCTCCCCTGGCGCAGGGGATGCTGACCTCCCGCTATCTGGGTGGCGTGCCGCAGGATTCTCGTGCGGCTCAAGGCAAGTCGCTCAGCCCAGATCTGCTTAGCGAGGACAACATCGAGCACCTACGCGCGCTAAACGACATCGCTACTGCCCGCGGCCAGTCCCTGGCCCAGATGGCCATCGCGTGGGTGCTGCGTGACCGGGGTGAGGCATCGGTCACCTCAGCCCTGATCGGCGCCTCATCCGTGCCCCAGCTCGACGACAGTCTGGCCGCGCTGAACAACCTGGCGTTCACCAGCGACGAACTCGCTGCGATCGACCAGCACGGCGGCGTGGAGGGCATCAACCTCTGGCAAGGTGCCACCGAGTCCAAGCAATGAGCTTTGGACCGGCGGGGACGGAGGACGAACGGCGTTGACCGGGTTCCTCCGCCTTGACCGAGGCGTCTGGGCCGGGCGGGACGGGGGACGAGGGGAGGCGAAGCCCAGTCGTCCCAGAGTGGGGAGAAACGGGGACGACCGGAGTCCTCACCGCCCCCCGTCCCACGCCCCGCCCGGCACCGTGGCCGCTACTGGCTCGTGCCGCTAGCCAGGCAGCGTCCGTTCGTCCCATGGCACCTTCCGTTCGTCCCATGGCACCTTCCGCTCGGCCCATGGCACCTTCCGCTCGGCCCATGGCACCTTCCGCTCGGCCCATGGCACTTCCGATTGGTGCATGAGACCTGCCAGAACGGCGCTTGGTCTTTCAAGTTCCCGCGGTCGCAGAACGCCGGATACTCTCTGGACCTGCCCACAGCCGCGGGGTGAGTTCGGCCGTCACCGAGATCTCGACCACGACGTTGCGGCCCTCACCACGAACTTCACAGCCGGCGACCACGGCGTCGTTGCGGGATGCGGTGTCGTGGGCGGCTGCACATGGGTCTCCCCCGCCCACCGATGCCGTGACGCCCGCCAACGCCGCCAGTTCGGCGGCTGACTCGGCCTTACGGATGCTGGCGAACCAGCCGATGAACACGCAGGCCACAAAGAACACCCCAGCTATGGCGAAGGCTGCCCCGGTCACGAGCAACGCTCCCGCGGAGCCCCGCTCGTCCCGGGGCCGCTTCCGGGCGCGTCTCGACCCAGTCATTGCGACACTCCCGGTTCATAGGCTGCCCAAGCCTCACCCATGACCGTGACGGAACCAATTCCCAACACGGCCACGTCAAGGTGAACCGTTGCCTCCACACCGTCTTGACCGCGGACAATCGTCATCTTCGCACCCTTGGGAGCGCGTTCCTTGGCGTCCTTCACCGCTGTCTCGTCCGCTCGGGCGGTCTGCCTGGCCAGTTGCGAGGCGGATTCGACGCAGGCGGCCTGAGCCACACCCAGCATCGCCATGCTGACCAGACTGGCGGTGACGACGATGATCACAAGGATCCCGACGGCAAGCTCAATGGTCACCATGCCCCGCTGATGCCGTCGGGACCACGGGCGGCCCTCATGGCCGCCCGGGCCCCTGCCGTTCACTCCGGCTTCGCGATGTTCACGAAGACGTTGACCACCCACTGGTAGAGCATCTCGAAGAAGGGCTGCTCGTTGAAGATCCGCAGCAGGACGAGAGCGGCGGCCGCGGCGGCGAGGAGGCCGATGGCGTACTCCACGGTGGTGAGGCCACGCTCCAAGAGAACGCGGGAGCGGAGCTCAGTGCAAGCGGCGATGCGTGCGAGAGCGGACATTGCTGGTTCCTTTCGGTTACCCGGCTGCCGTTCAGCCGGTTCACCTTCTTGTTCGGTCCGCCGCTCCGCGATCTACCATGCCCTCCACCGCTGTGCATAAGAGACAACAGACAACAGTGCCCCTTGTGGACAAGCGAAACCGGCAACGGCATCGAAGCCTCCGCAGGAGCTTCGTCTCCGATGTCGCCTCGCTTCGGCGGCCGTCCCAGCCTGAACCGAACCGCCGGTTGAGTCACTGGACCCGGCAGACGTTCTTGGAAGGAAAACCCCGCTGGTCGAGTAGCTGGACGCGGTAGCGGTCAGCGTGCCGAGACCTGGCGACGATACTCACCAAAGGCTGCTCCTATGTTTGTCAAGTCCGTGTTTGTGATGAGCGCGCCCTCACGAGTGGTCAAGCTCCTAATTAAGTCACGACACTCCTGCTTGGACCGGACTCGATACCCTCTACGGAGTAGACAGATCCACAGCAAGGCACCAATCACGGGGCCAATCTCGACAAGAGTCACACCCCAAAAGAAGAGGGATACCGAACCCGGCGGTGTGAATTCGTGGAAGCAATGGTGGGTGTTCGAGGATGGCCTGAATGACGCGCGTGCCTGCCAAGCCGATGGCGTAGTTGGTGGCCCCCTTCCCCTCAATCACCTCGTAGGCGGCCCGCACCACGCGGTGAGCAATCTCGTCGCGCTTCGCAGCACCAAGCTGCCCGGTCTGATGCTCCCACTCACTCAGGGGCACGCCGCCGATGCTGGCGGTGCTCCACAGCGGGGTCTCCGAATCGCCATGCTCGCCGCAGACGTAGGCGTGCACGTTGTGCACCGCAACCCCACATTCCTGAGCAATGAGCCATCGCAACCGCGACGAGTCGAGCACCGTGCCTGAGCCGAAGAGCTGACGATCCGGAAGCCCGGAGATCTTAAGCGC
>JBHADA010000222.1:0-20429 GCA_041854805.1 Arachnia sp.
ATGCCTTGTTCGCGTTCGGCTCGCAAGCCGTCGGTGAGGAGGGCAAGGTCGGCGGCCGTGAGGCCGCGGTCACGGCTGGCGCGCTCTACGGCCTCGAGCTGGTCGGCCATGACGGCCTTCGAGTCGTGCAGCAGGCGCCCCACGAGGGTGGACTTGCCGTCGTCGACGCTCCCGGCGGTGGCGAGGCGCAGCAGGGTTGACGTGCTCATCAGAAGTAGCCCTCCTTCTTGCGGTCCTCCATGGCCGCCTCGGTGAGGCGGTCGTCGGCCCGGGTGGCGCCGCGTTCGCTGACGGTGGTCAGTGCGGTCTCGCGGACGATGTCGTCGACGCTGGCGGCCGTGGAGTCGACGGCGCCGGTGCACGACATGTCACCGACTGTGCGGTAGCGCACCGTGCGGGTCTCGGGGGTCTCGCCACGGCGCAGCGTGTTGTGCTCGCCGACGGCCAGCCACATGCCGTCGCGGCGGAACACCTCGCGATCGTGGGCGAAGTACAAGCTGGGCAGCTCAATGGATTCGCGTTCGATGTAGCGCCACACGTCGAGCTCGGTCCAGTTGCTCAGCGGGAACACGCGCACGTGCTCGCCGGGACGATGCCTCGGATTGAATAGGCTCCACAGCTCGGGCCGCTGCCCGCGCGGATCCCATTGGCCGAACTCGTCGCGGAGGCTGACGATGCGTTCCTTGGCACGGGCCTTCTCCTCGTCGCGTCGAGCCCCGCCGAAGACGGCATCGAAGCGATGCTCGGCGATGGCGTCGAGCAGCGGGAGGGTCTGCAGCGGATTGCGGGTGCCGTCGGCGCGTTCGGTGAGGCGCCCGTCGTCGATGTAGTCCTGCACGCGTGCCACCTCGAGCCGCAGGCCGTAGCGCTGGGCGGTGCGGTCGCGGTAGTCGAGCACCTCGGGAAAGTTGTGGCCGGTGTCGACGTGCAGCAGAGCGATAGGCGGCCTCGCCGGATAGTAAGCCTTCAGCGCCACGTGCAGCAGCACGGCCGAGTCCTTGCCTCCGGAGAACAGGATCACGGGGCGCTCCAGTTCGGCGACCACCTCGCGGATAACCAGCATGGCCTCGGCCTCCAGGAGGTCGAGGTTGTCAGCGGGCCGTGGTTCAGGGTTGTTCACTCCAGTT
Organism: Arachnia sp.; assembly: GCA_041854805.1. Lineage (GTDB taxonomy): Bacteria > Actinomycetota > Actinomycetes > Propionibacteriales > Propionibacteriaceae > Arachnia. The sequence goes on from JBHADA010000222.1 coordinate 1,128, forward strand.
TCCTCTCAGAGGTGGATGCCGCATTCGGTCTTGGTCAGGCCCGCCCAGCGCCCGGCGCGGGGGTCCTCACCGGGAGCGGGCTTACGGGTGCAGGGAGCGCAACCGATCGACGGGTAGCCCTGGCTGAGGAGGGGGTTGACGGGCACGAGGTGCTGCTCGGCGTAGTCAATGACGTCGTCGAAGCTCCAGTAGGCAAGAGGGTTGATCTTGACTAGGCCGTGGCGCTCGTCGAAGGTCACCAGTTCCGTGTTGGCGCGGGTGGGGGCTTCATCGCGGCGGACGCCGGTAAACCACGCCTCGTAACCCTCCAGCTCGCGCGCTAAGGGCTCCACCTTGCGTAGCTGGCAGCACAGGGCAGGGTCACGGTCGTGGAGTTTGGGGCCGTACTGGGCGTCCTGCTCGGCCACACTTTGGGCCGGCAGCACGTCGACGACGTTGACGGGAAGGGCAGTGGGCAGTTCCTGACGCAGAGCGAGTGTCTCGGAGAAGTGGTAGCCGGTGTCGAGGAAGAGGGTGTCGACGTCAGCGATGTGGGAGCTGACGAGGTGGGCCAGCACGGTGTCAGCGGCCATGGAGCAGGCCACGGCCACCCGGTCACCAAAGACGGACTTGGCCCAGGCCACCACTTCATCGGCGGGTTTGGCGCCGGCGAATCGACGGCTCCCCTCCTCGGCTAGGGCCCGCAGCTCTTCGGGGGTGCGCTCCCGGCGGCGCGGCTCGGCTGGGCGCGACGGGGCGGACACGGCAAGGTTGATGGGCAGGTTCATGACAGTTCCTCGTCGGTGGCTCGATGGGCCCAGGCTGCGAAACTTTCGCCATCGGCCTTGCCCGCGTGCCAGCGGCGCACGACGCGTTCGACATAGTCAGCCACGCCGTCGGCGGTGACCTTGAGCCCGCGGACGGTGCGGCCCAGGCCGGCCTCGGGACGGCCGTTGGTGGCGAGTCCGCCGCCGAGGTGCACCTGGAACCCGGGCACCTGCTCCCCCGCTTCGCCGGTGACCAGTTGCCCCTTGAGCCCGATGTCGGCGGTCTGGATCCGCACGCAGGAATTGGGGCAGCCGTTGATGCTGAGGTGCACGGGGGATTCGAGGTCGAGGTCGGCCAGCCGGGCGTCAAGGTCGGCGATGACGCCGGTGGCGGTGTCCTTAGTGTCGACAATGGCGAGCTTGCAGAACTCGATGCCTGTGCAAGCCAGAGTATTGCGCCTGAAGACCCCCGGATTGACGGCGAGCCCCAACTCGTTTAGCCCGGCGACGGCCTCGTCCACCTTCTCCGGCGGCACGTCCAGCAGCAGCACCTTCTGGTGCGGGGTGAAGCGCATCCGGTCCGAGCCGACGCGTTCCATGAGGTCAGCCAACCCGGCCAGGGTCTCCCCGCCGACGCGGCCGACGACGGGGGCGGCCCCGATGTACCGGTTGCCATCGACCTGTTCGTGGACACCGATGTGGTCGCTGGGCGCGCCATTGGGCTGGGCAGCGGGGCCGTCGGGAAGCTCGAAGCCCAGGTAGTCGTCCTGCAGCACTTGGCGGAACTTCTCCGGGCCCCAGTCGTTCAGGAGGAACTTGAGGCGGGCCTTGTTGCGGAGGCGGCGGTAGCCATAGTCGCGGAAGATGCGGATGACGCCGTACCAGACGTCGGCCACTTGGTCCGGCTGCACGAAGGCGCCCAGCCGTTCGGCGAGGCGGGGCGCGGTGGATAGGCCGCCGCCCACCCACAGGTCGTAGCCAATGCCCAGTTCGGGGTGCTCGACAGCGACGAAGGAGATGTCGTTGATCTCGTGGACGATATCGTGACTGGGATGCCCGGTGATGGCGGTCTTGAACTTGCGCGGCAGGTTGGCCAGTTCGGGGTCGCCGATGTAGCGCTGCGCGATCTCGTCGATGGCAGGCGTGGGGTCGATGAGCTCGTCCGCCGCGATGCCTGCCACGGGGGAGCCGAGGATGACGCGAGGGCAGTCGCCGCAGGCCTCGATGGTGCGCATACCGACGGCCTCGATCTTGTCCCAGATGGTGGGCACGTCTTCGACCTGGATCCAGTGGTACTGAATGTTCTGCCGGTCGGTGATGTCGGCAGTGCCGCGGGCGTGGTCGCGGGAGATCTGGGCCATGGTGCGCAGTTGTTCGCGGGTGAAGGCGCCGCCGTCGAGGCGGATGCGCATCATGAAGTACTTGTCTTCCAACTCGTGGGGTTCGAGCTGGGCGGTGCGGCCGCCGTCGATGCCCGGCTTGCGCTGCGTGTAGAGGCCCCACCAGCGGAAGCGGCCGTGGAGGTCGTCGCTGGGGATGGAGTCGAAGCCCTCCTTGGAGTAGGTCTCGATGATCCGGTCGCGCACGGTGAGCACGTCGGACTCTGCCTTGAAGACCTCGTTGGCGTTGAGCGGGGCGCGCCCGTCAACGGCCCACTGACCGTTGCTCTTGCCGGGGCGGGGACCGCGGGTGCGCGCGGGGGCTGTGGTCATGGTTCTCGCACTTCTGCTGGGGTTCGGGGCGGGAGCCCGCGTCCGCGGGCGGCTTCGCGGCACCCCGATGCGGGGCGCCATGGTCAACGACACATGGAGGCGCTGGCGACGCGCAGCAGGTCGACGTGGCGACGTCGGACGAGCGGCGGGCGCGATTGCATAAGGCAATGTTATTGCTTCCATGTCAGATTGCAATTTGAGGCGAGTCGTCGGCGCATCACATCGGTGGTTGAGGCATTGGGCCGGGGCGTTGACTCGACCAGCGGCGCACCCGTGCACGGGCTTGACCGCGACGTAGCGTCACACGGTTGCCTGGGTGGATGCGCACCCTGCTTTTCGCCCCCATCACGATGAACCTCGCCGAGGTGACCCGGATGATCGAGGTGGCCCGCGCCGCCGTTGGCTTCCGCGCGGTGTTCATGGGCTACGAGGACGACTGGGCCCACCTCATCACGGACGCGGAGTTCGACTATCGCCCCTGCCAGCCAGCCTGGACCGAGCGAGAGAAACGGCTGGCGCTCGCGTTGGATCAGGGACGCACGCTGCGCAGCCCGTTCAGCGCCGAGTTGGTGGAGCGGCGCGTGTGCCTCGAGCGGGACCTCATCGCCCAGAGTAAGGCGGCCGCTGTGGTGATCGGCACCAACCTGACGTCGCTCATCTCTGCCCGCGCCGAGGGCGTGCCGCTGTTCTACCCCGTACCGTTCGCCCTGACCCTTCCCCACGTGAGGCAAACCCAGCGCCTTGGCCTGCTCCGGGGCGAGACCCGCTGGCGCCAGCTCGCCGACCGGGCTGCCTCGTGGGCCTTCCGCCAGGCCTATGCCCGGCTGCCCTTGGCGCCTCGAGCATTCGCGGCGACGGCACGACGCCACGGGGTGCGCCTCGGAGCCACCCTCGCGTCGCTGCTCACCGCCGACCACAACCTGCTCACCGTGCTCCCCGACGAGTTGTCCGGATATACGCTGCCGCCCGGATTCGAGCGGGTGGGGCCGGTCTACGCCCAGCTCGGCGGGGAGATACCGGCCCTCCTGCACGAGTTGGCCGCCCGCCCACGGCCCCTGGTCTACCTGGGGCTCGGGTCCTCCGCCAGCCACCCTTTGGCCCTGGCCGCGGCTCGCACCCTGGGGGCCATGGACATCGACGTCATCGCCCCCATCGCGCACTACGTCGCCGGCTCCGCTTTGCCTCCCAACGTCCACGTCACCAGGCCGCTCCCCGCCCACCGGCTCGGCGGCCTTGTCGACGCCGCCGTCATTCACGGCGGCCAGGGCACGGTGCAGACGGCGTGCGCCACGGGCGTGCCGTTCGTCGGCATGGGCCTGCAACCCGAGCAGACCTGGAACGTGGAGGTGTGCGTGCGTCGCGGCAACGCCCTGGCCCTCTCCCCTAGGCGGGCTGGAACCCGGGACCTCACCCACGCCGTGACACGGGTCCTGAGCGAGGCCCGGTTCCGCGACGCCGCCACCACCGTCCAGGCCGCCTTCTCCCGGGAGGATGGCCCAGCCGCCTGCGTCGCGGCCATCCAGCGCGAGTTGACCACCACCTGAGAGCAGCGCGGAAGGATAGCCCCATGCACATCTCCGCCCTGGCCCGGCTGGCGGGCACCAGCGTGCGCACCGTCCGGCACTACCACTCGCTCGGCCTGCTGCCAGTACCGCCCGAGGGACGCGACGGCTGGCGCGACTACGACCTCACCAGCCTGTCGCGGCTCCTGCGCATCCGTCAGCTCGCCGAGGCGGGGGTCCCTCTCTCGCGCGTACCGGCCGTGCTCGCCGAGAACGACGATTCCAGCGCGGTGGAGACCACGTTGCGCGAACTCGACGACTCCCTTACCCATCTCGAAGCCAAACGCCAAGAGCTGGAGGGTCAAGAGCGGCGGATTCGCGCCCTGCGAGACCGCGTGGCACGCACCGGCGAACTGTCGGCCGTACCTCCCGAGCTCAGCGAGGTCTACTCCATGATGCTCAGGTTCGACGGCTCCGAGACCATGCGCGGCGTGCTGGAACTCGACCGTCAAATGGCCGAGATCTCCATTCTGCTCGGCGCCGACTACACCGAACTCCTGCGCTCCTGGAGACTCTCTGCCCGCGACATCAAACCCATCATCACCGTCCTGCGGAAATGGCTGAGGCTGCGTGGCCGCTGCCACCACCCTCGCGACTGCGCCGGCGAGATCGAGGCCATCGCTCAGGAATGCCTCGCCGTCACCCAAGGAATCGACGGATGGGACACCCTGTTGACGCGGACAAATATCGACCTACTCCACATCCTCGACCAGGATCTGGTGGCGGAGCTTCTGCCCGACCCCGTCTCCCAAGCCCTGTTCCTGCGGTATCTCGCCCTCCTTCAACAGGCCTACCAGGCCAGCCATAGCTCTCAAGGGCCCGTCGAGCCCGGCTGACGCTCGACGCCTTGACTGGGACGCGGCGTCACAGGCTGGGCTGGAGGCATGACAGCAACCATTGACGTCTCCAGCCTCAGCAAACGCTTCGGGCGGGTCCAGGCACTCGACGGGGTAAACCTGCGCGTGGCCGCCGGCACCGTCCACGGCTTCCTCGGCCCCAACGGGGCGGGCAAGAGCACCACCATCCGATGCCTGCTCGGCCTCTACCGCCGCTATAGCGGCCGCGTGCGCGTCCACGGACTCGACCCGCTCCTCGACGCGGCCGAGATCTGCCGTCAGACCTCCTACGTGGCGGGCGACGTGGCGCTGTGGCCCACCCTGCGCGGCGATGAGACCCTCGCCTTGCTCGCGTCGCTGCGCGGCCACCGCGACGCCGCCAAGGAACAGGATCTGATCGAGCGTTTCTCCTTCGACCCGTCACGTCGGGTGCGCACGTACTCCAAGGGCAATCGGCAAAAGCTCGCCCTCATCGCGGCTTTCGCCGCCCCTACCAAACTGCTCATCCTCGACGAACCCACCACCGGTTTGGATCCGCTCATGAGCGAACTCTTCCTCCATCTCGTCCTTGAGGCCGCCGGCGACGGCCGGGCCGTCCTGCTCAGCAGCCATGTGCTCGCTGAGGTGGACCGTGTCTGCGACGCGGTCACCATGCTGCGCGACGGGCGCGTCGTCGAGGACGCCCCGCTAGAGGAGTTGCGCGCCCGGGGCGACCTCAATACCCAGTTTCTGGCGCATTACGGGATGGAGGCGCTGTGATTGCGCATCTGCGGCTGCTGTGGCGCCTGAACCGGACCCGGCTGCTGGCGTGGTGGCTCGGCCTGTGGGGGTTGATGGCTAGCGTCGCGTCGTATGAGAGCTACTACCCAACGTCCGAGGAGCGCGAGGCGTTCGTGCGGGCCTTCGGGGACACGATCTCGTTCGTGGTCATGTACGGGCCACTGGAGGAGCCCGGCCGCCTTGGGCAGTTCGCCAACTGGGAGGTCGGAACATATGTGGTGACGCTGGCCGCCGTCATGGGCGTCATGGTGGCGGGCTGGGTGGGCCGCAAGAGCGAGGACGACGGCACCGCGGAGGCGTTCCGGGCAAGCGGCGTTGGCCCCAGGTCGGCCGCCGTGACGGCCATCGTGGCGCTTCTGCTCGCGGTCGCGGTCTTGTCGCTTGGTGTCGTCGGAACGCTGACGGCCATGGTCGGCCGCGTCGACGACCTCACCGTCGCCGGGGCCGCGGCGTTCGGGGGCATGGTGGCCGCCGTCTCGGCGGTGTATGGCCTGCTTGCTCTAGCGCTGGGAGCGGCCGGCCCCAGTGCCCGCTGGGCCACCACGGTCTCTCTGGGCGTCGTGGGCCTGTCCTTCGTGGCGCGGGCCGCGGCCGATGTGCACGACATCGCCTGGCTGAACTGGGTCTCACCGCTTGGCTGGCGCACTCTGGTGGGGGCCTATTCCCAGGACCGGTGGCCCGCGCTTCTTCCCGCCCTTGGAATCTGCGCGGCGCTGGCCTGGGCCACCCTGTGGTGCGCCGGGCGACGCGAGTTCGGCGGCAGCCTACTGCCTAGCTTGGACGACGCGGGAAGGCCGCGTCGCGTCCGAGGCATGGGCGCCCTGGCATTGGTGCGCGAACGAAGTCAAGCGATGGCGTGGCTGATCGCTTTGGGGGGCATCGCCGCCTTCTTCGGGTCCATCACGCAGGGCATGCTCGACGCGGCCAGTATCGACGAAGGCTCCACGGCCTTGCTCCAGCAGATGGGAGGGAGCAAGGAAATGCGGGAGGCCTTCTTCGGCTTGACGGGCAGGTTCGTCGTCATCGCTGCCATGTCCGCCGTGCTTGGCACGGCTGTGCGCGGCGGGGCGGATGAGTTGGCTGGGCGGGCCGATACCGCACTCGCGGCGGGGGCCTCGCGCGGGCGCCTGTTCGGCGCCCAGGCATGCGCCGCGCTGGTTCTTCTCCTAGCGGTGCAGGCGGTCTGCTCGGTGGCTTTGTCTTGGGCCGCCGAGGCGAGCGCCGGGAAGGACGTGTGGGCGATGGCAACGCGGGCGATCTGGACGCAGACGCCCGGGATGCTAGCCATCGTTGGGGTGGCGGTGTTCATCGTCTCCCTGGCCCCGCAGGCAGCCGGGGCTTCATGGGCCCTGTTCGCCGCGTCGGCGGCGGTGACCCTGTTGGGCGATTTGCTGAAGCTGCCAGGCTGGGTCATGGATGCGTCGCCGCTAGGTCACGGCACGGTTCAAGACGAGTGGCTTTGGCGGCCGTGGGGAGCGCTGATCGGCGTGGGGATTGCGGGCCTGCTGGGGGCTTGGTTGGTGTGGCGGAACCGAGACATCAGGGTCGGATAGGTTACAGCAACGTCTGGACAGCACGCCCTCGGGGTCAACAAACACCCAGTTGGCGAAACCTCAACTAAACGTTACTGAATCGTTACCCCCTAATGGACAGTTTTACTGCTTTTGGCATTGCGGTTCGCAGGTGAGACCGGTAACGTTCACGACGCGACAATGAAGTCGAAACTGAGCCGGTGACCCGCCCTCTCATTTCCCCCCCACAGCTGGGGCGGGTCACCTCAGCTCCGATCATCCCGATTCTCGCACCACTTCCATACGTGTACCCATACCGCAAGAATTTGCGTTTGACTACGCATAACAGTCTCGTCGCAGGAGACACGACACCGCTTGCCCGGTGCGCGCTCCCAAAGGCTCAGATACGCCCCGAGGTATTGCTAGCGCCGCCCGGCGAGGAAGTCATGAACCCCCGACGGAGCATCAGATCTTTGGCGGGAGAACTCACAAACATGCAGACGACTCGCCGCTATTCTCGACCGTTTATGGTCTGACCTGAATATGGCAGCGGTATAGACGGTTGTTTCTTCACACATTGCCTAGGCAGGGCCAAACAAACCGTGGGTCAGCAGCCACGCCCGTAGGTGTCGCGCCAGCGATAGGGACCGTAGTGTCCAATCTGGAGAGTCACCGTGGCCCCCTTCTTCGACGGGTCGCACACGGAGTACGTAACGCTGGCCTTGAGCCCCTTGCCAGGCTGGATCAGGCTATTGACCTTGGTGGACATTCCGTCGCTCTGCTGGCCGTCGCTCTCCCTGAAAGTGGTCCTGGTCGCGCCCCTGATCCAGCATGGGTTCTCGCCCTTGTTGATCAGCACCACGCTCAGCGTCGCGACGTCTCCGTTCTGGCCTGCGTCGAGTTGGTCCTCAAGATACTCGGTGCCCATATCGCTCACCTTGCAGTCAGTGAGGGGGGGCGTCTGGACCGGCGTGTCGTTGGACGCGGAGGCACTGGGCGTGGGCTTGGGGGCCGATTCGCTAGGCGGCGGCGCGGCGGGCTCGCTGGGGGCGGTCTCGCTTGGGCTAGATGTTCCCGGCGACTCCGTGGCGTCCGGCGATTCCGTGGCGCCTGGCGCCGGAGGGTCTGGCTCAGGAGTGGAGTTGGCCGGCGGGGTATGACTTGGCTCGGAAGTCTCTTCCTCGTCCGGCTGGGTGCGCTCATCCGACGGCGCTGGGTCTGCGTCAGGGGTGTCGGTCTGTGTGCCAACACCATCTTGGCTGATGATCACAATCAGATCGGATTCTGGGGAATCCTGCGACGGATTCGACTGCGGCGTTGCGGTCTTGGTCGGTATCTGCGAGGGATCAACGCTCTGGGTCCCACTCGGGGTGAGGCTAGGTAGCGAGGATACGTTTGGGGAGGATGGGGCTATTGGCTCCGACGGTGCAACCGGCTCTGCGGAATCGGATGGGGATCCCGCGTGCGTCGAACTCGACAGCGGCGGATCGCTCACGTCGGTGGAGCGGGTCGTGAATATAGACATGCCAACCCCGGCGGCGACCACGGCCGCGGCGGCACCCACCACAGAGAATGTGCGCAGCCGGGCGAGACGCGTCGTGGCCTTGGCCACGGAGGACGCGGCCAGGGAAGACGCGAAGGCATTGGGCGGCGCCGGCGTTTGACCGAGACGGCGCAGGTCGTCGAGATTCATGCCACCTCCCCCTCAAAGGTCGCGCGTCGATGGCCCCGCTTCCGACGGGGCGTTCCCCAAGGATGGCCGTTTCTACGCGACGGCGCAACGCGCGCACTATTTTCCTCAGTGAAATCGCGATCCTCAAGTTCGACGCGCATCTTTTTCAACGCTCGATACGCGGTCACTCGCACCCAGCTTTCCTCCCGCCCCAAGCGGTTGGCCACCTCGGCCACGGGAAGATCGTCCATGTAGCGCGCCACCACGACGGCACGCTCAGCAGGCGCGAGCACGCCAAGCCCCTTGGCGACCTGAAGTTCCAATTCGATACCCGGCCAGGGATCCACCGTGGCGGGCACTTCGATATCCGTGGTCACTTCGGTGTAGCTACGCTTGCGGGCGCGCCCGAGGAACAGGTTGGTGAGCATGGTGTGTAGATAGGCTGCGGGATCGTGTGCGGCGGAGACCTTGCGCCATTTGGTCAGCGCCTGCATTGCTGTCTCCTGCACCAAGTCCTCAGCCAGATGCCAGTCTCGCGACAGCAGTAGCGCACGCCGGAACAACGCAGGTGCCTGGTCGGTGACCAGCTCCTGGTATCCGTCTGGCGGCGCCATGTTTTATCTCTCTGCCGGGGCACAAGAAGTAAAGCACACGTGTCGTTGATGACATGCATCCCAGTCAAACCTTATCCTGTGCCCCACCGGAGTTTGTCAATTGCCACACCACGTCTGGTTTCCGCCCCCACCATGGCCGTGACGCCGGGAACTCCCGTTCCGCAGCTTGTCACGGCCACGTGGCGATCGGCAGCGGGTCCCCCGTAGCGTCCCCGTTCCACGCACCGGCCCGTCCATCCGACGAGGCCGCATCGCGGTCGCCAGGCCGCATCCGCCCCCCGACGGACTCGGACCTTGCCGCTGCCTTCACCACCCTGACGCGGCAAGAGCCGGGTTTCGTTACAACCAATCCAGATTTTTTCGGCGAGGCTCGCCTACGGGGTGCGGAGGATCGAGGACATCTTCTTGCCCCGGCCGACCTCGTCGACCAGCTTGTCCATCCAACGGATTTGCCGCATGAGCGGATCCTCGATCTCCTCGACGCGGTGGCCGCAGATCACGCCCGTGATGAGGGTCGCGTTGGGGTTCATGGCGGGTGCCTGAGCGAAGAACTCCTCCAGGGTGAGCTCTTCGTCAATGGCGGAGCGCAGCCCTTCCTCGTCGTAGCCGGTGAGCCAGCGAATCACCTGGTCCACCTCCGCCTGGCCGCGGCCCTTCTTCTCCGCCTTAGTGAGGTAGTGCGGGTAGACGCTGGCAAGGGTGACGTCGAAGATGCGGTGCCTCATCCGTCAAGGATGGCAGAACGACATGTGCTTGGATTCCGGCATGGCTGAGTTGAAGCACAACCCCGAGGCGCACCGCTACGAGGCATGGGAGGGCGGTCGGCTCGTAGGATTCGCGGACTACACCGTCGCCGGCAATGTGGTGACCTTGCCCCACACGGAGGTCGACCCGGCATTCGGCGGACAAGGAATCGGCGCCGAGATCGTCCGGTTCGCTCTCGACGACATCCGCGCCATGGGCCAGACGGTGGTGCCGGCTTGCTCTTTCGTCGCGCGGTGGATCCAACGCCACCCCGCGTACCAGGACCTGTTGAACAAATTGGTCTAGTCATTGGGCCCTGCCTGAGCTCTTCTTGAAGCCCCCGCCGGTCGAGTAGCGTCGTGAGGGACGAACGACGCCGAGCTACTCGACAGGCGGGTTTCCTCCCAAGAGGAACGCCCTCCAGGGCCCAATGACTCGACCAGCGGGGCTCCGCCCCGTGCGTTATCCGTCCTTCGCGTCCTCGTCCGGTTCGCTGTCGGCCTCGGCGACATCCTCATCGGCGGACTGGCCCGGGGTGGGCACCAAGGAGCCGACGCCCTGCCCCGGCTCGGTGGGTTTCACACCCAGCGCGAAGTCGTCGCCATGGGCCGTGACGCCCTCCACCACCGCCTGGTCGATGGCCATCTCCGCGTAGCGGCCGCGCACGATCCGGGGGTCGTTGTGGAGGTCGCGCATCAGCGCCACCACCATCGCGATCATGACCAGCAGGAACGGCAGGCTCGCCACGATGGTCACCGATTGCAACCCTTGCAGCGCGTTCTCGCCGCCGGCCACCAGCATGATCGCCGCCGCGGCGCCCGTCACGACGCCCCAGAACACCACGTTCCAGCGGCGAGGCTCAATGGTGCCGTTCTCGCTCAGGGTCCCCATGACGATGGATGCGGCATCGGCCCCGGAGACGAAGAAGATGGCCACCAGCACCATGACCAGCACCGATGTGATGGACTCCCACCTCATGGTTCCCAGCAACGCGAAGAGGGTGGACTCGGCATCGCCAGCCTCGGACAGCTTCTGCCCTCCCTGCTCGGCGTGAATCGCCGCGCCACCGAAGATGCCAAACCACACCAGCGACACCATGCTGGGCAACAGCAGCACCCCGGTGACGAACTGGCGAATGGTGCGCCCCTTGGAGATGCGGGCGATGAACATGCCGACGAAGGGGGTCCAGGACACCCACCAGGCCCAGTAGAAGATGGTCCAGGTGGAGAGCCACGTGTTGGCCTCGTCGCCCAGAGCCCCCGTCATGGACGACATCTGCATGATGTCGCCTAGGTAGGAGCCGAGCATCGTGGGCATCAGGTTGAGGATGAACACGGTGGGTCCGAGAACGAACACGAATAGGGCGAGCACCACGGCCAGCACCATGTTGATGTTGGACAGGTATTGGATGCCCTTGCTGACGCCGGAGACGGCGGACAGGATAAAGCAGATGGTCAGCACGGTGATGAGGCCGATCAGCAACGCGTTCTCCGTCTTGCCCACCCAGCCGACGATCTGTGCGCCGTGGGCAATCTGCAGCACGCCCAGGCCCAAGGACGTCGCGGATCCGAAGAGCGTGGCGAAGATGGCGAAGATGTCGATGATCTTGCCCGCGGGGCCATAGCTCTGCCGCTTGCCGATCAGCGGCTCGAACACAGCAGAAATGGTGAGCGGGCGGCCCTTCCGGAACACGCTATAGGCGATGGCCACGCCGACCACTGCGTAGATGGCCCACGGATGCAGCCCCCAGTGGAACAAGGTGGTGGCCATGGCGGTGCGCACCTTATCCGCGTCAACGCCCCCCTCGGCGCCGGGCGGCGGGGTGACAAAGTGGGACAGCGGTTCGGCGGCGCCATAGAACATGAGGCCAATGCCCATGCCGGCGCTGAACATCATCGCCACCCAAGAGACCATAGAAAACTCTGGCTTCTCCCCGTCGCGGCCGAGCGGGATGGCCCCATAGCGGCTGGCAGCGAGCCATAACACAAAGAAGACGAACCCAGTGGCGGCCAAGGCGAACAACCAGCCTGTGTTGCCAACCACCCAGCCAACACCCGCACCAGAGGCAGCCTTGAGGCTCTCGGGCGCGAACACTCCCCAAAGAACGAAGGCTAGTGAGAGCACGGCGGTGACACCGAAGACCACCTGGTCGAGCTTGCCGGGTTGTTCGTCGCCGAGGTCCTCGACGACGGGCTCGAGCGCTGGGTGCGCGGCGTCGAGTACCTCACCCTCTCGGGTCATCCGGGCGATACCCGCTGACGACTGCTGCAGCAGCCCGCGAGTATGCCGTCTACCGGCGGCCCCAGGGGTCGGCTGGGTGCTGGGTGTGGGGTCTGTGTGATGTGAAGGCACAGCGAAACTTCCTCACCTGTCGATTGGCTTACCTGTCTACCCTAAGGGCAGTGCGTTCACTTGGTCGGTGGATGCGCTAGTCCAAGCCTCATAACCAACCGTTATCCGTGGCGGTGCGCAGCGCCTCCGCGCGATTTCGAGCGCCCAACTTCCCGATAGCTGTGCTGAGGTAGTTACGCACCGTGCCCTCCGAGAGATGGACGGTGGCGGCAATCTCGGACGACGACGCGCCGCCGGCCGACGCGGCCAGCACGAGAGCCTCGCGCTCGGTCAGGGGCGATGCGCCGATGGACAGCGACGCGACGGCCAGCTCCGGGTCCACCACACGCAGCCCGGCGGCGACGCGCCGAATGGCCTCGATCAGCCGGTCGATGGGAGCGTCCTTGACCATGAAACCGGCGGCCCCCGCGTCCATGGCTCGCCTGAGGTACCCGGGTCTGCCGAACGTGGTCACCACCAGCACCTTCGCCGACGGAGCAGCCGCGCGCAGTGGCGCGATGGCGTCGATGCCGTCCTCGACCTCGGTCCCGCCGGCGAGCGACGCGACGCAATCGCTTGCCACCGGGGCACGGGGCAAATCCCCAGAAGGCATCTGAACGTCGAGCAGCACGACATCCGGGGCGCTGCGCCCAGCGACGGTGACAGCCTCTGCACAGGTGCCGGCCTGGCCCACCACGTCGAGGTCGTCCTCCAGGGACAAGGTGGTCGCCAGCGCGGAGCGAATCAGCGCCTGATCCTCGGCGATCATGACCCGAATCATGGTTCTTCCTCGTCGAAACTTGCCAGCACCTGGGTTCCTTTCCCCGAGACGACCTTCAACTCGCCGCCTGCCGCGGCGATGCGTTCAGCCAGGCCCCGCAACCCGCTGCGCTGGGCTCCGTTGCGGATGCCGCGCCCGTCGTCGGTGACCCGCACGAAGCTGGCCCCGGCGTCGATGGTGCAGATCGTGGCCTCGGCGTGCCGCACGACGTTGGTGACGGCCTCGCGCACCACGTAACCGAACAGTTCGGAGCGATTCTCGCCGAGGACTGGCAGCGCGGACGGGGCGCGGCATTCCACCCCCGCGGCCTGGAGCACGGAGCGCGCGGCGGCCAGCTCCGAGGCGAGCCGCACCTCGCGCATGCCGCTGGCCGTGGCCCGCACGTCGGCCAAGGCTTGACGGGCCACCTCGCCTAGGGTCGCAATCTCAGCGCGAGCGGCGTCGTCGGAGCGGCCCACCAGCCGTCCGGCCAGGTCGGCCTTGACGGCGATCGTGGTGAGCGAATGGCCGAGGATGTCGTGCAGGTCCCGGCCGATCCGTTCCCGCTCCGCCGCGACGGCGAGCACGGCGGTGCGCTGCTGCGCGCGGTCGAGGGCCTGGCGCATGCGCTCCCCCTCGAGGGCCGTGCCCAAACCCCAGCCCAGCACTATCGCGGCCAGGCCCATGACAACGCCGAAACTATCGGCATTGACGTAGGAAACGCCGAGCGCCACGAGCCCGAGGACCGAAACAGCAACCCTGGCCTTGCGCCACGCGATGAGCGACGCGATCGCGGCCGTGGCGTAGACAACGAAATACAAGGGGCGAGCATCGCCGTCGGTGACGAGGCCCAGCACGACGATGCAGCCAATCAGGCCCGCGATCCACACCCAGCGCCACGCCTCGCTCCAGTGGGCGATCACCGTCACGCCAAGGAAGAACACCAGTATCCCGGCCATGGCCAGCACGGCCAACACCCAGACCAGCGGCGAGTAGTCGTCGACGAAAAAGAAGGGAATCAGAGCGAACCCCGAACTGGGCAGCATGTAGCCGACCCCTTGCGCCAGCGCCCGCCGCCACCAAGGCAGGCCGACCGCCCCCGGGTCGTAGCAGGGGGCGGCGTTGGGGTCGTCGTCGAGGCTCATGGCAGTCACCGGCGCGAGACGCGCACGGCCCGACGGTACCCCACCACGCCCAACGCGATGAGCGCGACCGTCCAAACGCCGATCACCCACACTCCCCTCCACGGGAAGTCGCCGCCGACGATAGGCCACGTGCCAATCTGGCCGGCCCAGTGTGACGGGAGCTGTCGGCCGATGGTGGCCATCGCGGAGGGCATCATGCTCAGTGGGAACCACAGCCCGCCGAGCATCGACAGCGCCAGCATGGTCAGCGTCACGGCGGCGTTGGCGGCGGCCGGCTTGAACCAGAGCCCCAGGACGAGCCCGAGGACCACCATTGGCAGCAGGGAGGCCAGGATCAGGGCGCCCGAGGCCAGCCACGTGGCCACCGAAAGCCTGACCCCGCGGTAGGCGCCGGAGACGAAGACGGCGACGATGGCCGGCACGATCACGACGACGGCGACCACGATCTTGGTGGCCAGGAACTGGGCCGGGGTGAGGGCGGTAAGCATCAACTGCCGGAACCACCCGGTGGAGCGCTCGTTTTGGATCTGCGCGCCGGCGGTCATCGCGGCCCCGAGCGCGCCATAGGTGGCCATGGTCACCATCATGGTGGCGGAGACCTTGATGTCTCCCGTGGCGACCTCGTCGCCGTAGATACCGACAAAGAAGAGATACATCGTCGTGGGCATGGCGATGACGAAGGCCAGGAAACTCCACTCCCTCAGGGTGAGCAGAGCGCTGTGAGCAATGTAATGGGCGACGTGACGCACGCGGGCGGGCGTCGTGGCGGGGGTGACGGATGTGGTTGATGTGGTCATGGCGATTCCCAAAGTTGAGGGCTGATCAGGCGACGAGTTCGAGGAAGGCGTCCTCGAGGCGGGGGGCGGTGACCTCGACGTCACGGACACCGTCGATGCCAAGGAGGTCCCGCAAGGTGGCGTCGGAGTCGGAGCTGGTGAGCGTCCAGGTGCCCGCATCCTGGCTAACGCGGATCACCCCGGGCAGCTCCTCCCAGCGGTGGTGCGGCCCTGCGAAGCGGATCTGCCGGCCGCCCACCACGGACTTGATCTGGGAGCCGCTGCCGTCGGCGACCAGCCGTCCCGCGGCCATGACGACGATGCGGTCGGCGAACTCGTCGGCCTCGTCGAGATAGTGGGTGGCAAAGACGATGGTGCGGCCGCCTTGGGCGAGGTCCTCCATGCTGGCCCAGAAACGGCGGCGGGAGTCGACGTCCATACCGACGGTGGGTTCATCGAGGATGAGCAGACGCGGGTCGCCCATGATGGCTAGGGCGAACCGGACCCGCTGGGCCTGACCGCCCGAGAGCTTGCCGGCGTTGGATCCGAGGATGTCGGCGAGGTCGGCCCGCTCAATGACCTCGCCCAACGGAAGCGGATGCGCGTGCAGCCCATGCATGAGCCGCAGCAGGCCGCGGACGGAGGTGTCGGCGAGGAGGGCGCCGTTTTGCAGCATGGCTCCGACGTCGCCACACCGAACCGCCTGCGCCGGGGACCGCCCGAAGACACGGGCCGAGCCGCCATCGGGTTGGACGAGTCCGAGCACCATCTCGGTGGTGGTGGACTTGCCCGCGCCGTTGGGGCCGAGGAAGGCGAGGATCTGGTCGGCGGGAACATCCAGATCCAGAGCATTCACAGCGGTGATAGAGCCGTAACGTTTGGTCAGGCTGGCGAGTTCGATGGCTAAGCATTCGGTCATGTCTCCAGCGTCGCCGGAGACCTGGGTGTCGCGTCAGGGGACGCTGTCACGGGTTGAGAATGACACGTGTCATCTTCGGCGGCCCGGTGAATGGTCCGCCCGGCGACGTGCGAGGATGGCGAACGCATCACTGACCATTCGGAGGACATCCCATGGCGCGACCTCGACCCCAACGGCATGCGCGCCCCGTGACGCGGCTAGTGTCGCCCGCCGGGACACCTCCCGGGAACGGTGAAGGTTCCGTGTCCCCCGCGCTGTGTCTGCTCGGCGCCGCGGCCACCTGGCATGGACGTGCGCTGACCGGCCGCGCCCTAGACCTCGTATGCCGGCTGGCGCTCGCCGAGGGCGAGACGGTTGGGCAGGGAGAACTCATCGAGGCGTTGTGGCCCGAGGCACGCCCCGACCACCCCCACAAGGCCCTCCAGGTCGCCGTCTCCCGGACGCGCAGCCGGCTCGGGGACGGCGCCATCGTGCTGCGTGGCGAGGGGTACGCACTCGGCTTGGACGCCGAGGAGGTGGACTTTCTCGCATTGGCCCGGGCGGTTCGCGACGTCGAGGACGCCGTCGCACGCCAGGATCTCGCCGCGGTCATCGCCCTGACCGGCGCCGCACCCCTGGGCTACGGCGAGGGTGTCGCCCCGTCGGATTTCCCGGGCCCGCGCGGCGCCCTAACCCGGCAGGCGCGGACGTTGCGAACCTGGTGCACGCGCGAACGAGCCCTCGCCCTGGAGACCCTCGGACGCGCCGGCGAGGCCATGGACCTCCTGCCCGGCCTCGCCGAACACGATCCCTCCGACGAGACCATCTTGGCCGCCCTCGTGCGCGCCGAGGCCTGGGCTGGGTCGCCGTCGGCCGCGCTGGCGCGCTACGAGGCCTACCGGCAGCGGCTGCGTGCCCGCGGCGCGGTCCCGGGGCCTCGCCTGCGCGCGGCCCACGAGGCTGCCCTGAGCGCCGAACGCCCCGTACGCCGAGGAGTCCGCAGCTCCCCCGTGCACCTCGTCGGACGCGACGACGACCTGCGGGAGGTCGAGGCCGCCGTCGCCACTGGCCGGCTCGTCACCCTCACCGGGCCCGGCGGTGTGGGAAAGACGAGCCTGGCGCAGGCCTTGGCGTCGCGGTCGACGCTGCCGGTTGTCCACGTTCTAGCCATGACGGAGATCTCGCCTCCTCAGGCCGCGTCCACGAGCGGGGAGGCCACTGAGCGGGATACGTCAGTGGCGCTGGCCGGCGACCTACTCGCCGCCCTCGGTCATAGCCCAAGCGCCGGCACGGCCCCCCGCCGAAGCCTCGTTCAAGCGCTCGACGTGCCCGGCACCCTGCTCGTCCTAGACGACTGCGAACACGTGAGCGATGATCTCGCCGACCTACTCGGCCCGCTGCTCGCCTCCGCACCCGGGCTGCGGGTCCTCGTCACCTCTCGTCGCGCCCTGAATCTGGGCGCCGAGCACATCCACCGCCTCGCTCCCCTGACTCCTGACGCCGCGGCCAGGCTCTTCTGCGACCGCGCTCTGGCCGCCCGCCCCCGCCAGATGCTGCCCGGCGCCGACCTCGACCGCATCCTGCCCGCCCTCGACGGCATCCCGCTGGCCATCGAACTGGCAGCGGCCCGCACCCGGGTCATGTCGGTGGCGCAGGTAGCCGACCGTCTCGCCCGGGATCTCCCCACCCTCAGCGGCCCTCGCGACCTGCCCGCTCGCCAGCGCACTCTAGCCGCCGTCATCGAATGGTCGTGGAATCTGCTCGACGATGCCCAGCGCGGCGCCATGACCCGGCTCGCCCTCCTGACCGGCGGCTTCACGCTCGAGACCGCCGAGACGGTCCTGGGCGTACAGGCGCCAGTGCTCCTCGATGCCTTGGTTTCCCAGTCGCTCCTGGAGGTCGAGGAACCCGGCCCGGCGCGGGGATCGTTGGACGCGAGCCCTCGTTTCAGGATGCTCACCAGCGTTCGCGATCTGGTCCGCTCGCGCCCAGTCGATCCTGCCCGGGCCGCGCGGGACCGGGCCGCCGTGCGGGCGTGGGCCCTCGGCCTGTGCCGCCTCGCTGCGCCGGAGGACGAGGACCGGGCTGGGGCTCCCTTCGGCGGCATCCTCGCCGAGGAGGCAGGGCTCACCCAAGAACTGCGACGTGCCCTGGACGCGTGGGAGTGCGACGGCGAGGAGGAAGAGCTCGAAGACGCCTGTGTCCTAGGCGCCGCTCTCGTGTCCTGCTGGGCCACCAGTTGGGGCTTCCCCCAACTGGCGGGCTGGGCGTCGCGCCTAGCGCGGGCGGCCGTCACCCCAGCAACCGATCCGGAGGGGGCGCGCGCCCGCGTGCGAATCCTGTATCGCCTGTGCGCCTCAACCTGGCTGCTCGGCCCCTTACCGGAGTCGGTCCGCAACGCGGTGCCGCCTGGCGGCGCGCTCGATGACGCCGAGGGCACGGCGATCCGTCGCCTGGCGGCCACCCGTCGTCAGGACTGGCCGGCTTTGACCCGGGACGCGGACGTATGGGTGGCCTGGGCTGCGGGCAGTTGCGTGTCCTCCGACGTGGAGAACCTTGGCCGGGTCGACGAGGCCCTAGCCTTGACCGACTCACTCATCGAGCGCGCCACCGCGGCAGGGCTGCCTGAGTCTCACCTCGTCGAGCTCGGCCTAGACCGGCTGCGCCTACTGCTCGAACTCGGCCACTATGTCCGGGCGGGGCGCGAATGCGTCCGGCTCATCGACGTGCTGGAGCGCTCCGCCCTGCCCCAGCGCTCCCTCTACCTACAGTTACTGCGCATGCAGCGACGATGCTGTCAGGTCTACGCCGACCCCACGCCGGAGGCGGCCGGAGACCTCCTTGAGGACTTCGGCGCCGTGTCCCTCCCCGGCACCGCCGTCTCCGTGCTCAGCTTCGTGGGTTCCGAGATGAAGGTCCTCAGTGGTCGCGGACGCGAGGCCGCCGTCGACAACCGCTGCTTTCTGGACATCGTCGATCTGCGCACCACGGGGGTTCCCGACGGTGGGCCGTGGGAGCAGTACGGGCTGGCGACCTGCCTGGTCATTGATGCCGGGCTCACCGCGGCCGAGCGCGAGGGCCTCGACCTCATGGCCGGGTGAGCATCTTGAGGACCGTGGACTTACCGGCACCGTTGGGGCCGAGCAACCCGTAAACGGTGCCTGCCTGCACCGTCAGGTCGAGTCGGTCGACGGCGGTGAAGGTGCCGAAGCGAC